>JBEGWB010000150.1:0-27487 GCA_041178065.1 Pseudomonadota bacterium | reverse complement strand
ACAGTTTCCGGAGGCTGAGCTCGCCGAAAAGCCAGAGGCGATCCGCGAATTATCACGTCTTTACCAGGGTACGCTCAGCACACTGCCCTTTCGCATCCAGGTGCGCGGGGACATGAATCATCTGAAGAACGAGCACACCGCATGCCGCATCCGGGCCCTGTTGTTTGCAGGAGTCAGGGCGGCCGTGTTGTGGCGTCAGGTGGGCGGAAAGCGCTGGCATCTACTGCTGCAGCGCAAACGCATCGCGCGGGATGTCACGCGTCTGCTGCACAAATTGCCGGGCTGAAACTCAGGGAACCGGCCAGAGCCGCAGGTCCAGGGATGGAATACCGGCAAAACTCGTTCCACTACCGGTCAACAACGCTGCATGCAGGCTCAGCGCATGCGCCCCGATCATCACATCGTTCATGTTTAGCGTACGGTGCTCCTGCATCAGTTGCCGCTGTACCCGCGTATAGGCTTCGACGGCTCCGCTATCCCAGGGCACGACCGCATCAAGTCGTTCGCAGAACTCTTCCACTAGCTGCATGTGCCGATCCTTTTCCGCCGTCAGCAGAGCCGCGGCAACGAGTTCGGCGTACGTGATAGCCGAGATCACGATCTCGTCGCTAGCGGCGGACCACTGCTGCAATTGCGTCAACAATGGCCCTGGTTGTTGCCGCAGGATCGTGCGGCAGATGTCGCTGGCAAGCATGACGATCATGCGGAGCTCGTGCCAGTCTTCAGCAAGCGCGGCCGCAAATGCATGAAGTCATCCGCTGCCGGCGCAAGTTCTCCGAGGGACTCCCATGTACTGCGCGCGGGGGTCAGGATCAGCGCGGAGCCGCGTTTCTCGATGTGTACCGCGTCGACACCGGCAAAGGCAAATTCCTTGGGAATCCGCACCGCCTGGCTGCGGCCGTTAATGAACAACTTGGCCTTTGTACTCATGTAAAGGTACCCACGAAAAAGTACTCATGAAAGGATACTCCTGAAACGGTCTCCTTGAACCGGTACTCATCGCGCGGCGTCCAGATCAGGATGACGCGGGAGTATTGGGAAGGCCTCCGTGCCTGTCAAGGCACGCTACAAATGTGCACGTGTTCCCATATTTGAGGCGCGCCATCCCCGAAAGGGTTGCACTGTCGCAAAACTGGCTGCAATCTCGGGCGGGAACGCAAAGCCCCCAAGGAGCGATTTTGAAAAAGCCGGACATTCCTCCCAACGAAGCCAGCAGAATTGAAACGCTGCATTCGCTCAGCATTCTCGATACTCCGACCGAGGACCGCTTCGACCGGATCACGCGCCTCGCGTGCAGAATGTTCCACGTGCCGATCGCAGTAATCAGCCTGATCGACACCAATCGACAGTGGTTCAAGTCGCATATAGGCCTCGAGGCGCGCGAGATGCCGCGTGACCTTTCGTTTTGCGCCCACGCGATCCTTGAAGAGGAGATCATGGTGGTGCCAAACGCGCTGCTGGATTCGCGCTTCGCAGATAATCCGGCCGTAATCGGTGAACCCCATCTGCGCTTTTATGCAGGGTGTCCGCTCGAAGCGCCCAATGGTGCGCGCCTGGGGACCCTCTGCGTCATCGATCGCAAGCCACGCATATTCGATAACAACGACCTCCTTGCCTTGCGCGACCTCGCGTCGATCGTCGAGGACGAGTTCGCTGCTATGCAAATCGCGATGCAGGACGACCTGACGCGTATTTCCAATCGCCGCGGTTTCCTGCTGACGGCGCAGCAAAGCCTTGCGCTGTGCATGCGCCATGACATGCCCGCCAGTCTCGTCTATATCGACCTCGACGGCTTCAAGGCGATCAATGACACATGGGGGCGCGCCGAAGGTGACCTTGCTCTGCTCATTTTCGCCGACCAGTTGCAGAAAAGCTTTCGCGAGTCGGACATCTTTGCGCGTATAGGGGGCGACGAGTTCGCCGTGTTCCTGGCTAATGTCACGGGTGACCAGGCGCGAATGATCTTTGCCCGCTTCACGGAAGAACTGAAGAAACATACGCTGGACGCGGCGCGCGGTTACGACCTTCGCTTCTCCCACGGGATCATCGAATTCCAGCCCGGCAAGCACGATTCGATAGCGGACCTGCTCGCACATGGTGACTCACTGATGTACGAATTGAAGCGGGTGAGGCGTCGCGCCTGACACTCAGGTCGCATGCCAGGGCGGGTGTGGTAAGCCGCGGGCCGCGCGCTCTAGCAACCTTACTGGGACACACGCGCCCCGGGGCCATCCCGCGGAGTCGGCGACAGGGCGCGACTAGCGGCTGAGCTTCAACCCCACCTTGACCACGCGATCGCCATCGACTTCACGCACGACAAGCAGCAGAGAACCCAGATCCAGGCGGTCACCGACCACCGGATGACCACGACTCGCGCGCGCGAAACAATCCGACAGGGTCTCAGTCGGTTCGAAGCCCTCAACCGCAATGCCGTACATTGCCTGCACATCGCGCAGCATCGCCGCGCCGTTGACGGTGAATTCGCCGAAGAAGCGACGGTCAGTCAAACGTTCTGGCGGCTCCTCCCAGCCGAGTATCTGGCCGACGTCAGCGGCATGGTCGTGATGCGCGAGCACGGCGATGACATCGCTTTCCTGCGCAAACAGTCCACGCCTGCGTTCGAACATTTCACCGTCGCGAAAATACATGACGATACGCGAGGGCGCGGGCAAATGGATATCCGTGATGTCGATTGGCTTCTGCCAGCGCTTGCCTTTGAGCGGAAACAACAGGAGCTCGTGGCTACCGGCAGCGGCGAGCTGAAGCGACACCCTCAGTTCGGGCTCGGGCTTCGGCGGAACTTCCAGTTTCAGCTTGCGCGCCAGCGGCGCCAGCGTGGATCCCTGCAGTAGCAGGCTGACCATGACGACGACGAAAGTAATCTGGAAAATCGTACGAGCGTCCTCGAGCCCCGCCATCAGCGGGAATATCGCCAGTACCACTGGCACGGCGCCACGCAAACCGACCCATGCCATAAACACGTGCTCCCGGCGCGAAAAACCAAAGGGCAGCAGCGATAGCACCGTCGACAGCGGCCGCGCCAGCAGGATCAAGGCGGCGGAAAGCAGCAAGGCCTCTGGAAGCGTTTCGATCAACGCTGACGGAGTCACCAGCAACCCGAGCAGGAGGAAGAGTCCCAGCTGGGCCAGCCAGGCGAGACCATCGTGGATCTGCAGGATATTGTCCATCTGCGCCGGGCGCCGCGCCGAGAGCATGACTCCCATGAGGTATACCGCGAGAAAGCCGCTACCGCCGGCCATGTTCGTCAGGCTGAACAGTAAGAGACCGGCGGAAGCCACCAGCAGCGGATACATCGCCGACACCAGCACGACTTCGCGCAGCAGGCGTGCCACGAACAGCCCGCCGAGATAGCCGGCGATCGCACCGATACCGAACTGTTCGATGAGCATCAGCAGCGCCGACAGCAGTGTGTTCTGCGGATTCTCGATCATGCCGATCAGCAACACCGTCAGGAAAATCGCCATTGGATCGTTACTGCCGGATTCGATTTCCAGCGTGGCCTTGACCCTGTCGTTGAGGCTCAATCCCCCAGCCTTCAGCAGCGAGAACACGACAGCCGCATCAGTCGACGACACGATCGCGCCCATCAGCAAGCCGACGAGCAAGGGCAGGTCCAGCAACCACGATGCAATGATACCGACGACCCCAGTCGTAATGACTACGCCGAGCGATGCCAGCATCAGCGCAGGACGCAAGCCGACGCGGAAGTGGTGCACGTCCGTGCGCATGCCGCCATCGAGCAGGATGACCGCCAGCGCAAGGTTGCCGACGACGAAGGAGAGCCCGATGTCATGGAACACGATGTTGCCCGGACCATCTTCGCCTGCGAGCATGCCCACCGCGAGGAAGAGCAACAGCACTGGCATGCCGATGCGGCTGGAGAGCGGACTGACGAGAATGCCCGCCATCGCCAGTGCAGCGGCGACAAACAGCGGGATGATGAACGCGGTTTCCATTACGGTCCTTGGTTTTGTGAAGCGGTTGAGCGTGTTCAGACCGGATACTAAACAAAATGCGCGCATCACATAAGGGCCGTAAGCTCTCGAATTGCCTGCTAATTCTCCCCTGCTTGAGCTATTATGCGCGCATCATTCCGAACCTCGATCCGATCATGTCACTGACTTCGCTGAACGCACTTTCCCCGATCGACGGCCGTTACGGTCGCCTAACCCGCCCGCTGGCGCCCTACTTCAGCGAATACGGCCTGATCCGCTACCGCGTCGTCGTCGAAGTACGCTGGTTGCAGTGCCTCGCCGCGCATCCGGGGATTCCCGAAGTTCCTACGCTTAGCACCGCCGCAACTGCTTTTCTCGAGAGCCTGTTGCAGAACTTCAGCGCGGCCGATGCGCAAAATATCAAGGACAAGGAAAGCATTACGAATCATGACGTAAAAGCAGTCGAATATTTCCTGAAGGAAAAACTCGCGCAACTGCCGGAACTCGATGCGATCAAGGAGTTCGTGCATTTCGCCTGTACCTCGGAGGACATCAACAATCTGGCGTATGCGCTGATGTTGGCGGACAGCCGCCGCGACGTACTGTTGCCGCTGATGCAACAGGTCACCGGCGCAATCCGCGAACATGCGCACCGCTACGCGGACGTGCCGATGCTCGCACGCACGCATGGTCAGACCGCGACACCGACGACGATGGGCAAGGAATTCGCAAATACCGTGGCGCGGCTGCAGCGTCAGCTCGACCAGTTTGCCAATGCCGCGCTCCTCGGCAAAATCAACGGCGCCGTCGGCAATTACAACGCGCATCTTGCCGCTTACCCCAACGTCAACTGGCAGGCAAACGCACAAACGTTCGTCGAAGGCCTCGGCCTGCAGTGGAACCCGTACACGACGCAGATCGAGCCGCACGATTTCATCGCCGAACTGTTCGCCGCCTGCTGCCGCTTCAACACGATCCTGCTCGACTTCGATCGCGACGTCTGGGGTTACATTTCGCTGGGCTACTTCAGGCAGAAAACCGTCGCAGGCGAAGTCGGCTCGTCGACGATGCCGCACAAGGTCAACCCGATCGACTTCGAAAACTCCGAGGGCAACCTCGGCATCGGCAACGCCATCATGCAGCATCTCGCCGAGAAGCTGCCGATATCGCGCTGGCAGCGCGACCTCACCGACTCCACCGTGCTCCGCAACATCGGTACCGGCTTTGCGCACAGCGTCATTGCCTGGCAGGCGACACTGAAGGGCCTGAGCAAACTCCTGATCGATGCTGATCGGCTCAGCGCTGATCTCGACAACAGCTGGGAAGTGCTTGCCGAAGCCATCCAGACCGTCATGCGCCGCTACGACGTGCCGGAGCCCTACGAAAAGCTGAAGGCGCTGACACGCGGCCAGCGCATTGATGCGGAGGTGCTGCGCATCTTCGTCGACAGCCTGAACATACCGGACGCGGCGAAGCGTGAACTGCGCGACTTGCGCCCGCACAGCTATACCGGTAATGCGGCGGAGCAGGCCAGGCTACTGCGCTGATCGGAACGAACCATCCAACAGCGGAGGACGCGAATGCGTCGCCATTTCAGCCGACACGGTAACAGCAACACGCTGTTGGCAATTCTGCTGTTGTTGATGGCATTCCCGCTTGTGGCACAGGATCGTACGATCAGCATCGGTACCGTCGGCGGCCAGTTCGGGCTTCGCAGTAAAAACGCGCCACGGCCTTTCATCGACTATCTGGAAGGCCAGATCCCAGCCTACGACTTTTCCGTGCAGACCTACGGCACGATCGAAGAGTTGGTCGCAGCCGTGCTAAACCACCAGCTGCAGTTCGCACTGATCACGCCAGTGGCTTATGTGCAGTTGAACGAACGCAATCCGATTCGGGCGATTGCGACTGTCCTCAATCCGGCCAATTCGGTCAACACACCCTGGCTGGGCGGCATGGCATTCACGCTTGCCGAGCGCGCCGATTTGCTGGAAATGAGCGACGCGCGTGATCAAAACGTAGTCGCCTTGTCCCCTCTCAGTCTCGGTGGATGGCTAGCCGCGGTGCGCGAGTGGAACAACATTGGCATCGATGTAGAGCACGACTTCGCATCCCTGCGCTTCGTCTTTTCCTATGCGCAAGTTGTCGCCGAGGTCTGCTCGGGAACCGCAGATATCGGTGTACTGTCAGGTAGTGGCCTGACGAGCCAGGGCGCTTCCTGCGCGCGCGAGCTGCGCGTGTTGCCCCGCCCGGGTGGCCTAACTGACGGGCGTTACCCCTTGCCGGTCAGCACGCGCCTGTATCCGGAAGTGCCGTTTATTGTCGTCGGCGACGTCGACGAAGGTCTTGTGCGTGATGTTGCGCAGGCTCTGCTCGGCATCGAGGAAGGCAGTCCGGCGGCCACATCTATCGCCATCGCCGGTTTTACCGCACCGCTCGACTACGACACCGTGGACATGCTGCTGCGTGAACTGGAAATGGCGCCCTATGAAAACTTCCGTCGCTTCACCTTTGCCGAAGTAGTTCGCCAGCACGGCGGCAAACTGCTGGCGCTGATGACGCTATTCATGGCCTTCCTCGCCATCGCCTACATGCGTACGCACAAGCTCAACGTGCAGCTCGCGCAGTCTGAACGCTTCCGCAACCGCATCTTCCAGGCCTCCGAGTTTCCTATTGTCATCCTCGACCCGGAGACCTTCACCTTCCTTGACATGAACGACTCCGCCGCCGCGATCTATGGCTACAGGGACAAGGCGGAGCTGATCGGGAAATCACCAACAGTCGTTTCCGCGCCCGTCCAGTACGACGGCCAGCGCAGTGATGGGCGCCTCAACGAGGCGCAGGCGTCCAGCACGATCCAGGGCGCACGCGCCGTGCTGCACTGGCAACATCAGCGGCCAGACGGCACGATCTGGGACGCAGAAATCCACATGATGCCCTTCACGTCAGGCGCGCGCGAGCTGCTGCAGGCTTCAATCCTCGACGTCACGGAACGCAAGCGCATCCGCGAAGAGCGCGAAAAGATGGAGCAACAGCTGCGCCATTCGCAGCGGCTGGAGTCGATCGGCCGCCTGTCGGGGGCGATCGCGCACGACTTCAACAACCTGCTGACCGTCATCAACGGTTACAGTGAGCTGTTGTTGATGACAACCGAGAAGACGGACCCGCATCGTGACACGTACATGCAAATCACGCAGGCCTGCTGGCGTGCGCGCGAACTGACTTACCAGTTGCTGACCTTCAGCCGCCGCCAGATCACGCGCATGGATCCGGTCGACCTCAACAAGATAATCCTCGATTCGGCGAGCATGTTCCGCAGCCTGCTCGGTGAAAACATCAGGTTGAGCACCGCGCTGAATACCAACATTGGTCTGACGATGGCCGACTCCGGGCAGATTCACCAGGTTCTGCTGAACCTCGTCGTCAACGCCAAGGACGCGATGCCGGAGGGCGGCCACTTCACCATCTCCACCGATATCGCGAATGTCGACCTCGTCGAAGCCGCTGGCCTGCGCGTCGCCCCTGGCCTCTACATCAGCGTGGCCGTGATCGACACTGGCGTCGGCATGAGTCGTGAAACCCAGGAAAAAATCTTCGAGCCTTTCTTCACGACGAAAGGCGAAAAGGGCAGCGGCTTCGGGCTCGCAACAGCGTATGGAATCATCCGGCAGTGCAAGGGAGCGATCAATTTCCACAGTTCCATGAATGCCGGCACCACCTTCACGCTGTACTTGCCCGTTACCGAAATTACCTGGTCCGCGTTCGCGGAAACAGAGACCAAACCTCCGCTGCTGGCAGATACCCAACGCACGATCCTTGTCGTCGAAGACCAGACCGACGTGCGCATGTACGCATGCTCGGTGCTCCAGACCGCGGGCTACGAGGTGCTGGAAGCTGAATCGGGCGACAAGGCGCTCGAGATCGCGGCAGCAACATTGCAAACGATCGATCTTCTGTTTACCGACGTCGTGCTTGGTGGCATGAATGGGCGCGAGCTGTCGGAAAAATTCCAGCTCCTGTATCCAGGTACGCGCTTCCTGTTTACCTCCGGTTACGCAGACGACGAAGTCGCGCTGTTCGGTGTCCTGCAGGACCGCATCGCCTTCCTGTCGAAGCCGTACTCGCCGCGCGACTTGCTGACAAAAGTTAAAAATATATTGGCCGAAGTCGGCCAGAGAACTATTGCATGATTACTGGCTCGATGAGTGCCGCGACTTTCCTGGCGCGCTACTGGCAGCGCCGTCCCCTGCTGATCAGGAACGCCTTCCCCGCTTTCGTGGATCCAATTTCGCCGGAGGAGCTGGCGGGGCTGGCTTGTGAAGAGGCAGTCGACGCGCGGCTTGTGTTTACGAAAAAGAACAGCTGGGAACTGAAGAGCGGCCCCTTCGTCGAACGCGACTTCACCTCATTGCCGGAACGCGACTGGACGCTGTTGGTGCAAGCGGTCGACCAGTGGGTCCCAGGCGTGCGCGACCTGCTGCGCAGCGTGCCCTTCATCCCGAACTGGCGCGTCGATGACGTGATGATTTCCTACGCCACGCCGAACGGCGGGGTCGGCCCGCACTTCGACTATTACGACGTATTCCTCATACAGGGCCAGGGTTCACGCATCTGGAAGACGGGCCAGCAGTGTGGCGAAAAGGACTTGCTGCGCAGCGGCAGCGGCCTGAAGTTGCTGAAGGAATTTCACACTGAACACGAGTGGCTGCTGGAGCCAGGCGATGTGCTGTACGTGCCGCCTGGCGTCGCGCACTGGGGTACGTCGCGGGACGACAGCCTCTGCTATTCAATCGGCTTCCGTGCGCCCTCGCTCGGCGACATGCTGCTCGGCTACAGTGAATTCCTTGCTGACCAGGCTCCTGCGGACCGACGCTTCAGCGATCCAGCCCGCAGGCACCCGCTGCGCAGCGGTGAAATCGACCAGGCTTCGCTTCGGCAGGCGCGCAAAATATTGCAAGCGGCGCTCGATGACGACACGGCTTTTAAACGCTGGTTTGGCTGCAACGCGACAGAGCCGAAGAATCCCGAACTGATCCATCCGCCGCGCAAGCTTCTCGACCCCGGCAACAGTGCCCTGATACTAAGCTGCAACCCGGCATCGCGAATTTCATGGCAACAGGATGGCAAGCAGTTGCTCGTGTTCGCCGACGGCAAGTGCGTGAGCCTAAGATCAAGCGCAGTCTTGCTCAAACTCGTGCAGGATCTCGCACAACCAGGCGCGAGGATCGATTCACTTGCCTATCAACGCAACGCGGCCGCGCTCGACTTGCTCAGGCACATGGTCGAGCAGGGCACTTTGATCGCCACGGCCAAAAAGTCAGCAGCCCAGAAACAGAAAAGCCGCTGAGTCAGCGGCTTTTCGGTCGAACAATGCAGGCCCGGGGTCTTACTGGCGGACACCTTCGACGGCGAGGTGCAGCGTCAGCTCGCCAGCGTTGACGCCATAGTCAGGCAGGTTCAGCATCGTCTCGGCTTCAAAACCCACACGGTAGTCGCCGAAGGGAGTTTCGCCTTCGCCGGTTTTCGTTGCCTCGAATGCGATTTCCTTCGTCACGCCGTGCAGCGTGAAGTTACCGGTGACATGAAACTTGCCGTCGCCGAGATCGTGGACCATCGTGCTGACGAAACCGGCATCCGGGAATTTCGCGACGTCGAGGTAGTCAGCGGTTTTCAGGTGCGCATCGCGTGCTTCATGGTTCGTGTCGAGGCTGGCGGGATCGATTTTCACGCTGATCGCAGACGCGGCGACGTTGGCCGGATCATAAGTGAAGGTGCCGCTGATGTCGTTGAAACGACCCCAAAGGTCGCTGATACCTACGTGGCTGGCAACGAAGTTGACGGAAGAATGCATGCCGCCGCCGGTGCCGTCGATGACGTAGTCCGCCGCCTGCGAGGCGCCGCTTACAAAGGCCAGCAGCATTGCTGCCGCAATCCGGGTTTTCGCTGTCTTGATTACCGCTGTTCTCATGTAATGCTCCTGGTCCGAAAGGTGCCGCAACATACCTTATAATAGGGCCGATGTCAGCACCGGCCCTCCCTAAACCCCACCGCTTTTGCGTCGCTCCGATGATGGATTGGACCGACCGCCATTGCCGCTACTTCATGCGTCTGCTGACGCGTGAATCCCTGCTGTATACCGAAATGGTGACCACTGGCGCCCTGCTGCACGGCGACAGCCACCGCTTCCTTCGGCACGATGTATCCGAACAACCGCTGGCTCTGCAACTCGGCGGCTGCGATCCGCTTGCCCTTGCCGCCTGCGCGAAACTCGGCGAAGAGGCCGGGTATCGCGAAGTGAACCTCAACGTCGGTTGCCCGAGCGATCGGGTGCAGAACAACAGGATTGGCGCCTGCCTGATGGCCGAACCGGGGGTGGTCGCAGACTGCATTGCGGCAATGCAGGCAGCGGTGCGCATTCCGGTAACGGTCAAATGCCGCGCCGGCATAGATGACCTTGACTCCTATGAGTATCTTTCAGGCTTTGTTAACACGGTTGCGACCCGCGGCGGGTGCAGCAGCTTTATTGTGCACGCGCGCATCGCGCTACTGCAGGGGCTCAGTCCGAAGGAAAATCGCGAGATCCCGCCGCTGAACTATCCACGCGTCTACCAGCTGAAGCGGGAATTCCCGCAACTGGAGATCATCATCAACGGGGGCATCACCACCATTTCCGCCTGCCATGAACACCTGCGCCAGGTCGATGGCGTCATGCTGGGACGCGAGGCCTACCACAACCCCTGGTTGCTCAGCGAAGTCGATGCGCAGGTGTTCGGCCTTCCGCAGCGGGCGCGCACGCGCAGGGAAGTATTTGAAGAGTTCCTTCCCTACGTCGAGCGCGAGCTGGCGGAGGGCACCGCGCTGCAGCATATGACGCGGCACATACTCGGGCTATTCCAGGGCCAACCTGGCGGCAAACGCTTCCGCCGCCACATCAGCGAGCATGCGCACCGCCGCGGCGCGGGGCTCGAGGTGCTGCATGCTGCAGTGGCCTCGCTCGATCCTTCTACCCACGTGACGGAAACGACATCGCATGTTGAATAGCATCTCCGCCTTCTTCGAAACCCTGCTGAAGCCGAATGCCGGCGAATCGCAAAAAACCAGCGTAGATCGCCTGCACCTGGCCAGCGCAGCGCTGCTGCTCGAACTCGCGAACGTCGATCAGCACATGGACGACAAGGAACAACAAGTCCTGATGCGCATCCTCGAAACAAAGCTACAGCTCGACAAAGCAATGCTGCAAAACGTGTGGGAGCTCGCTCACGCTGAACAGCGCCAGGCCACGTCGCTGTACGAGTTCACGAGCCTGATCAATGGATCCTACAGCCATGCAGAGCGCCTGCAGCTGCTGCATCACCTGTGGGAAGTGGCCTTCGCGGATGGACGTGTCGATCAGTACGAAGAACATCTGATCCGCAAGGTCGCGGACCTGCTGTACCTGACACACGGGGATTTCATTCGGACCAAGCTCGCCGCGCGGCCCGCAACGCCGTAGTGTGGCGTTCGCGCCGAGGCACAAAGTGCGCCGGCCAAACCCTGATTACTGGTTTTTTAGCGCCTGCACGAGGTCCTGGAATTCCAGGCGGTTTTCTTCGCTGAGAGCCATCAACGTCAGGTGCGCATCGATGACTTTTTCGCGCACGGTTGCTTCCGATTCTTTCTGCGTCTGCAACTCGTTGTATTTCTCGCTGGCGGACGCCTGTTGGGTCAGTGGCCTGTCGACGATCTTGAAGATCAGGTCGAAGCTCATGCTCTTCAGCGTGCGGGTGATGTCGGGATTCGTGGAGACGATCGTGGGGATAACGTTGAAGCGATTGCGCAGCTGGATGGCCATCTTCGCAAGCAGGCCGAGCGCGGTACTGTCAATGCCCTTGGTTTCGGTGAGGTCGACCAGCATCGCGTCGAGAATCGGGCGGCGATAGAGTCCGGAGCAGTAATTATCGAGTGTCGAACTCATCAGCACGCGCACGTCGCCAACAAACTTCAGCATGGCCATGTGTTTGTACTCTGCTGCGAGTATCTTGCTTCCGGCGCTCATGCTCGGGTCACACTCATAACGGCAATGTCATCGGGGACGCTGATGGTTTTGCTTAGCGCCAGGCTTGACTTGATGCTATCGAAAGCTCCCTTGCTCTCGGTAACGACTTCACGCAACCGCGCCTCCTTGGCGGCCATGTCAGGCAGCTTCAGCGATTCGAATATACCGTCGGAGAATAGCACCAGCGCGAAGTCCTCGGACAACGTAATTGTCTCATCGAAATACTCGGCCTCGACCAGCAGGCCGATCGGAAAACTGCTACGCGCGACTGGGATGAAATCTGCGCTGCCATTCTGGTAAAGCAAGGGCAAAGGCTGGTGCCCGGCCACGCTGTAGGTCAGCGTATTCATCGAATCATCCAGCAGGCCCATGAACAGCGTGATGTGTTTCTCGAGGCCTGCCTGGATCAGGTCGCGGTTCAGCAGTGCGAGAATTCTTGCAGGCGTGAAGGCGCCGGTAAAGCGGCCACGCAAATACTCCTTGCGCATCTGCTCGATGCGGAAGCGCAGCAATATCGTGATGAACGCGGACGAGGAGCCATGTCCCGAGACGTCGGCGATATAAAACAGTGTTTCATGTCGCGAGACGAGTTTGTAGTCCACCGTGTCGCCACTGAGGTACAACGAGGGGAATACCCGGTGGTTGAACGTGTAGCAGCTGATCGTCTGCGGCGGCACCGGCATCATGTTGATCTGCACATGACGACCGGCCTGCTGGTCCTGGCGGAAGATTTCGATGCGCTCTTCCATTTCGGCGTTGATCAGCTCGAGCTTGCGGCGGATGCGACTGTTCTCCTCGAGCAAGCGCGCGCGACGCAGGCTGCTGTTAACCGAGTGCTCGAGCATCAGGTCGTCGGCCAGCGGCAAGATCAGGTAGTCGCTGACACCGAGGCGCAGCGCGCGCATCAGATCGTCGTTATTGCCGCGCGCCGCAAGTACGATGATAGGAAGGTCGGGAGCCAGGTCCAGCAACTGCTGGAGTGTGTCGAAACTGTCGGCGCGGGGCAGATGGATGTCGATGATGACGAGATCGGGGCTGGCGGAGTGGAAACGTTCGAGCGCTTCCTCGGGGCCATCCGCCAGCACAACCCGGTGCCCGCGGCTGGTCAGCGCGCTTGCAATCGACGTGCGCACTACCGCGTCGTCCTCGACGACCAGGATTGTCACTTCCTGGTTCCTACGCAGTTCTATTGGCATTCAATACTCATCGAATTCGTCGTACACGGCGCCATCCTGCACGAGATACTCACGGCGTTGCAGGTAGGCATTACGTACGAATTCATATTCGTCGCCGGTGATCATCGACTCCGCAGCCACATAGGACAGACGCGTATCGATGGTGTCGAGTGCATACAGGGCCGAGCGCGCATTGCTGTCAGTGACCCAGTAAATCGGATTCAGTAGCAGGTCCGGCACCAGGCCGACGGTGTCGCGTACGGTGCTGGCGCCGAGGAAGGGCACTACGAGGTAGCCGCCGTCACCAAGGCCCCAGTATCCAAGCGTCTGCCCAAAATCTTCGTAATGCTTGTAAAGTCCCAGCTCGCCGGCGACATCAAGAAAGCCGCCCATGCCAGCGGTGGAGTTGACGAGGAAGCGGGCACTGTCCTGTACCGCAAGATCCATCTTCAGCTGCAGCAGGTCATTGGCAATGACGTTTACCTCGTCGATGTTGGCGACAAAATTGCCGACGCCACGCTTGGCGAAACCCGGTATGAGCCGGTCATAGGTCAGGGACACCGGCTTTACGATATAGCCATCGAACACGTCGTTAAAAGCATACAGAGGGCGGTTGATCGCTTCCCAGCGATCGACGTGGGCGTGCTGCGCCTCCGGATACTGGGCCTCCGAAGGCTGCGCAATAGTGTTGTGCGCACCCAACAGGTAGGCATAGACGAGTAATGTCGCGGCAATCGAACGAAGAGCCCGCTGGCCCAGCATTCGTCCCCACCACAGACACCCGCTTACAGCACGCATTGCGCGACTGCAGGCGGAATTTGAAACTTGCATGTTCTTCTCCCCGAAGACGGCGCCATTATACTGTGCACTCAAGCTTTAGGCGCGGCCTCCGCCACATTTGTACAAATTTTGTCCCCTGCACTGTTGTTGGTATTGGGTCATACGCCGGAACAGGGAGGGCGGCATCGCTGCCAGCGAATCTACTGCGCGCTACCTGCACCATTCCTTAACAGATCCTTAGACTGCTATTTGCGCAACAGTTCCTGCCACGCGCGTTCGAGTCGCTTCTCCGAAACCGGGACACGCGTGCCGAGCGCCTGCGCAAACAGCGAAACCCGCAGCTCCTCGAGCAGCCAGCGGTACTCGTCGAGGCGCTCGTCGAGGATCTCGTGCCGGTCGCAGTATGCGCGGCGTTCCGCGTACTGCGTCCACAACCGCGCCAGCAGGCGCGCGGATTCCTGGTCCCTGGCGGCCTGCAGCGGATACTTCTCGAGCCGCAGGGCCAGCGCCTGAAGATAGCGCGGCATCTGCTGCAACTGCTCCCAGGGCGTCTTCTTCAGGAAGTCAGGCGCGATCAAGGCATCAAGCTGTCGCTGCACATCTTCCTTCAACAACAACTCTCGCGATCCTGCGTATACCTTGCGTTCGAGTTCCTTGCGCACGGCGAACCACTGGTCCACGACACGGTAGAACAAATCCTGCAATTTGTTGGCAACGCTGAGCACTTCCGAGCGTCCCTTTTCCAGCTGACTCGCAAAGGCCGCTGCGCTGCGCGGCAGGCCGGCCTGCAGGTTGAAAGCAATGTAGTAGGCGCGTTTTGTCAGTTGTTCGAGCAACTGTTCACGCGGCGCCAGCGGCCGCAGCTTCGGCACGCGCGAAGGATCCTGCAGCAGTTCCTTCTGCAGGTAGCGCACCTGCTGCTTGCTGGCCAGCATCAACAGGCGGACGACGCCATCGCTCGTGGCGAGCCGTGCGCGATACTCCGAGTCGAGCAGGCAAAGGTCCACGCTGTCGCCCTTATCGACCAGTGCGGGATAAGCCTTGATCTTCACGGCACCACCACCGAGTTCCTGTTCCAGCGGCAGATCGCCGAATGTCCATGCCGTCAGCCCTTTCTGCTCGATGCTGTGCTGCGCCGCTTTCGAAATGCTCGCCTGCACCGTGCCGGCGAACTGTTCGCGCAGGACCTGCAGGTCACGACCGCTGCCGAGCAGCTTGCCGTTCTCATCGAGCACGCGGATGTTCATGCTCAGGTGCTCCGGCAATACTGCCGTGTCCCAGCAGTCAGGCGGCAGCTGCACGCCAGTATGGCGCAGCAGCTGGCGCGCGAGCGCCTGCTGCAGGCTGCCGTCCTTGCGCTGCAACTGCGGCAGGACCTTGTCGATGATATCTGGCACCGGTACAAAATTGCGGCGCAGGGCCTTCGGCAGCGCCTTGACCAGCGCAATACATTTCTCGCGCCAGAGGCCCGGCACAAGCCAATCGAGCTCGTCGGAGCGCAATTGCTTGAGCACGCTCACCGGCACGTCAACCGACACGCCATCGCGCGCCTCGCCTGGCTCGAAGGCATACTCCAGCGGCAGCTCGAGTCCATTTGCGTTCAGCTCCTCGGGGAACTGGCTCAGGTCGACTGCGGGCGCGCCGGCATTGATCAGATAGTTTTCCGTCAGCAAGAGCTTGCGCGTATCGGCTTTCGGCAGGCCGAAGTACCAGCGCTCGAGGCTGGCGACGTCGACAACCTGCTCAGGCAGCACGCTGTCGTAGAACGCGGCGATGTGCCTCTCGTCAACAAGGATATCGCGGCGGCGCGTGCGTTCCTCGATATCGCCGATCTCGGCGATGAGTTTACGGTTGGCCTGGTAGAACGGCGCGCGCGTCCTGATCTGCCCGTCAACAAGACCGTCGCGAATGAATATCGCGCGACTTTCCACCGGATCGACCGTTCCGAATGCAACACGGCGCTTCTCGACGAGGGCCAGTCCGTACAGCAGGACCTTTTCGTAAGCCAGCACCTTGCCCTGCTTCTGCTCCCAGTGCGGCTCGAAGTATTCCTTGCGGACGAGATGCGCTGCCTGCTGTTCAATCCACTCCGGTTCGACCTTCGCGTTCATGCGCGCGAACAACTGGCTAGTCTCGACCAGCTCGGCGGAAACCAGCCAGCGCACGTTCTTCCGGTGCAGGGCGGAGCCTGGGAACACCACGTACTTGCGGCTGCGCGCGCCGAGATAGGAGCCATCCTCGATGCGCGTCGCCACCTGGCTGAGGAAGCCACTAAGCAGTGCGCAGTGTATCGCTTCGAAAGTTGATGGCTCGCGATTCAATTTCAGCTTCATTTCATGGCACAGCAACAGCAGTTGCCGGTGCACTTCGCGCCACTCGCGCATGCGCATCCACGACAGGAAATTCTTCTGGCAGTCGCGACGCAAGGCCGCGCTGCCGAGCTCATCCCGCTGCTGTTCGTAATGAACCCATAGATTGAAATAGGCGAGGAAGTCGGACTCCGGGTCAGCATAGCGACGATGCGCTTCATCAGCTGCCTGCTGCCTGTCGTGCGGCCTCTCACGTGGATCCTGCACACTCAGCGCACTGACGATGATCAGTGTTTCAGTCAGGCTGCCGCGCTGCGCGGCCTCGAGGAGCACGCGCGCCAGCCGCGGGTCGAGCGGCAAGCGCGCCATGTCGCGCCCGAGCGGCAACAGTTTGCCTTCCAGGTCGACCGCCTGCAGTTCCTGCAGCAACTGGAAACCATCGCGTACGGCGCGTGTTTCGGGGGGCTCCAGAAAAGGGAAGTTGTCGATGTCGCCCAGCTTGAGCGCCAGCATCTGCAGGATGACCGATGCGAGGTTTGTGCGCGTGATCTCGGTGTCCGTAAACGCCGGGCGTGTTTGATAGTCCTCCTCGCTGTAGAGCCGGATGCAGACGCCGGGGCCCAGACGGCCGCAACGTCCCGCGCGCTGGTTCGCGCTGGCCTGCGACACGGGCTCGATCGGCAGGCGCTGGATCTTGCTGCGCACGCTGTAGCGACTGATGCGCGCAAAGCCGCTATCAATGACGTACCCGATACCGGGTACCGTCAGCGAAGTTTCGGCAACGTTCGTGGTCAGCACGATGCGACGCCCGGCGTGCGACTGGAACACGCGCTGCTGCTCGTTGTGGCTCAGGCGCGCATATAAAGGCAGGATATCGAGGCCGGGAATCTGCGCCTTGCGCATTACGTCAGCGACTTCGCGGATTTCCTTTTCGCCACTCAGGAACACGAGCACGTCGCGGTGGGTCGGCCTGTGCTTGCGTTCCAGCTGCAGGATTTCCTCGAACGCCGCCAGCACCTGTTCGGGCAGTTCCAGTTCTTCCGTCGCTTCAGCGCGCGGGCGGTACAGGATTTCGACCGGATACGTGCGGCCCGAGACTTCGACGATGGGCGCGTTGTCAAAATGCGCGGAAAACTTCTCGAGGTCGATCGTTGCCGACGTGATCAGCAGCTTCAGGTCCGGACGCTTCGGCAGCAGCCGCTTGAGATACCCAAGCAGGAAGTCGATGTTGAGTGAACGCTCGTGTGCTTCGTCGATGATGATCGTGTCATAGCGATTCAGATAGGGATCATTCTGCGTTTCTGCCAGCAGGATACCGTCGGTCATCAGCTTGATCAGCGTGTCGTCGCCGCTGGAATCGGCGAAACGCACCTGGAAGCCGACCTCCCTCCCCTCCTTCACGCCGAGTTCGTCGGCGATGCGCGCAGCCACGGTGCGCGCGGCCAGCCGACGCGGCTGCGTATGACCGATCATGCCAGCGACGCCGCGGCCAAGTTCGAGGCAGATCTTCGGCAGCTGCGTGGTTTTGCCCGAGCCGGTTTCACCCGCAATGATCACGACCTGGTGCCTGGCGATCGCCGCCTTCAGGTCGGCGACGCGCGCGCTGACTGGAAGGGCTTCCGGATATTCGACCACGGGCACGGAGCGGCGGCGCCGCTCGAAGGCAGCGACGGACTCGGCGATACGCTGCTCAAGCGCGGCAATGTGTTTCTGCAGTTCCGCCTGGCCGGCGCCGCCTTCACGGCTCTGGCGCTGCAGGCGGCGCAGGGTCATTTGCACTGGATGGCGGTCGCGCACCAGGCAGCTGGCAAGCTGTGCTTCCAGGTCACGCAGGGTAAGTAGACTCATGGACGGGTTCGACTGGATGGCCGCTGCGCGGGGCAGCGACGAGCAATTGCGTGACACAGCGGGAATATGTTCAAACAGGGCTCAAGGTTTTCGGGCAAGTTGTCGTTCAGGTTACAAATCTGCCGGGTCAACACGACCCGTTCCAGGCGCGTCGCAGGACCGCCGTGGCACCGGCCGTTACGGAAGCGCTGGTGGAAAGGCAGCAGGACTCTCGGGATCAAAGATGAGCATTCTACCCGCCAAAGCCGGTCACAAATACCCGCATCCTGCCTTCGACGGACTGTCGGACAAGGTGCTGAACGCGCTGTATAGCGCAGGCCAGGTCCGGAATTTTACGGCTGGCTCCTGCCTTTTCAATACCGGCGAAAAGCAGCGTCCGGCATTTTTGCTGCTGACGGGCAACTGCGAGCTGCTGGCGCCGGTCCAGGGCGAAGCCTTGCTGATCAAACTCGGGCCCGGCGCTTACATGCCGATCAGCCTCTACTCCGATGAAGGCAGGAGTACGGCAACGCTGATGGCGACCGACACCGTATCCGTGCTTGCGGTGGATCCGACCGCGATGGCCGCCTTACCCGCCGACGTCCAGCTCGCGCTGTACCGCAACCTCGAACGCGAAGCGGCCCGCACGACGAATCGCATGCTCGACTATCTCGGCAACATGTCGCAGGACAGCCAGACGATGTCGTTCGCGATCAATTCTTACCTCAGGATGCGCGGCAATCTTTACCGCGACTCGGCGGCGATCCGCGGCCTGCTGCAAAAAATGCCCAAGCTGCCGCCCTACGTCAGCAAGCTGACCGGCATGCTGTTGAACGACACCGCCTCCACGCGCAGCGTCGTCGACGTCGCGAAGACCGATCCCTCGCTGACAGCGACCGTACTGAAAACAGTCAATTCCTCGTACTTCAGCCTGCGCCACAAGATCGTCGATTTCCAGCATGCGCTGGTGCTGCTCGGCTTCAACCAGATCTACCAGATCATAGCCAGCAAGGGCATCCAGAGCACGATGCCCAAGACACCCGAATTCCAGCAATTGCAGTACCACTCGATGATGATCTCGGTGCTCTGTTTTGAAATCAGCCATGCGGTGCGGCAAGGTTCCGCCCCGCTGTTGAGCACCGTGGGGCTACTGCACGACATAGGCAAGAGCGTAATCCTGCTGCTAAAGCATCAGCATCCAAACATGGCCTTCCTGCTGAACCTGCTCGACCCCGGCATGATTGGCGCGCTATTGCTTCGCGAATGGCAAATCCCCGAAGAAATCGCCGTCGTACTCGAATACCAGAACAACACCGCGCTGACGCCGCCGGACAGCATTCCGGATGAATACCGGATCAGCACTTCAGTACTGCACATGGCGCATCTGTGCTTCGACTACATATCGGGGTCTCTCAGCGCGGATTCGGCGCCGGGCTACTTTGGCGGGCATATGAACGTGCTGGGACAGAGAGCGAACAGCATCGATGAATTCATGCGCGGCTGCCTCGCACCGTCGATTGCCGCCAGGAACAGTACGCTGCCGAAGAATATCCAGAGCTTCCTGAACACACTGAATGACGTCGAGCAGCAAGCCGACGTCGCGTAAGGGTGATTACCCGGCTGATGTAGCCGCCGGCGCCGCTTGCAACAGGACCGCGCTCATTAGCTTCAGCATGTCGCGCCAGGTCACGATACCGACGACCTTGCCGCGCGCATCGACCACCGGCAGACAGGTAACTTCCTTCTGGCGAAACTTCTCCAGTACTTCCGCCAGCTCCGCTTCGGGACTCAGTGCTACCGGGTGCCGCGCCATGACCTGGTGCACGTGCTTGTTGAGGGTTGCCGCGTCGCGCTGCGTTTCCGCGGCAGTACCGACGTAGGGGCTGAGATGCCGCAGCAGGTCGCGATCGGATAACACGCCCACCACGGCGCCATCATCGAGCACCAGCAAGTGATGGAAGCCCGTGTGCTCGAAAATCTCGCGCACGATCGCCAGCGTGTCGTCCATCCCGACGCTGACGAGCTTTGTCGTCATGTAGTCCTTGACCTGCATGCTCTGCTCCGCGATTTACATGGGTCTCCCGAAACTATAACGACCCGGCAGGCGCGGAACTTGAAACGCCATCGGGGCTTCTTCTGTGCTCCGGTAGGGGTTTGAGCGCATTGCGGCGGCCGCGGCGCGTGGTGAAGATGAGGGCATGTCCTCATATCCGCTTTGCCAGCAAAAAAGTCGATGCACGGGAGCTCCACGGCGCCGCTTCGCTGTTGCCACGCTGTGGCTGGCAACTATCGCAGGCTGCGCCACTCCGCCCCCGCCATCGGCGCCGGTGGCCGTCGCGCCGGTCACCGCACCGCTCGCGCCGCGCGTGCTCGAAACAAAAACCGGCCTGGCGTCCTACTACCATCCCTCGCTGCATGGCCTCGAAACCGCGAGTGGAGTTCCTTATGACGATAAGGCCCTGATGGCAGCACATCCGACCTATCCGCTGGGCACCGTCGCGCGTGTAATCAATCTGCAAAATGACACCTCGGTGGAAGTGACGATTACCGACAGAGGACCGACCGACGAAAACGTCGCGGAAGGCGTCATCATCGACCTGTCCGGCGCAGCAGCCAAAACGCTAGGCATGATGGAAGACGGACGCGTGGAGGTGAAAGTGGAAGTGGTCTACTGGGGAGCAGACGAGCGCACTCGTGACGCGACAAGCCTTGCGCAAGAACCTTCGACCGCTGGAGAGCCTTCAGCCAATAGAGAGCCTTCAGCTAATAGAGAGCCTTCAGCCGGCGGCCAACCGACCGCCGCGCGCGAGTAATCAGCCGCTGTCGTCTACATGGCGCGAGGCCAGCACCTTGTCGACGCGGTTGCCGTCCATGTCGACTATTTCGTAGTGCCAGTTTTCCCAATCCGTCGTAGCACCCGTCGTCGGCACATCGCCGAGAAGCTGCATCATCATGCCGCTCAGCGTGTTGTAGTGGCCTTTTTCCTCTTCCGGCGCCGTCCTCATGCCAAGGCGGTCCTTCAGTTCCGGCAAGGGAATCAGCCCGTCGAGCAGCCATGAACCGTCGGCGCGCTGCACTGCCCAGTCCTCGCGCGGATCACGCGACTTGAACTCGCCGGCAAGCGCTTCGAGCACGTCCTGCAGCGTGACGAGACCAAGAATTTCACCATACTCGTCGACGACGAACACCACTGAAACACCGGAATTACGAAACTGATCGAGAACCATCATGCCGGTCACCGATTCAGGTACGAACACGGCCGGCTGCAGGTTTTCCGTGATGTCCGTGGTTTCGCCCTGCAGGCATTGCAGCAGCAACCGCTTCGCGCTGATGACACCCAACATGTTGTGCAAGGCTTCGGTGCAGACCGGGAAGCGCGAATGCGTGCTCGCGAGCACCTTGTCGAGATTGTCCGACAGCGGCTGCGTCGTATCGAGCCAGTCTATTTCGCTGCGTGGCGTCATCAGCGAGGAGATCGGGCGATCCTCGAGCTGGAATACTTTGCGCACCATGTCGTGCTCGTGCTTCTGGATGATGCCGGATTCGGAACCCTCCACAAGAATTGCGTGAATATCGTCCTCGGTGATTTCGGCTTCCGTGCCGCGCTTGCCAAGCAGCCGCAATACGGCTTCGGTAGACAGCGACAGCAGCGCAACGACCGGACGCGACATCGTCGCCAGCAGCGCAATTGGCCGCGCCACGAGGCGCGCGATGGTTTCGGCGCTTTCCGAGCCGACGCGCTTCGGCACCAGCTCGCCGAAGACGATTGTCAGGTAAGTAATGATGACGACGACCAGCGTTGTCGCAACCCAGCTGCTCGTGCTGGCCTCGAGGCCACGCAGCGTAAGCCACTCGGCAAGAGGTTCCGCGAACACCGATTCACCGACAATGCCGTTGAGGATCGTGATTGCGGTAAGCCCAATCTGGACGGTCGACAGGAAGCGGTTGGGATCGGAACCGAGCCTGATCGCGAGTTCGGCGCCGGAGTCACCCTCCTCCGCCAGTTTTTGCAGGCGGCCGCGCCGGGCAGTGACCAGCGCAATCTCGGACAGCGCGAAAAGGCCGTTGAGCAGGATGAGGGCGACGAGTAGGAGAACGTCCACGTAGGAATCTGTGTGACCAAAGGGACCGCCATGTTACTCAGGGGAAGCGCCCCGAGTAAATCAGGGCAAGCCGCTGAATTTCATTGACATTTTCGCATCCCATGCGGCGCTGCCGGGATTGCCGCAAACCGGCGCCCGCGCCGTGTTTTGCAAACTCGCCCGCGGCGCCGGCTTTGCCGGGGGATCTAGCCCTGTTCGAGCAATTGCCGCAGGTCCCTTACGGCCGCGTTGGCGCGCGACAGGTAGCTGGCCATGACGAGCGAGTGGTTGGCGACGAAGCCAAAGCCGGTGCCGTTCAGGATCATGGGGCTCCAGATCGTGGCCTGCGTGCCTTCCAGCTCGCGGATGGCCTGGCGCAGCGTGGCTTCGGCATTCTTGTCGCGCAGCACCGCGGCGAAATCGAGCTCTACGGCCCGCAGGAACAGCACCAGCGCCCAGGCCGAACCACGCGCTTCATAGAACACGTCGTCGATTTCCAGCCAGGGGGTTTTTACGTTGACGGCCGCGCGCATGTCGGTGGAACCATCCGCCGCCACCGCGCCGCCGATGTCGACGTTGACGCGCTCCTGCGCGATGCTCGCCGACAGGCGCTGCGACAGGCTTCCGAGGCGCTTTTCGACGAGGTCGAGATAGTCGGCGAGATTATCGGCGCGCGCATAGAACTGTGCGCTCTGGTTGCCGGAGTCGAGCAGGCGCGTCAGGTAGATATCCAGCTGGTCACGCCCGGCCCGGAACTCGCTTTCGGTCGAGGGCAATATCCACGCGTCGTTCTGATAATTGAAATGCGGCTCGGCGATCTGCAGTGACGAATCCTCGGTCGACTGCGTGCGCGAACGGCTCATGTCGTTACGCAGCGACTTCGCCATATCGCGGATCTGGTTGACGACGCCAAACTCCCAGTTTGGCATGTCGTCCATCAACACGCCCGGGGGCAGGATATCGTTGCTGAGATATCCACCATTTTTGTCCAGCAGCGCGTCGACGCTAAGGATCAGCGTTTGCGTCGTTACCACGCCGGGCCAGAGGCGCGCCGGATCACCCCCGACACGCGCCAGTGCGGCGGCCGGAACGTCGAATAGTTCAGGTTCGTTATTCCATAACAGCAGCAACACGGCATTGAGCAAGAGCATGCTGAAGAGCGTGGCGACGACAAGGCGCGCGCGTAGCGAGGTCGCGGCCAATTTGCCAAAGAGAGCTTTCATAAGCGATTCCGTGTTGGGCTATACTGCGGCTCCGATAATAACCATAACAGGAGCAAACGCATGAAACGTTTCAAATTGCTGGCAGGCTTTGCAGCGGCCTTGCTGACCGCTGGTATCCACGCGCAGGAACCCGTTACTGGCACCCCGGATGAAGCCCTGTTCACCGACAGCGATCCTGTAAAGAACACCAACAAGCAGGCCGCGTTGCACATCATGCGCGAGCTGCTGCAGTGCGGCCAGTGGAGCAACGCGGGCAACTGGCTGACTGACAAATACATCCAGCACAATCCCAACGCCGCGTCGGGCCTCGAAGGCGTAGTGTACTATTTCACGCAGGTCGCAAAAGTACAGCCTGCGGCGAGCTGCGACAAACTGACGACCCCGATCGTCGCGGTCATGGCTGAAGACGATCTCGTCACCGTCATCATCCCGCGCGAATACACCAATCCAAACAATGGCGAAAAATACACCTCGACCTGGTTCGACACCTGGCGTTTCGTCGACGGCAAGGCCGACGAGCATTGGGATCCGGCAACAATCGCCCCGGCTCCCGCCGC
This sequence comes from Pseudomonadota bacterium, assembly GCA_041178065.1. GTDB lineage: Bacteria > Pseudomonadota > Gammaproteobacteria > Pseudomonadales > Pseudohongiellaceae > CAILUG01. Next base: position 3,543 of record JBEGWB010000150.1, on the reverse strand, counting down.
GCAGTAGTCCATTCTTCATAAACGAAACGGCCCCTGTTCGGGGCCGTTTTTGTTTCTGCCAGTCCTTCTGCTTCGAGTGTGTCTAACTCGGCTGCTACTCCAGCGACTGCATCCGCTCAACGTGTTCAGGAAATATTCTTGAACTCGCGATGCAGCCTGTACCGATTCGATGTCACGTACGCTTCCATGCGCGCAAGCCGGCCATGCAGCGCGGCGAATTTATGCGCACAGAACTGGAATTCGCGGCGCTTGGAAAAGTGATTGCCATGGACACCAGCCCTGTCGTCCGTCCCGGCGCGCGCGCCCTTGCGCGCCCCCATCGCCTCAGTCTGCGTCGAGGTCGCCCGCGCGTCCGGGCGCGGCCTCGTCGCGGCTGCGAAATCCACCGGCTCGTTGTCGTATTCCGACAAGGGCTTCGGATCCAGCACCAGCGTCGCGCCGATATACAGCAGCACCGGGAAGAAAAATGTCATGAACAGCATCGCCAGTGCCACGAGCCGCACGGCGAATACATTTACTTCCAGGTAGTCGGCGATACCGGCACACACACCCGATAGCTTGGCGTCGCGCCGATTACGATACAACTTCTTGCGGTAATCGACGTTCTTGAAGTGATTGACCATGACGTTATCCGAAAACGAATTGCGCACCGAAGCCGGGGACTCGTCGAGCAGGAACCACAACGCGAAATAGGCCGGTACCAGGAACCATCCGCCAAAGATGCAGCTGATGAAGAACACCAGCCGCACTGGCGCCGCGTCGACCTCGAGGAAGTTAGCGATCCCTGCGCACACGCCGAGGAATTTACGGTTCTCCCGGTCGAGGTGAAGGGACTTCTTATTCCTTCCCATGCTGTTCCCTCCAGTCAGGCGTTTCGGCGTCGAGGATGGACTCGAGCGTTTTAATACGCTCGGCCATCGTGTCGGCAATGCTCAGCAACTCCCGCAACTGGCGCGATTCGTCTTCCGTGAAACCGGTCGTTTGCGACGACCGATACCGGTAGTGCATCACGATCCAGACGATCGGAATGGCGAAGATCATGATCGGAATGACGATTTCCATTTTTGACTCTTATTCGCTCACTGTTATTGATTCGGCCATCTGCACGGGTCAGCACCGACCGGATTATTTTCTTTCCAGTTTCGATTTCAGCGCCGCCAGTTCATGTTCGATGCGGCCTTCCTTCTCCAGAGCTTCAAACTCGGCGGCGATACCTTTCTTGCCAATGACATTGGCTTCGATTTCACCTTCCATCGTTTCGATCTTGCGCTCGAAATGCTCGAAGCGGTGCATCGCCTGGTCGATGCTAGTGTTATACAGTTTGGAGTTCACGGCCTGGCGCGACTGGGTAGCGGAGTGACGCATCAGCATGGCTTTCTGGCGCGCGCGCGCATCATTCAGCTTGGCCTGCAGCTGCTCGATTTCGCGTGTCAGCTTGTCCAGCGACTCGTCGAGCTTGTGCGTGTCGTCCTTCACCAGCTCGATCACTTCGTTGACCTGCGCCTTTTCAATCAACGCGGCCTTCGCGAGATCTTCACGCTGCTTGCTGAGCGCCAGCTCGGCTTTCTGCTGCCAGTCCTGCGCCTGACGCGCCAGTTTCTCGTTGCGGCGCGCAAGTTCCTTCTTGTCGGCAATAATCTTGGCGGTCGTGCTGCGCACTTCCACCAGCGTTTCCTCCATTTCCTGGATGACCATGCGAATCATCTTGTCCGGATCTTCCGCCTTGTCGAGCAAGGAATTGATGTTGGAGTTGATGATGTCCGACAGTCTCGAAAAAATTCCCATGGGTTGCCTCTCTAAATTGATCTGCGTCTGTTTACAGGGTCGGACCGTCGACTTCAACGGTCCAGAATGCGTTCTTTCGCACGCTCGAATTCGGAATCGCTGATCACGCCGGCATCATGTGCGCGGTCAAGATCCAGCAGCTCCTGCCCGATCGTGGGACCTGCCTCACGCTCGTAATCATCCCGGCCGCGACCGTCGCCGGGGGCAAATACACAGCCGCCAAGCAACAGGGCCGTCAGGATCAGGATCGGAGTTACTGTGTGTTTCATGTTGCGCCTCGCGTCGGGTTCGGTTCGGGAGGGAGCCTTTCACCCCCGTTCTTGGCTTAGCAGGCGCTGTGCCAGCTTTTTAGGCACCATAGGTGTTTGTTTTCTATGCATTTGTTGTGGTCACACTGACCGATGACCACGGTGCCGATTGGGCTCCTAACCAACATGTGGTAATTTTCGCCGCACTTTTCACGAGGGAGCGTACAGCATGTCACCCGACAGCCAGGCCGACCGGATGATTGGCGAATCGGCCACTTTTCTGCAGATGCAGGAGCACATCTCGCGGTTGGCGCCGCTGAACAAGCCAGTGCTGATCATTGGCGAACGCGGCACCGGCAAGGAACTCGTGGCCGCACGCCTGCACTACCTGTCACGCCGCTGGGATCAGAGCTTCCTGAAACTCAATTGCGCCGCCTTCAACGAGAACCTTCTCGAGTCGCAGCTCTTCGGCCACGAAAGCGGTGCCTTCACCGGCGCAACAAAGCAGCAGAAAGGTTATTTCGAACGTGCCGACAACGGCACACTATTCCTCGACGAGCTCGCCAATACCTGCATGAGCATGCAGGAAAAGCTGCTGCGGGTGATCGAATATGGCGAAATCGAGCGCCTCGGCAGCAGCAAGCCGCTGACAGTCGACGTGCGTCTCGTTGGAGCCACGAACGTTGATCTGCCGCAGATGGCAGCCGAAGGAAAATTCCGCGAAGACTTGCTCGACAGGCTCGCGTTCGCCGTCATCACGCTGCCGCCGCTGCGCGAACGCCGCGAAGACATTCCGGTGCTCGCGCGTCACTTCGCCATTAGCATGATCAAGGAACTGGGCCGGGAATATTTTCCGGGCTTCAGCAAGACCGCGTCGAGCGCGCTGCTCGAATATGACTGGCCGGGCAACATCCGCGAACTTAAGAACGTCGTCGAGCGCTGCGTGTATCTCAGCGAGGATCCGGACCAGCCGGTCAAGGAAATCAACTTCGATCCGTTTTCGTCGCCGTGGCGCCCCGTCACGCGCCGCCGCGTGGTATACGCCGAAGGCACTGCGACCACCGCGCTCGATGGCGGCAGAGATGGAGATAGCAGCTTGCTCAGCTCACTCGGCTTCAAGACGCAGATCCAGGATTACGAGCAGCGAATACTCAAGGAAGCATTGCGCCAGTGCCAGTTCAACCAGCGCAAGGCGGCAAAGCTGCTGGACCTCACATACGACCAGCTGCGCGGCTACCTGCGCAAGTACGAGCTGCTCGCGAGAGAGTAAAAACCCAGGCGCCAGAGCGCCAGCTGTTCCCCTGGTAGGCACACAGTGCCCCGCTGCGTGACTCAGCGTAACCAGCGCACGAGCATCTTCTCCAGGTCATGCAGGCTGTAGGGTTTGCTCAGATAATCGTCCATGCCGCAGTCGAGACACTTCTTCTCGTCGCCTTCCATGACATTCGCTGTTAGCGCAATGATCGGCACATGCCGCGTTCCCGCCGAAGGTGAGCGCCGGATTTCAGCC
>JBEGWB010000149.1:0-30655 GCA_041178065.1 Pseudomonadota bacterium | reverse complement strand
CAATCGTCGCCTCGCGCCGCTGAGCCAGCCGCTGCAAAGCGGGCAGACGGTGGAGATCATTGCCTCCGGTACGCAGCCGAATCCAGCCTGGTTGAGCTTCGTCGTCACCGGCAAGGCGCGCAGCAACATCCGCCACTTCCTGAAGAACCAGCGCCGCTCGGAGGCGATTTCGCTCGGTCGCCGCCTGCTGAACAAGACGCTGTCGAGCTTCGGCTATCACCTGTCGAACATCCCGAAAGAAAAGGTGGGCGGTTTGCTCGAGGAAACCAATTTCGAAGTGCTGGACGATTTGCTCGAGGATATCGGGCTCGGCAATCGCATGGCCTTCATCGTGGCGCGGCGCCTGATTCCGACCGAAGAGGGCGCGCGGTCAGAGCCAATGACGAAGTCGGAAGACTCCGCGCTGGCCATCCGCGGCTCGGAAGGTTTGCTGATGACCTATGCCAAATGCTGCCATCCGATTCCGGGCGATCCAATCGTCGGCTATGTCAGCGCCGGTCGCGGCATGATCGTGCATACGGAGAACTGCAATAACGTCGCGGAGATCCGCAACGATCCGAAGAAGTACGTCTCGCTGCGCTGGGACCCGGGTGTCGAAGGCGAGTTCACGGTCGAACTGCGCGTCGAAGTCGAACACCAGCGCGGCATCATCGCAACGATCGCCAACGCCGTGACAAGTACCGAAGCAAACATCGAGAAGATGACGACGACCGACAAGGATGCGCAGTTCAGTACCGTGAACCTGACGCTGTCTGTGCGCAACCGTATTCACCTGGCGCGGGTCATGAAACGCGTGCGCATCCTGAAGTCGGTGACGCGGGTTACGCGGGTGAAGAACTGAGGGGCTGGGGCGGAATTAAATGGGGTCAGAGCCCTATTAGATGCAGGTTGGGTTCAAGTTCATCTAATAGGGCTCTGACCCCATTTAATTCATCTAATAGGGCTCTGACCCCATTTAATGTGCAGGCCGCCGGGCTCTGCGCCCGGCTGGTTGCTAGACCGACTGCAAGACCCTGCCCGACCGCGCTGTTAGCGTGGCGCGCTCTTCCAGCAACTTTCGCATCGCCTCGGCCGGTAAGCAGTGACTGTAGATGAAGCCCTGGATCACCGGGCACTGTAACTTGCGCAGGTAGCGTAGCTGGTAGTCCTGTTCAACGCCTTCGGCCACCATGTCGAGTTTCAAACCCTTTGCCATGTGCGCGATCGCTTCGATGATCGAGCGATCGGAGTCGCTGCGCAGGCCCTGGATGAAACTGCGGTCGATCTTGAGGCGGTTCAGCGGCAGCTTCTGCAGCAGACTCAATGAAGAATAGCCGGTGCCAAAGTCATCAATGGCGATGTTGACGCGATACGCATGCAGCTGCCGCAGCTTGTCGATGGTTTTGTCCGAGTCGCTCATCAGCGCACTTTCGGTAATCTCGATTTCAAACAGTTCGCCGGGATAGTCGAAGCGCCGCAACGCGCCGACGATCTTGGCAACGAAATCAGCCTGCTCGATCTGGCGGAATGAAAAATTGACCGCCAGCTTGCCGGCATCGAGCCCGGCATTGCGCCAGGCCTTCATGTCGCTCAGCGCCGCCTCGACGACCCAGTCGCCGAGCTCGATCATCAGGGCAGACTCCTCGGCGACGGCGAGGAAGAACGCCGGAGTCAGCAAGCCGCGCTCGGGATGATTCCAGCGCAGCAGCGCCTCGACGCCAACGATGCGTCCATCGAGCGCGTTGACCTGCGGCTGGTAATAGACCTCGAACTGGTTGTCGCGGATGCCGCGCCGAATTTCTGTTTCGATCGATAGATGTTCCTTCTGCTGCTCGCTGAGTTCGCGCGTGAACACACTGAAGCCGTCCTTGCCGAGGTCCTTCGCGTGATACATCGCTATGTCGGCGTTCTTGATCAGCGCTTCGGCAGTCGTGCCGTCATCCGGATACATGGCGATGCCGACGCTGGTCGTCACGCACAGTTCGTGGTTGGCGATGGTCAACGGCTCCTTGATCGAACGCACGATCTTGTCGGCGACCGACTTTGCGGTGGCAATCGACTCGGCCTGCTGCAGCAACACGATGAACTCATCGCCGCCGATCCGCGCCAGCGTATCGCATTCGCGCAAGCAGCGCTTCAGGCGCTCGGCGACGCTTTTGAGCAGCGCATCGCCGGTGTCGTGGCCAAGACTGTCATTGACGAACTTGAAGCGGTCGAGGTCGAGGAACATCACCGTAAGCTTGCTGTTCTGCCGGCGTGCCACGCTGATCGCCGTCGTCAGGCGGTCCATGAAGAGCGCGCGGTTTGGCAAACCCGTCAACAGGTCGTGATACGCCTGGTAGTGAATCAGCTTCTGCGACGCGAGGCGTTCGGTAACATCGCGCGCGACGACATAGGTGCCGGAATAGTCGCGCTGCAGGCGTTCGCCTTTTTCGTTGATCGTTTCATTTTCATAGACACCCATGGCGTTGAGCTCGATCGCGATGCGGCGCCGTTCGAGGTTCGGCGCTGAGCCCGGCTTGCACAGCAGCCAGATCTCCTCGTCGCGCGCGGCACGCTCCGAGGCGCGGCGCTCGTTGAAGCAGTTCGCGGCCCTGGCGCGTGACGCAGGATCCACAATCACTGAATAGTGGTGACCGATGAGCTCATCCTTGCGATACGCGAGCATCTCCTCGGCGCGGTCGTTGACGAAGCGGAAGATGCCCTCCTTGTCGACGATGAAGATGATGTCCGGCGAACTCTCGATCATGAAGCGGTGCAGCCGTTCCGAGCGTTCGAGCTGGCGGCGCAGCTGAATGAAGTCCTTTTCGAGCTCGCGTTTTTTCAGGGCGTTGCGAATGGTGTTGATCAGCGCGTCGGCCTCGTAGGGCTTGCTGATGTAGTCGAAGGCGCCCAGCTGGAAGGCCCTGCTGACCGAGTGAAAGGCCACCTCTCCGCTGAGCACGACCACGCTGATGTCGAGACCGCGCTTGTGCAGTTCGTCCATGACGCGGAGGCCGTCCAGTCCGGGCATGTTGAGATCGAGCAGCATCAGGTCCCAGCCCGGAGCCGTGTCGCTGAGCATCTGCAGGGCCTGCTCGCCGCTGCCGGCCGTGCTGACGGCGAATTCCTTCTCGAGAATTGCCTTGCAGCTGAGAAGCAGTTCTGGCTCGTCGTCGACGACCAGAATACGCGACTGTGTCATGCACTACCTCTTGGGGGGTGGTTCATCGCGTGAGGCTAATCGACGATGGGTAAGAGTATGTCTATCGCAGTTCCCTTGCTGTCGCTGCGGCAGCTGATCTGGCCGCCGCTGTCCTCGATGAGTCGGCGCACGATGCCGAGTCCCGTGCCGGCATAGGCATCGGTTTTTGTCGACGCACCGGTTTTGAATTTGAACAGGTCCTTCATCAGCGCGGGCGCGATGCCCGGACCGTTGTCATGCACGCTAAGCTGGGCATACACCTTGTCATTGAGATAGATCTGCGCGTGAGTGGATAAGGTAATCCACCCGTTGGCCTCGATTGCTTCCGCGGCGTTCTTCACCAGATTGAGCAGAATCTGCTTCAGCGCGCTTTCCCTGGCGAGCACCCAGGGCTGGGTATCGGCAAGCTGCAGCTCGACGGTCATCGGCTTGCTGTCGGCACTGAACGCGCCGGTGAACAGGCGGTGCATCGACGTGACGATCTTGTTCAGATCGACCCTTTGCACGACGCTGCCGCTCGCTTCGGGCTCGCGCAAGTGCGCGAGGATGGACGCCACGCGATCAATTTCGCCGCGTAGCATGTGGATCTCCTCACTCTGCGCACCCGGCTTCTTGCCGAGCAGGTACAGGTAGCTCTTGATGATCGCGAGCGGGTTGTTCGCTTCATGCACCGCTTCGCGTATGCGCTGTTGCAGCAGTAGCGTGCTGCCGGCTTCGTTGCCGCCCGCGCTCAGCTCGGCGCGCAGCATGCCTTCGATGAAGCGCCGCAGCGCGGGCTGGCCGAGATAGGCTGAGACCCCGGAAGGCTGCATGCCAAGCAGCAGTGCGCGAGTTCTATTGCCCACGCGTACCGTGTCGCACAGCACTGTGTGGCCGCCGAGCAGCGCGAGGAATTGCCGGTCGATGACGGTCAGCCCGGGATCGGACATCAACACCCCCGGGCCGCCCTGCAGGATCAACGACGACAGCGCATTGCGGCCGGTCTCGCACGTGAAACCGAGCGCGTCGGGCGCGGGCTGCACCTGATGACTCGCGCATACCTCCATCGTATTGCCCTCGCCATTGCGCAGCACGATGAAGAATGGATCGATGCCGACGTCCTGCAATACGCGCGCAAGCCGCGTCTGCAGGGGTATACCACTGGACCGCGTGCTCGTGTGCTGGGCGAGCATGCTGTCGAGCGTGATCTCCTGGCGCAGCTGCTGCAGTTTCTGGCGGGATTCGTGCACGAGGTCGCCATTGCTCGCGTGCGGGAAGTCGGCGAGCCCGAGCGCAGCGCATTCGTTGGCCATGTCCTGCTGCATGCACGCCAGCAGGGCCTGCACGTGATCCGACGAGAGGCCAAGCAGGGCGCGCGAGACACTCAGCAGCTCCGGCGTTGGTTTTTCCACCAGCGCATTTGCATACCAGCAAAGCCTGACCAGTGGCGCGGCATCGAGTATCTGCTCGAGCGGATGCGCCTGGTAGCCCAGCGCATCCACGCAGAACTGGTCGAGCTGCCAGCTTTCGAGCAGCCGTTTGCCGGTTTCGACATGATCGTACTGCAGCAGGTCGCGCTCGGCCGAGAGTTGCGCGTCCTGCGTCCACTGACCCGCCGTGAATACGGCGTAGGCGGACCTATGTTGCTGCTCGAGCACGAGCATGCCGCTGCGCAGCAGGAGTCCGCAGCACGCGGCGCTGTCGACATCGGCATATCCACTGGCATGCGCGAGCGACGCGACCAGCAGCGAGAGTCGGCGCGACAGATGCCAGTGGCGATGCAGGAAAGCGTGATTCGCTGCCGCGTGTTGCAGCGCCAGTTGCAGCGCACTGCGGCGTACGAGGCTATCGATCCATGGCTGGTCGAGCCCTTCGAGCATCGTCATCAACGAGGTCGCTGCCGGATACGTCGATGTGCGATGCAGTGCATCGAGCGCGCGCAGTAGCAGCGCAGGGTTCTTGAACAGGGTGGTTGAAACAGGGAGGGCTGCTGGAGCACTCAGCGATTGCAGCTGCGCCAGTATCACCGCGGCAGGCGCAGCGAGGCGCGCCACCTGGAAATGCTGCATCTGTATGCGTGCTGCCCCGGTCATGTTTTACCGTGAGGGTCGTTCCGGAAAGCGCGGATTGTAGCTAAGTGGTAGCATCCGGGTACACGTATATATGGTGCTAATATCGGCTGCGTTTTTACTGCGGCCTTATCCTTTCAGGGCCCTTTCCAACCGGAGCTGACGATGACCACAACACCGCTGTCCCGCTTTTGTTTCGGCAACCTGACCGTTATTAGTTTGACGGTCGCATTGATACAGCCCGCCTGGGCCCAGTCCGCGCCGGCTTTCACGCCGGATCAGCAGGCGGCATATCCCACCGATAGCTGGGTGTCGAATGGCGGCAGCCTGAATAACCAGCGTTACTCGCCGCTTGATCAGATCAACCGCGAAACCGTCGGCGACATGAAGGCCGAGTGGCGCGTGCACATGGACGGGTCCGGCGCGGGACCAAACCATTCGGGACAGGCGCAGCCGCTGTTTTACGAGGGCACGCTGTATACCGTCACCGGCGAGAACGATGTGTTCGCGATCGACATCGAGACCGGCACCTTCGACTGGAAATACCAGGCCAATCTGGATCCCGAGCGCGTTCAGGTTTGCTGCGGCTGGGTGTCGCGCGGCCTCGGCATGGGCGCGGGCCAGATCTACGTCGGCCGTCTCGACGCCAAGCTGGTCGCGCTCGACCAGGAAACCGGCGCCGTGAACTGGGAGATCCAGGCCGAAGATCCGCTGCTCGGTTACAGCATTACGGCCGCGCCGCTCTACTACAACGGCATGGTCATCGTCGGGTTTGCCGGCGGCGAACGCGCGGTGCGCGGCCGCCTCAAGGCCTATGACGCGAAGACGGGCGAACTGAAATGGACCTTTTATACCGTGCCCGGCCCGGGCGAGTTCGGCCATGAGACCTGGCCGCAGGACAACGACGCCTGGCAATATGGCGGCGCGCCGATCTGGAACACGCCTGCCGTGGATCCGGAGCTGGGTCTGATCTACTTCTCGACGGGCAACGCCGGTCCCGACCTCAATGGCAGCAATCGCGCCGGCGACAACCTGTTCACCGTGTCGATGATCGCGCTGAAGGTCGACACCGGCGAGTACGCCTGGCACTTCCAGCAAGTGCACCACGACATCTGGGACTATGACAGCCCGAACCCGGTGATCCTGTTCGACGCCACCGTCCGCGGGGAGCCGCGCAAGGGCATTGCCGAAGTCTCGAAGTCCGGCTTCCTGTATATCCTCGACCGCATTACCGGCGAGCCGCTGCATGGCATCGAGGAGCGCGAGGTGCCGCAGGAACCGCGTAATGCGACCTCGGCAACGCAGCCCTGGCCGACCGGCGACTATGTCGTACCGAACGAAATCGATCATGCGCCGGAGGGCTTCACGCTCGTCAACCAGGGCCGCACCTTTACGCCCTTCGCGACTGAGCCGGTGCTCTACAAGCCGCTGGCCGGCGTCAACTGGCCACCGAGCGCCTATGATCCTGAAAGCCAGCTTATGTATATCTGTGCCAACGACCGCATTGGTGGCGCCTCGCGCGAGGCCGAAAACGCGCCACCGGCGCACACGCAAACCTGGCTCGGCGGCACCTTCAACCTGACGAACATCCCGGCGCGCGGACTCTTTGTGGCAATGGACCTGTCCACGCACAAGATCGCCTGGAGCCAGCAGTGGAACTACAGTTGCTCGGCCGGCTCGCTTGTCACCGGCGGCGGACTGATCATCCACGGCCGCAACGATGGTCGGGTCGTCGCGCTCGACAAGGACAATGGCGCGAAGCTCTGGGAGTTCATGACGGATGCCAGCGTCAACGGCAGCGCCTCGACCTTCATGCACGAAGGTACGCAGTATGTGGCGATCATCTCGGCCGGCTCCGTGTATGCCCCTGGCCCGCACGGCGACAGCGTGTGGCTGTTCTCGCTGAAGGGCGAGATGGAACCCATCGCGCCGGCGGCGCCAGCCGCGCCGATCACTGGCGTAGGTCCGCAGGCAACGCCGGCGGCGGCGCTGACCGTAGCGCCGCTTCCGGACTACACCCCCGACCTCGCCAGCGGCCGCGAGATTTTCACGACGGTGTGCGTGACCTGCCACGGGGAAGAAGGCCAGGGCGGCCACCAGGGTGGCGTACCGCTGCTCGGCAAGGACCTGACACTCGACCACATCATGACGATAGCCACCTACGGCCGGAACACGATGCCGGGCTTCGCCGCTGCCTTCAGCAAGGAGCAGATACAGGATGTCGCGACCTTTATCCTCGATGAGCTGAAGGTCAACGAAAAGCCGGCGCCCTGAGCTTCGGCGGCGCCGATTGCTGGGCGCGGGTTAACCGCACCCGGCTTGAGGGGCTCGGGTGTGAAGAGTCGGGCTTGGGCTTAAATGGGGTCAGAGCCCAATTAGACGCACTTGAATCCAGGCTCTGTCTAATTGGGCTCTGACCCCATTTAAGCCCGCCACCCCAGCCGCTCGAGCAAAAATCCGCGCAAGCAGGCCGATTCCTCCTAAAATGCCGGCATGCCCGCAGCGCCCAACCTTCCCGTCGAACAAACTCCCGTTACGCAGTTGAAAGGCGTTGGCCCGGCGCTCGCCGAAAAGCTGCATACGCTCGGCGTGTACACCGTGCTCGACCTGCTGTTCCATCTGCCACTGCGTTACCAGGACCGTACGCGCATCACCGCGATCGGCGGCTTGCGGCAGGGCGCTGACGTCGTCATCGAAGGCACGATCGCCGGCAGTGCGGTGATGTTCGGCAAGCGCCGCAGCCTGATGGTGAAGGTGCAGGACGGCAGCGGCGTCACGAGCCTGCGCTTCTTTCACTTCAGCGCGGCGCAAAAGGATGCACTGAAAACCGGCGTGCGCATTCGCTGCTACGGCGAAGTGCGCTATGGCCGCGGCGGCGTCGAGATGTATCACCCCGAGTACCAGCTGCTGGTCGGCGGCAATCCAGCCCCGCTGCAGGACCGGCTGACTCCCGTGTATCCCGCCACCGAAGGCTTGCAGCAGAACCGTTTGCGCAGCCTGATTACCCAGGTGTTTGCGCTGCTCGAACGCACGCAGGCCCTGCCCGACCTGCTGCCGGAAACGCTGTGCAAACAATACGCCTTCCTGCCGCTGCTCGACGCGCTGCGCTTCATTCATCAACCGCCGCCGGACGTGTCGCTCGAAAGCCTTGCGCGCGGCGATCACCCCGCGCAGCTGCGCCTCGTCTTCGAGGAGTTGCTGGCGAACTACCTCAGCCTGCGGCGTTTGCGTGACCAGGCGCAGGAATATCAGGCGCCGCCGTTGACCGTGCATGGCAACCTGCGGCCACGACTGCTCGCCTCGCTACCCTTCGGACTGACCGGCGCACAGCAGCGCGTCGGCCGCGAGATCGCGCGCGATCTCGGCAAGAAGATACCGATGCTGCGGCTCGTGCAAGGGGACGTCGGTTCGGGCAAGACGCTTGTTGCCGTACTCGCCGCCCTGCAAGCGGTCGAGAGCGGTTACCAGGCCGTGATCATGGCGCCAACCGAAATCCTCGCCGAGCAGCACTTCCTCAATCTCGATCAGTGGCTGACGCCGCTGCATATCGGCATGGCCTTCCTCAGCGGCAAGATTAAAGGCAAGAAGCGCGACGAAGCCTTGCAGGCTATGCGCAGCGGCGAAGCGCAGGTCATCGTCGGCACGCACGCGCTGTTCCAGGAAGGCGTCAGCTTTCACAAACTCGCGCTGATCGTCATTGACGAACAGCATCGCTTCGGCGTGCATCAACGCCTGAGCCTGCGCGAAAAAGGGTTTAGCAACGGCACCTGGCCGCACCAGCTGATCATGACGGCCACGCCGATCCCGCGCACGCTGACGATGAGCGCGTACGCCGATCTCGACTGCTCGGTCATCGACGAACTGCCGCCCGGTCGCACGCCGATCAATACCGTGCTGCTGTCGGATCAACGGCGGCCCGATGTCGTCGCGCGCATCAAGGGCGCCTGTGCGGAAGGCCGGCAGGCGTACTGGGTGTGCACGTTGATCGAGGAGTCGGAGGAATTGCAGTGCCAGGCGGCGGAAGTCACCTACGAGGAATTGCGCACGGCGCTACCTGACTTGCACATCGGCCTGATCCACGGCCGCATGAAGCCGAAAGACAAGGCGGCTGTGATGGGTGCCTTCAAGTCGGGCGCCTTGCATCTGCTGGTGGCAACCACGGTGATCGAAGTCGGCGTCGACGTGCCGAACGCGAGCCTGATGGTCATCGAGAATCCGGAGCGTCTCGGACTCGCGCAGCTGCATCAGCTGCGCGGCCGCGTCGGTCGTGGTTCACAGGAAAGTCATTGCCTGCTGCTCTATCACAATCCTTTGTCTGAAGCGGGAAGACTACGGCTCGGCATCATGCGCGAAAGCAGCGACGGTTTTTATATTGCCGAGAAAGACCTGGAGATTCGCGGGCCGGGCGAAATCCTCGGCACGCGCCAGACCGGGCTCATGGCATTTCGCATCGCCGACCTGACGCGCGACGCGCACCTTCAACCCAAGGTGAAGTTATGGGCTGAAAAAATTCGCGGGCAAGACAAGGAGCTCGTCGACCCGCTGATCCGGCGCTGGCTCGCAAATGCCGAGCAATACGGCAACGTCTAGGCTGCACTACTGCCGATTTGCGCGCGCACCGACCGCATCTGAAATCGTCGCCAGCGGATCATAAAGCGCCGCGTCCACATGCACGGGGAAATTCGCAACGCGTGCATCACTACCGCGAATCGGTGTCATCGTGCCGTTTTCGTACTTGTAGTACTTCACGATGCCGTTTTCGATCGCAATCCTGAAACGCATGCCTGCGGTGTACATCGTGTCGCCAACGTAGTTGCCGGCCTCGCGTATTTCGGCGACAGCGCCTGACGCGGATCCGTTACCGCGCAGCACGATCGCAAAGTCGATGTCTTCCAGTGTGTTGTTGGTGTTCTGGTAATCCAGGCCGACTGCGCGCATCCGGTCGGTTTCGACCGCGGTGAATTCCACGTAGCCGTCGCCGGTGAGCGTTTCAGCCGACTGCGCGCCCGCATTTCCGCCGTCTGGACCCGCCTGCAGCAGGGTGCCGGACACCACGGCGTTGTTGAGATTGGTCCAGGTAATTTTTTGCGCCGCGCCGGCACCTGTGCCACCCGCCGCGCGCGGACCCGAGCTGGCGCCCGCCACGACAACTTGCTCGACCGAGGTGCCGGCGCCGAGCAGCAGCACCTCAACCTTGGCGGGATACTGCAAGGTGGCTGGCTGCTTCGTGCTGTGGATGCGGGTTCGCGTGTTTCCATGGTATTTATAGTAATTAACGTCGCCGGCTTCGATCGCAATGCGGAAGCGTTGATTCGGATCATGGCGGGCATCGGCTACGAACTTGCCGTTTTCCCGGACCTCGACAACGCCCTGTCCATTGAAGCGCAAGGCGAATTCGAGGTTTTCGATTTGCGTGTTGGAGGGGCCGCTGCCAATGCCCACGCTGAACACTTCATTGACGGAGCCGGCAGAAAATTCGACATATCCGTCGCCCGCCGTCAGCGTTTGCCGTGACACCGCGCCGGACCTGCCGCAGCCGTTACAGGCCTCGGTTATTGAATTTCCGGACAGCGTGGCGTTGACGTTCTGGCCCCACGCCACAGGCTGGCCGCCGGGCTGCTGGGCCGCGAGCGGCAGGGCGACGCCGGACAGCGCGAACGCAAGGGCTGAACCCAGCAGTAAATGCGTGTTGGTGTTTGTCATCGACCTTCTCCCTAAAAAAAAGAGTCACGTTCGCGAGATGCGCAAACGGCGCGCGCGTGTCCACCAGATTGGGACACAGCGCGAACGCGGACAGAATAGGGTCGTAACCTGAGAAAGCGCGCGGCCTTGCCCGTAGCAGCGGCTCGGCCTTTTGCGGGGAACAGCGTCTTACGGTTCGGTTTTTACCAGTATCGGCGCGAGCAGCGTGAAAATGCGCTGCGCAATGATTGTGTAGCCCTCGGCATTGGGATGCGAGCCGTCGGACAGCAGCAGTGCCGGATGACCCGCGATGTCCTGACGCAACGACGGCATCAGGGCGGCGCCTTCTTCGTCAGCGATCCGCCGCATCAATGAGCGCATATCTTCCGATGCGCGATCGTCGGCCGTGCGCTCGGCAAGATAGACCTTTGCATCCATGCGCACGAACATCGAGACGAGCTTGCGCAGATTCTCTTCGCTGCGCGCCGCCGCCATCGGATTTCCCTCGTCGTTGCCGCCGAGCGCGATCAGCACGATTTGTGGGAACAGTGCCATGCCGCGGCTGAGCCCACTGAGGGCCATCGTTGTCGTACTGCCGCTGCGCCCGTGGTTGACGACGCGGTAAGCGTAACCATTCGCGTCAAGTAGCTGCTGCAACTGCGAAGGGTACGAGCGATCGGCCGTTACACCGAAACCTGCAGTGGTGCTTTCACCGATGGCGAGAATGACAGGACGCAGGTCACGGGGGTTTTGGGCCTGCGATAAACCGGGGGCGGCAAATACGGATACGAGCAACACACAGATGCAGCGCTTCAGTACGCATGGCAAAGATAGGGGGATACGCATGACCGGCTCCGTTGTCGTCGGGCCGATGCTACTCCAGCGGATGCCAGCCGAACACTTCTCAACCGAAGAGGGGAAGCCTTTCGACGTTCAGCGGGAACTGTGCATCGAACTGCGCCGGCACGCCGAGCATGTCGCGCAAGGCGCGATGCACGTGTTTCGGCGTGACGGTGATGCCGCTCGAGTGCGGCTGCAAGGTGCTTGCGTTGAGCTTCATGGCTTCAAAGTTGCCATTGGTTGCACCCACGACAAGGTTGCCGCTGACGCCCGCGCCCATCGCCATGATGCTCGTAACGTTCCAGTGATCCTTGCCGGCACCGGCGTTGTAGAAAGGTGTGCGTCCGAAGTCGGAGCCGATGACGATCGTGACCTTGTCCTGCAAACCGTGGCGCGTGACTTCGCTCCACAGGTGATCGACGCCTTCGAGCAAACGCGTCAGCGCACTGAGCTGGCTCTGATCGTGATTGCCGTGCGTGTCGAAGCCGCCGAGGTTCAGGTTTGCGCTGACGGCGAGTCCGCTGGCAAAGGCCGCCGCGGCGACTTCCGCCTGGCCTTTCAGGCCGCTCGATAAGGTCGCTGGCAACCGGGTGAGCAGACCATCCAGCGCGACATCGCCACTGCGTGCTTCCTCAAGCTGCTGCATCTGCTGGAGGCGCAGCGGCAGGGTTTCGTCCTGCTGCTGGCGCTCGAGGCGCGCTGCGCGCGCCGCCTGCACCATGTTGTCTGCATTCGCGCTCAGATAGCCTTCGTTGCGCCGCGCGGCAATGTCCGCATACTGGCTGTTCGGATAGGCCAGCGAGGTGAAGGTGGCGGACGACGAAGTGCGCACGCTGGCGACGAGCGATGCCGTGAAGTCGTAACCACCATTGGAAATATAGGCCATCGGCTGCTCGGCATAGGGCGCTGCGGCGAGCGCCGCGACGCTCGGAAAGCCTTGTTCGAGGCGACCGCTCCACACGAAACGACGGCCGGTTTCATGGCCGTTGGTTTGTGTGTCGATACCATTGATGACGCGCAGCCGCCGGTAATGTTTCTGGAAGAAGGTGTCGAGGTGGCCGGCGTTGGTCGCGTCCGGCGCCGTGGCGCCGTCGGGGTACACCGCGTAACGCAGGTTGCCGGCGCTCTTGATTGCACTGGCGGCGTAATGATTAACCGGCCCGCGCCCGTCGCTGCGCGGGGTGTTGCCTTTCGGATCGATGAGGTCCGTGGGGTCCCAGCCGCCATCGGCATTCACGGACACGAAAAAGCGCGCCGGTGTTGCGCCGAAGGCCGCCGGTATCAGCGTCATTGGCAGCGCGTGGCCGGCGCCGAGCAAGGTGAGAGTCCTGAGGAATGCGCGTCTTTTCATGGCTGGCTCTTATTCGTACACGAAGCGGTAGTCCGACAGCAAATACGCGACCACAGCGGTCCATGCGCGCATCGTGTAGTTCGGGTCGCTGGTCAGGCCGCCGGCGTCGAGCGCTGCGCCGGTCTCGAGATGTTTCGTGCGCTGGCAGCGTGTCGGCAAGCGCGTAGTGTCGCTCTTGTTGGCGATGGCCTTCATGCCGTCCTGCTGCACGGCGTTGAACAGGTTGTATGTTTGGGTAATTTCGTTTGAGTCCAGCGCCAGTTCTTCGCCAAGCAAGTATCGATGCAGGTGCTGGATGTTGGCCTTGATTGCGGCGGTGTTCTGGCTGATCGGCGTCGTCGTGGTTTCGACGTGGGGGAACAATCTGCGGCCCGTCTTCGCCGACAGGAAGTCGTTAGGCACGGCGTAGCAGGCCATTTCGTTCGCCATGCGCTCCTGCACTTTCACCATGAGGCCGTTTGCATCGGCCAGGCGTTCGGTCACGGTGTTCGAATCGATACCGCCGTAGAGCTGCTGGTAGTACTGACGCGAAGTGAGCCGCGAGCTCGACGCGCTCTTGATGCTGCTGCTGTACTGGTCGAGCGGGCCGCGCCATTCGAAACCGAACAAGGCCGCAAGCTTGCGATGCAGCAGCTCGGGGGTCAGCAAGCGCGCGGAGCCGGTCTTCGCATGCACGAGCGCAAAGCCAGTGTTGTCGAGGCCTTCGGCACGCCAGTAGGGGCTGAGGACGATTTCACGCACGAGCGTTTTCAGTTTACGGCCATCCCTGACATACGCGGTCTTGATCGCGGCAAGCACCTCGGCCTCGGCACGGTAGGCATCGCTGTCCGCGATAGTCCCGTCCGCGCCCGGCGCGCGCAGTGGCTCGTTGCCGGTGAGGCCACGATACACGAGCCGCACCATCGCATCATCGAAGCGGGGATCATTGGCGATCTGGTGCGCAAGCCAGCCGGTTTGATCCGCTTTGCTCGACGTCGGCAGCGTAATGCCAGCGAAGCCTGACTGGAACATGTCGTTGTACCAGGTGCGGGGAACACTGTACTTGCCGCCGCTACTCCAGTTCTGGAACGCGGAAGCGACCGGGTCGAGCAGCCGGTGGCATTTGACGCAATCGGGATTTTCCATCGTCGGCGCCGCGCGCGCGATATCGACCGCGGCGCCGTTCGGACGCGCGCCGTCGAGACCGAGGATGTCGACGTCGAGGAAGAGGTCGTAGACGACACGCGCACGGGCGCGGTTACGATTGGTGTTCGTCGTCGGGTAACGGTTCAGGAACATGCGCGAGGTCAGGATGCCGGCCAGTGGAACGCCGGGCAGTTTCGCCGGCCGAAACTCTTTCGGATCCCACTCATTGGTGAAGGCGACGTCTGTGATGCCGTAGCTCTTCGCCGAGTAGCCGTTCACCATCATGTAGTCGGCGGTCAGGATTTCGGTGGCGGGCAGGTCGTTCTTCGCAACATAGTTGATCAGCTCGAGCGGCTCGGTGGCGATGCTATCGTTCGTCGTCAGGCGGTTGCGCGTGTATTCCTCGTCCTTCACTTCCTTGTCGAACCAGCGCGCGTTCGTGAAGCCGCTGAGCAAGCCGATCGCGGCTTCGCTGCCATTGGGTGACAGGTAGCGGTTCGTCAGCAACCAGTCATTGAAGATTTCGGACAGCCGCTCGTAGAAGGCGGGTTCATTCATCATGATGTCGATCACGCTGCGCAGCCCTGCGCTCCCCTCGGCACTCACGCGCGCAGTTTCGGCAGCGGTCGGCAAGCGGCTGACGAGATGCAGGGCCGCTTTGCGCAGGGTCTCGGCATCGGTGCCCAGCGTCAGTGCATCAAGCGTGCGCGTGGTCTGGCCGACAGCGGGCGTGTTGAAGACTGTCAGCAGGTAGGTCGCCAGTTCGCTCGCGCAACTTGCGTTGCAGGCGTTGGGGTTGCCCAGTGGCATCGTGTTGTCGATATAGGTCGTCAGTGTCGCGAGGTTGCCGCACCACTTGCAGTTCGTCAGGGGTATGCGGAGGTTGCCGCCGAGTCCGTCCGCGCCATGACAGCTGGAGCAGAGCTGCTGGTAGGTGCCTTGCCCGGTCAGCATGACGGGCTGCAGAGAGGTGACCTGGAAGCGGTTGTCAGCTAGCGCTTTGAGCGCCGCTCCGTAATTCGTGCTACCCACACGCAGAACAGGAATGGCGAGTACGCCTGAGGACATGTCGTAGGTGGCGCCTGGATTCGCCGCTGTGCTGGCGGCCTGGGTATTCGCGATTTTGAAGATCATCGCGGCTGAATCGACCAGCGTCAGCGTGACTTCAAGCGAGCCCAGCTTTTCGACGTCGATGCGTGGAATATGTAATTCGGAGGCGGAGAAGGAAGGAATGGAGCTGTCGTTGGCAGCATGAGCGGCAGGGATGAGCAGCAAGCCCAGCAGTAGCCAGAGCCCCAGACGCGTAATACCGGTCGGCACCTTGCACAGAACCATGGGTTGTCCCGCGACGCGAGCGGGGAAGCGAGTTGGTGAGCCATTATCTTGCCTCATGAACTTCACACTACCAATGTAAACACCCCAAAAATGCCAGTTTGGCAGCAATTCGTGCGCTCTTTGTCTTAGTGCTGGCAGGGGTGGCCGTGTATGTGCGCGCGTCGTACACTGCCGTTACATGCCCCGCTCGCGGCGGTAGCCACAGGATTTCCGATGAAGCTGTTCGAACCCCTGTACCACGGCGCTATGGCCTGGGCACGCCATCCCCGGGCGCCGGCCCTGCTGACGCTGTTCAGTGCCGCCGAAGCCGTCATCGTTCCCGTCCCCCCCGAAATCATGCTGGCGCCAATGTGCCTCGCTCAGCCACAGCGCGGCTTTAGCTTTGCGAGCCTGAGTCTGGCCGGTTCGATGGTGGGGGCAATGCTCGGTTATGCGCTTGGGCATTATGCCTACGCCCTGCTGGTCCCGGTGTTCGAGTCGCTCGGCTGGATCGGCCGGATCGATGAACAGGTAGGCCAGCTACGCGCGCTGGCGGCCGAATCACCGTGGCAGACCTTCTGGCTGTTCGTACTGGCCGGCTTCACGCCGATACCCCTGAAGATCTTTACCTGGGCCGCCGGTATCGTCGGCGTTCCCTTCTTGCCCTTCATGGCAAGCATGCTGGTCGGCCGCGGCAAGCGCGTTTATCTAATTGCGGCAGCGATACGTGTCGGCGGGGCGCGCGCCGAGCGTTTGCTGGCGCGCTATATCGAGCAGATTGGCTGGGGCGTGAGCGTCGTGCTGGTGTTGCTCGTGGGCTACCTGTTGTGGCATTTGGTCGCAGGATGACGCGCTGCGATCAATATTGAACAGGCCGTTCGGCGATTAATTGGCGCCGTCCCCGTTTAGATACTCGGCGCCAAGCTGCTAGAATTCGCCGCTTCAATAATCAGGATTTTCTTTTAATGGATCAGCCCGGCGACAAGCGTTTGCTCCAGGCCATGGAGCTCTTGTACTTCGGTTATCGCGCCTTTACCGCCGGACCCGATCGTATCCTGCAGGAAAAAGACCTCGGTCGCGTACACCACCGCATCCTCTACTTCGTTGGTCGCAACCCGCACATCAACATCAATGAATTGCTGTCGATCCTGCAGGTCAGCAAACAGGCGCTGAATGCGCCGCTACGGAAGTTGATCGGTCTTGGCCTGATCGAAGTGCAGACCGGCACGCACGACCGCCGCGTCAAGGAACTGCAGCTGAGCAAGTCCGGCGCAAAGCTGGAGGCAAAGCTGACGCAAACCCAGATGCAGCATCTGTCTTACGCTTTCGACAAGGCCGGTCCCGCCGCGCTCGAAGGCTGGGAGCAAATCATGCGCGAATTGCCAGCCGCCTCGGAACCGCGCGCTTAAATGGGGTCAGAGCCCAATTGTTTTACCGGGAAGGCCCACGGCCGTGCACTCTTTCTTAACAAAACAATTGGGCTCTGACCCCATTTACGGAGCCCATTTACGTCACACGAGTATCCCTTTCTCACCTTCCGAGCGCGCGATGATGACGCCGCCGCAGGAATCCGAGTACACGTTTACCGAGGTGCGCATCATGTCGAGAATGCGGTCGGTAACGAGCAACAGCCCTATCGCTTCCAGTGGCAGGCCGATCGCCGACAGGATCACCGTGATCGCCACGAGGCTAGCCGCAGGGATCCCGGCCATACCCACCGAGGTCAGTAGCGCCAGGACGACCACCGTGAATTGCGTGGTGAAGCTGAGGTCGAGCCCGTAAGCCTGCGCGAGGAAAATCGCCGCGACGCATTCGTATAGCGCCGTGCCATCCATGTTCAGCGTCGCGCCGAGCGGCAGTACGAAGTTTGTCACGCGTTCCGACACGCCGGCCCGCTTGTTGAGGCATTCCATGTTCAGCGGCAGCGTTGCGTTCGACGAGGCCGACGAGAATGCCATCAGCAAGGCCGGCGACATCGCCTTCAGATGCTTCAGCGGATTCACCTTGCCGAGCACGCGCAGGTACAGCGACAGCACGATGAAGGCGTGTGTCATCAGCGCGAAGGCCACCGTGAAGAAGAACACCAGCAGCGGCATGAAAGCGCCGAAGCCAGTCGATGCGATAGTACGCGCGATGAGTCCGAACACGCCGATCGGCGCGAACTTCATGACCCACATCGTGATCATCATCATCGTGTCGTTGACGCCCTGCCAGAAGCTCAGCATCGTGTCGGCCTGCTTCTGTGGCAGCCTCGTCATGAAGAAGCCAAACAGGATGCCGAAGAAAATCAGCGGCATGATGTCGCCGGCCGCCGCCGACGCCACGATGTTCGTCGGCACCATGCGCAGGAAGATGCCGAAAATTCCGCCGCCGTTGTTTTGCCCGATCGTGCCGAGCGTGTCGTTGACCGCGGTGTCGTCGAGCGTCAGGTTCAACTGCGCGCCAGCGGGTTCGCCGTTGATGAGGCCCGGTGTCATGACCGAGACGAAGAAGAGACCGACAAGAATTGCCGACGTGGTGAACAAGGCATAGCAGCCCGCGGTCTTGATGCCGAGGCGGCCGAGATCGCTGCCACTACCGACCGACGCGATGCCAACGATGATCGACGCGAACACAAGCGGAACGATGACCATGCGCAGGCCGTTGAGAAACAGCGTGCCGATAAAGTCGTAGAGCTGGTAGAAGGTGAAACTGCCGACGCCACCGGTCGTGCCGCTCAGCGAGCCGGCAATGATCGCAAGACAGATTGCGATGAGGATTTGCCAGTGCAGTTCCAGTTTTTTCATGAAGTGTCCGCCGCAGATGTGTCCGGATTTAACCAGCCGTACCGGGCTGAATCAATCTGATAGATGCAGCATTACTCTCGCTATAATGCGCTGCCGCATTCAATGACCGTCACCATGACCGATCCCACGCAGGCATCGCCGCTCTCCAGGGCGCGCCACTACGTTCAGGCGCGCTTCCCCGTGGCTTATCGGCGCGCGCCCGATTTCTGGCACTTGATGCGCATGCATCGTCCGATCGGCATTTATCTGCTGCTGTGGCCGACGCTGTGGTGCCTGTGGATCGCGGCCCAGGGCTTACCCGACTGGGAGCTGCTACTCATCTTCATCCTCGGCACGATCTGCATGCGCGCGGCCGGCTGCTGCATCAATGATTACGCGGACCGTAATTTCGACGGCCATGTAAAACGCACGAAGGATCGGCCAATCGTCAGCGGCCGCATCAGGCCAAAGGAAGCGCTGCTGACCTGCGCTGTGCTCTGTCTTGTCGCGTTTTTGCTGGTACTGCTGACAAACTGGCTGACGGTGCTGATGTCCTTCGGCGGCCTCGCTATTGCGCTGCTGTACCCATTCGCCAAACGTCACACGCACCTGGCGCAGCTCGTGCTCGGCGCCGCCTTCTCGTGGGGTGGGCTGATGGCCTTCACGGCGCAGACGGGAACACTGCCAATCCACGCCTGGCTGCTCTATATCGCCAATGTGCTGTGGACCGTCGTCTACGATACCGAATACGCGATGGTGGACCGTGACGACGACAGGAAGATCGGCGTAAAGTCCACGGCGATCCTGTTCGACGACGCCGATCGCTTCATCATTGGCTTTTTGCAGCTGATGTTCCTGGCGACGATGTCGCTGAGCGCGCAGCACTTCAATCTCGGCGGCTGGTTCCAGCTCGGGCTCGTTATCGCGGGATTACTGTTCGTCTATCACCAGGTGCTGATCTTCAAACGCGAGCGCGATAAGTGCTTCCGCGCCTTTTTGCACAATCACTGGGTGGGGCTGGTGATCTTTATCGCTACGGCAGTGGACTTGTTCATCCCCTAGGGAGGCTTTGCGCGGGCGTCGCCGCTGGACTCGCCTCGACAGCCTGTCTATTCTGCTGGCTCTTCACAACCTGAGGGGGTTGATATATGTCGTACCACAATCGTCTGCTGCGTCTTTCCTTGTTACTGCCGTTCGCACTTGCTGGTGCTGGCTGCGGTCCAGGCGCAGAACAGGCCGAGAATAATCAGAACAATGAGCCAGCTGCGGAGCAGGCGGCGGTAGCATCGACCTCGGCGCGCACCGGGGCTGTTGCCGTTGACGAGGCCCGCCTGCTGAAAGGCACCGAAGATCCAAACCTCTGGGCGCATTACGGCGGCAGTTACAACGAACAGCGCTTCAGCCCGCTCGACAAGATCAACGCCACCAACGTGCAGAGCCTCGGTCTCGCCTGGTACGCTGATTACGATACGAACCAGAACCAGCACGGCTCGCCCTTGTTCGTCGACGGCGTGATTTACGTGTCGACCGCGCGCAACGTCGTGCATGCCTTCGCTGCCGGCAGCGGCGAGCGCCTGTGGACGCACACGCCGATCATCGTTCCAAACCCCAACCTCGGCCTCGTCAACCGCGGCATTGCCGCCTACGACGGCAAGATCTACATGGGCAGGCTCGATGCCCACCTCGTTGCGCTCGACGCGAATACCGGCGAAGAAGTCTGGAACACCGACACCGTGCCCGAGAGCCTTGGCCTCGGTGACATGCGCAAGCAGTACTCGATCACGATGGCGCCGCGCGTTGCGAAGGGCAAAGTCTTCATCGGTGGCTCCGGCGGCGAATTTGGCGCGCGCGGCTGGATTGCGGCCTTTGATGCAGAAACGGGCGAAGAAGCCTGGCGCTTCTGGACGGTCCCGGAAGATCCCGCCAAAGGCTATGAAGGCCAGCCCCATCTCGAAGTGGCGGCCGCGACCTGGCCGGACGACATCGAATACTGGAAATACGGCGGTGGCGGCACGGTGTGGGATGCCGGCGTCTATGACCCGGTGACTGACCTGCTGTACTTCGGCACCGGCAACGGCACGCCGTGGAACCGCGAGATGCGCGACCCGGATGACGGCGACAACCTGTTCGTGGCGTCGATCATTGCCGTCGATCCCGACACTGGCGAGTACGTCTGGCACTACCAGGAAACGCCCGGCGATTCCTGGGACTACGACGCCGTCAGCCCGATGATGACGGCCGACCTCGACTTCAACGGCACGCAGCGCCACGTCGTGCTGCATCCCTCGAAGAACGGCATGATGTACGTGCTGGACGCGGCGACGGGCGAGCTGATCAGCGGCGATGCGTTCACCGGCGTGACCTGGAATTCGGGCATCGACATGGCCACCGGCCGTCCGATCGAAGTGCCCGGCGCGCGTTACGAGACCGAGCCCTTCAACATCGGCCCCGGCGCTCCCGGCGGCCACACCTGGCACCCGAATGCCTTCAGCCCGCTGACTGGCCTGATCTACATTCCGACCTGGGAAAACTATTCCGCGATGGCGCCGCAGCGCATGCCTGACAGCGGCATACCGCCGCTGATTTCCTTCGGCGGCCAGATCGATCGCGAAACCCTGAAGCCGCATAACAAGACTGCAAACGACGGCTGGTTGCAGGCCTGGGATCCGGTCGCGCGCAAGGTCGTCTGGGAAAGCCCGAAAGGTCCGCGCTGGACCAGCGGTGTGCTCGCGACCGGCGGTAACCTCGTGTTCATGGGTAACAGCAACGGCAACCAGCTTGCGGCTTACAACGCGACAAGTGGCGAGCAGCTGTGGACCTTCGACGCGCAGAGCGCGGTGTACGCCGCGCCGATCACCTTCGAAATGGACGGCGAGCAATATGTCGCCGCCAGTGTCGGTGGCACCTCGCAGGGCAACTACTTCGCGCCAAGCTACGGCCGCATGCTGGTGTTCAAGGTCGGCGGCACTGCAACGTTGCCGCCGAATGTGACTTACACGCCGCCGGAACTGAACCCACCGCCGTCGACGGCAAGCGCCGAGGTCATTGCCCGCGGCGAAGCGGTGTACACCGAGAACTGCGCGGTATGCCATGGCCAGAACGGCGTGCAGCAGCGCTCGAGCTTCCCGAACCTGACACTGTCGCCGCTGCTGTACTCGCAGGAAGGTTTCGACCAGGTCGTGTTGAATGGCGCGCGCGTGGCGCGCGGCATGGCGAACTTCGCCGACAAGCTGTCGGCCGACGACTCGGCCGCCGTACGGGAATACATCATCGCGCGCGCGAACGACGTGAAGAACAACCCGCCGGCACCCGGTGGCTTCGGCGCGCCTCCGGCCGCCGCTGCAGGTGGCGCGGCGCGTCCGGCCGCAACACCGGCACAGGCGGCGCCGCCTGCAACCGAGGCTGAAGAGGATATTCACGAGGAAGCCGCAGACGACTAACGAACCGATCCACGCAATACGATGGGGTCAGAGCCCGCGGGTTCTGACCCCATTTTTTTTGAACCCCGTCCCACTTGCCCAGGATTACCCGTGAGCGATTTTGACAGAGCCCTGAAAGACTTCCTGACTGCCATTGACAGCGACTCGCATCAATTTGCAGCGACACTCGCCTTCATCAACCAGTGGTTCGAGTTTACGCCGACGGCTTTCCGCAACGGCGCCGTCGCCAACAGCGCAGATCAGAACCAGGGAAGTTGCCGTGTATTGGCGATGGCCCTGTTGCAGGGCCTGAGCGCCGGGCAGGCATTGAAGTGTTTCGGTGAACACTATCGTGATGTCGTGGCCACGCCGGACCTCGACAACCATCACAACCTCCGGCGCTTGCAGGCCGAGGGGCTGGTGGACATCCAGTTTGACAAGCCGCCGCTAAGGCGCAAATGACTGATAGAAAGGGGGCCAGGGCCTACACGCCCTGGCCCCATTCTGGTTGAGCCCGGCGCATCGCGGGGGCGTGCAAAGGCGCCGGATTCCCGCAGGAATGCGCTTATTCCTCGTCTTCGACGATGACGGCGGTGCCGTAGGCCAGCAGCTCCGCCGAACCCAGCATGATCGAGGCGGTGGTGAACTGCACACCGACGATCGCATTGGCGCCAAGCGCATGCGCATCGACCAGCATGCGATCGAGCGCCTGTTCGCGGCTTTCGGCGATCAGTTTCGTGTACTCGTGGATTTCGCCGCCGATGATATGGCGCATGCTGGCGACGATGTCGCGGCCGACATGGCGCGCGCGCACGGTGTTGCCGCGCACGAGTCCGAGCACACGGACGATTTTCTTGCCTTCGATTTTGTGAGTGGTCGCAACGATCATAGTGTTGGATGAATCATAGTTTTACCTGCCTGTACTTGTCTTTCTTATACGTCAGCAGTCGCTGGCGAGCCACCGACACGAACAGTGCGATGCCACCCAATACCAGCAGCCCATTGAACAGTTTGACCAGTATCGGCACATCCGGCGCGGCGAAGAACATGAAGAGTCCGATAGTGCCGGCAACGACGGCAACTGCCGCGCCGATCATCAGGAATATCCAGCCAAGCGTCATGGCGCCGCTGGCGACGAGATCCTTCTCGAGCGCCAACAGCATTGCTTCATCGCTAACGGGATACGACAGCTGCCGCAGCTGCTGTTTCATGTTCCTGAGGTCGGCAAGCAGGCGACGGCAGGCTTCACAGCTGTCGAGATGAACCTGGACGCGCTGCGACTGCTGCTGTGTCAGCTCGCCATCGAGAAGGCCCGACAGCTCTTCCCCGATCGCGGCGCACTGCCGACTATCGCTGTTGTTGTTTGTCATGGTGTGCTCCATGGTTTCCTGGTGAGAACAGTCCCAGCTCGATCAGCGCATCTTTCAGCGCCATCCGGGCGCGATGCAGCCGCGACATGACTGTTCCCTTTTCGATTGCCATGATGTCGGCAATGTCGTCGTAACTGAAATCGTGAAAATCTTTCAGGCAGATGATCTCGCGCTGCTCAGCCTTCAACTGGTTCAGCGCCTTGTGCAACAGCACCTTGCGGCGCTCCTGGTCCAGCAACTCGCCTGCGTCGGGTTCTTCGGTCGGCACATCCGGAACCTCCCCGTCGCCGGTGAACTTGCGGTTGAAACGCAGCCAGTCGATGGCCTGGTTGCGCACGACACGGTAGAACCAGGGCCGGAACCCGTCTTCGCCGACACGCGGCGCATTGCGATGCTCCAGCGACTTGACGACGGCGGTCTGCACGATGTCCCTGGCGACCTCACGCGATCCGGTGATCTGCATCGCCAGATGCAGTGCTCCCTGGGTGATTTCGCGCATGGCGGCTGTGAACTCCTTAATCCCTTGTGGGAAAGCTCTTCGTTCCCCTTTTGGGTTTACAACGAGCGGATGAGGCCTTTATTCCCCGGGACAGCGCGTTAATACGAATAGAGCCGGGGTTCGACCCAGCGGCAGGGGTGTCCAAGCTCCGTTAACAGGGCCACGCCTCTGTCGTAGTTGCGGCCAACGGACGAAACGCCGTGAGAATCGTCGCCGGGGACGATGCTGACGCCAAGTTCCAGCGCTTTTCGCAGCACTGGCATCGAGGGGTATTGCTCGGTGGACTTGTCGAAGCCGCGCAGGTTGAAGTCCATGATCAGCCCTTGCCGTGCGATGAAGGCCAGGTTGCGCTCGACGCGCGTCCACACCGCAGGCGACTGCAGCGTATGGAGATAGTCGCGGTCGAAGATACGGATCAGGTCGAAGTGGCCGACCACGGCGGGTCTGAGGTCCTCCAGCATCGCCAGTTGTGTATCGAAGTACTGGCAATAGAGCGCTTCGATGCCGCCGGCCTTGACGGTGGCGGAGGTGTATAGCGCCGGCGTTTCGTCGATGCCGATATCGCCGACATGATGCACCGAGCCGACGATGTAGTCCGGCTGCGCCTCGGCGATCAGGTGCTTCACGAAGGCACTCGACCCGGAATAGGTTTCGGTTTCAAAGGCCGTGAACAGTTTGATGGCGCCGGCATACTGCACCTGCAGGCGGCGGCACTCGGCGAAGTACGCTTTGAATTGCGCCTGCAGCGTCGCTGCGGCGATACCACTGTCGGCTTCGTCGAAGTAGCGTTTGCTGTCATCGAGCGGCGGCATGTGTTCAGTGATGCCGGCCCAGCTGAAGCCCGCGGCGATGTAAGCCTGCACCACGGCGTCGAGAGAGTCTTTGGCGTGATGACAGAACTGGCCACTGTGGCCGCCATGCACGGAAACGCGGGGGATCGATGTCATGTGCGAGAATATAGCTTCCCTGCCACACCATTGCCACCGAGCCCATGATTGACCTAAGGCCCAGCGTTCGCTTCATTCACAGCATTGCCGATGTCGACGCTGCCGCGTGGAACGCGCTGGTCGGCGCCGGCTATCCGTTCTTGCGCCATGAATACCTGCTCGCGCTCGAACAAAGTGGCTGCGCCAGTGCCCGTAGCGGCTGGCAGCCGCGGCATGCGCTCGTGGAAGTCGCCGGCAAGGACGCGCCTGTCGCCTGCATGCCGCTCTATGCCAGGACCAATTCAATGGGCGAATACGTGTTCGACTGGGCCTGGGCCGACGCCTACTCACGGCACGGCCTGGAGTACTATCCGAAGCTGCTGACCGCGGTTCCGTTCACGCCCTGCGCGGGTCCACGACTCTGCGTTGCCGAGGGCATTGCGCTGGATTCGGTCTTGCCGCACCTCATCGAGGCCGTTCAGCAACTCGCCGAACAAAGTGGCGCGTCGAGCTGGCATGTGCTGTTTCCCGAGCCGGCCTTACGCGACAAGCTGAGCGCGGCGGGACTTCTCGTGCGCACCGGTGCCCAGTACCAGTGGTTCAACGCTGCTTACCGCGACTTCGACCATTTCCTCGACAGCTTCAGCTCGCGCAAACGCAAGAACCTGCGCAAGGAGCGCGCGCGCGTTGCCGAGGCCGGCATCAGTTTCGACGTACTCGAAGGCGCCGACATCGACGAGGGCACCTGGCAGCGCTTTTTCCGTTTTTACCAGAGCACCTATCTCGTGCGCGGCCGTGCGCCGTATCTAAACCTCGCCTTCTTCACGGAGCTTGGGCGCAGCATGCCGGAGCGCCTGCTACTGGTGCTCGCGCGCAAGGACGGCGAACACATCGCCGGCGCGCTGTTCTTCAAGGGCAGCGACACGCTGCATGGTCGCTACTGGGGCTGCACCGAGGAGTTTCAGTTCCTGCATTTCGAAACCTGTTATTACCAGGGCATCGACTACTGCATCGGCAAGGGCTTCGCGCGCTTCGATTCCGGCGCGCAGGGCGAACACAAGATCCAGCGCGGCTTCAAGCCCGTGCACACCTGGTCGGCGCACTGGATCCGGCATCCGGACTTCGCGCGCGCAATTGCCCACTTCGTGCACGACGAGCAGCAGCACATCGACCAGTATGTAGTGCAGGCACGGGAATTCCTGCCATTCCGACGCGATGTCGAGCTTTAGCGCAGCCGTCTTTCGACGGTTTTCCTGCACTGGATCAAGAACAAACCCTGCAGGCGGCACGCTCGATTGACCGGCTTTCCGGTACTCTGACATAGTCGCCGCTGTATTGAACGCAAGGGCTTCATCATGGCTAAACAGCATATCGACGGTTTGTTGACCGACCTGCACGAGAAATTCGCGACAAGCGAGACAAGTCCGCAGCAGGAGGCCTTGCTGCAACAGTTGCGCGGTCAGCTCATCGACTGGGATGGCCCGCGGCCGGACGGCAGTGTCGTCACTACCGCGGAGTTGCTGCTCGAAGAACTGGAAGAAGAGCATCCGCATTTGTCGCACGCGGTGCGCGAGCTCATTGACGCGCTCGGCAAGATCGGCATTTGACCTAAACCCAATTCAGCAAGGGGAGCGAGGAAGGAACATATGAGCGACTACAGGAAGATACTGGTTGCGGTGGATCTGTCGAAAGACTCGGCACTGGTGCTGGACAAGGCGCTGGAGCTGGCGAAACAGTCTGGTCCTGAACTGAGCATAATGCATGTCATGGAACCGATTGCCGTCGGCTACGCGGTTGAAGTCACCAGCGTCGACATCGAAGGCCTGCACGCTGAAGCCGCGAAGCACGCGCGCAATGCGCTGGTGGAACTGGCGGCGGGCGTTGGCATTCCCGCACACCGCGCGCACAACGTGCTGGGACAGCCAGCGCGGGAAATCCGCGAGCTGGCGAAGGAAATGCAGGCCGACCTCGTCGTCATGGGCGGCCACGGCAAGCACGGCTGGGAACTGCTGTTCGGGTCGACCTCCGCCGGTGTCACGCACGGCATCGGCTGTGACCTGCTGATCGTGCGCATTCCGGGCTGAGCGAACACTATTGCTGCTCCGCCTGCACAAACTCGCCTTGCGGCTACGGCCGCTACTGCCTGTATGTTATTTGCTGGGCCTCGTCGGCCTTGTACTGACCGCGCTGGGGCTTTTGCAGCGCGGCGCCGATGAGGCCGACCTCAGCATCGGTCTCGGCCTGACGATGTGGGCCCTATTGCTGTTTGCCTTCATCCGCATGTTCCAGTCGATTCCACCGCCGGTACTGCCGAAGGATCCTTTCCTTGACCGGCTCCGCGGGCATATCCAGCTGCTGCTGTTCCGCCTGCTGGCACTCGCCGTGATTGGCGTGGGCGCGGTACTCGTGGCGATGAGCTTCAAGTTGCTGACCACCGATATCGGCTGATCGGGTCTGCTGGAGCAAGCGCGGCAGGCTTTGCTAGACTCCGGCGTATCGATCCTTGTCCATTGACCTGCTTTCCAGCTTTCCAACCAGTCCAGTCGGCCGGAGCCATCCCATGCGTATGCGTTTGCTTGCATCCCTGATCCTCGGCAGCACCCTGTTACAGGCCTGTGGGGGTAATACTGATGACGCGGCTCCTGCTGCCGCAGCTGTCGCGCCGGAGTCCGCGGCGCCCGCCGCGAGCGCTGCAGTAGCGCCACAGGCGGAGTTCCAGTACGAAGCCGACCGCTTCGCCGATATCCGCGTGCTGCGGTATCGCGTCGACGGTTTCGAAGACCTGAGCCTGCAGCAGAAGAAGCTGTTGTACTTCCTGACGCAGGCCGGCATGAGCGGCCGTGACATCATTTACGACCAGCACTATCGCCATAATCTGCGCATCCGCCGTACGCTCGAGGAGATCGTCAAGCACTACGACGGCAATCGCACGACGCCCGAGTGGGATGCCTTCATGACCTACACGAAGCAGATCTGGTTCGCGAACGGTATCCATCATCATTACTCCGGCGACAAGTTCAAACCCGGCTTCTCGGCCGACTACCTGCGCACGCTGGCGCAGGGCAGCGCTGCCGCGACCTGGCCGCTCGACGAAGGCCAGACGCTGGATCAGCTGCTCGCCGTGCTCGATCCGATCCTGTTTGATCCAACAGTCGACGCGAAGAAGACCAACACCGCGGCCGACATCGACAAGGTGCAGGCCTCCGCCGTGAACTTCTATGAAGGCGTCACTGAAGAGGAGGTCGTAGCCTTCTATGACGCGCAGCGCGACCCGAGCGATCCCGAGCCCGTCATGTGGGGCCTGAACTCAAAGCTGGTGAAGGAGGACGGTGAGCTGGTCGAGAAGACCTGGAAAGTCGGCGGCATGTACACACAGGCGATCGAACGCAGCGTGTACTGGCTCGAACAGGCAATCGGAGTGGCGGAGAACAACGAACAGCGCACGGCGCTGGAACGGCTCGTGCAGTACTACCGCAGCGGCGATCTCGCCGACTTCGACGCGTACAACATAGCCTGGGTCGCGGACACTGAGTCGATGATCGACGTCATCAACGGCTTCATCGAGGTCTATAGCGATCCGCTCGGCATGCGCGGCTCTTTCGAATCCGTCGTGTCCTTCCGCGATGAAGAAGCCACGCGCCGCATTGGCGCCATCGCCAACTACGCGCAGTACTTCGAAGACAATTCGCCGATCATGGCTGAGCACAAGAAGGCGGAAGTGACTGGCATTCTCGGCAAGGCTATCCGGGTCGTATCCGAAAGCGGCGACGCCTCGCCCGCGACACCGATCGGTATCAACCTGCCGAACTCGGGCTGGATCCGCGCAGAGCATGGTTCCAAGTCGGTAAGCCTGTCGAACATCACCGACGCCTACAACGCGTCGGATACCGGCGCGGCTGCCGAGTTCGCGTTTACCGAAGAAGAGGCCGCACGCAATCGTGAGTACGCGGAACTCAGCGGGCACCTGCACACTGACATGCACGAAGTAATTGGCCACGCGTCCGGCGTCGTCAACGCCGGCATCGGTACGCCGACTGAAACACTGAAGCAGTACTACAGCTCGCTGGAGGAAGGTCGCGCCGATCTGGTCGCGCTGTACTTTGCGATGGACCCGATTCTCGTCGAAATTGGCGTAATGCCGAATCTCGATGTCGGCATGGCGCAGTACGACAGCTACATTCGCGGCGGCCTGATGACGCAGTTGTACCGTATCGAGCCAGGCAAGAACCTGGAGGAAGCACACATGCGCAATCGCCAGATGATTGCGCAGTGGGTCTACGAAAAGGGCCAGCCGGAGAATGTCATCGAGCGCGTCACGCGCGACGGCGAAACTTTCTTCGTCATCAACGACTATCAGCGCCTGCGCACGCTGTTCGGTGATCTGCTGCGCGAAGTACAGAGGATCAAGAGCGAGGGCGACTTCGCGGCTGGCCAGGCACTGATCGAAAACTACGGCACGAAGGTCGATCCGGAGCTACATGCCGAGGTGCTGCGGCGTTACGAGACGCTAAATGTTGCGCCCTTCTCCGGCTTCATTAATCCGCGGCTCGTGCCTGTAGTAGCGCCGGGTAACAGCGAGATCACGGATGTCATCGTCGAATACCCTGACGATTTCACGGAGCAGATGCTGGAGTACGCCAAGAGCTATTCCTTCTTGCCAACGGTGAATTAAATGGGGTCAGAGCCCATTTAATTAGCGTCATAAAGAAAGGGACAGACCACCTACCATGATCTGTCCCTTTCTTTAGAAAGTGTAGGTCAACGACAGACTGTAATCGCGCCCTTCGATCCAGCTGTTCACATCGTAGCCACCTTGCGTCGAGCGACGCTCGCGTTGCAAGAGGTTGCGTGCCTTCAAGTTCAAATCGAGATGCTCGTTCACCGTGAGGACGTAGTTCAGGTCGATCTCGGGATACGCGCGCTCGATGACGTTTGGCGCGCCAAGCACGCCGGCTTCGCGAATGCGGTCGCCCGTCATGTGCAGTACGAGGCTGCCCATGTGTTTGAAGCTATCGTCATAGCCGATCTGCAGGTTGGTAATAAAGTCCGCTTGACCCTGCATCTGGCGCGTTGGTTCGGTCAGGATGCCGGCATTCTCCGGCTTGATGATCACTTCGGAGTCCAGCAAGGTCAGGTTTGCCGAGGCGAACCAGTTTTCCAGCTTCGGACTGATTGCGTCGAGCCAGCGGTAGCCATCGAACTCGATGCCCCGGATCTCACCAGCATCGGCGTTGACGAACGTACGACGGTTGTCGATGCCAGGCACGATGATGGCCTCGATCGGGTTGGTGAACTCCTTAAGGAACAGCCCAATCGAAACGCTTTCGCGTCCGGAGAAATACCATTCCCAGCGCAAGTCATAATTATCGACGAAGGCGACGGACAGTTCCGGGTTCCCGACGATCTCGAGACCGGTGACCGGATGAATGAACACGGAAGGCGATAGCTCGCGGAAATCCGGGCGCGAAGTCGTCTGCGAATACCCGATGCGCACTTGCATATTCTGCTCGTCGAGAATCCACGTGCCAGTCGCCGTCGGGAAGAGCTTGTCGCTGGCGAGATCCGCTTCGACAGAAATGTTGGGGTTGAAGAGATCGAAGGTCGTGACGTTCTGTACCGATTCCTCTCCCCTTACTCCAGCCATCAGGCGATAACTCTGTGTCAGCTCAACATCAACTTCGGTGTACCAGGCGTCGATGGCCTGCGTGGCGGAATAGTTATCCGTTGTCTGCGTGGACTCCTTGATCTGGAAGCCACCTGTGCCGTTGATGGTATCGGCGTTGATAATCTCCTCCAACGGGCGCAGACGCGATGCACGGTCGTTGGCCTGGTCGCCAGTGCTGAGGAAGGTGAAGCGGCGCATATCATTCGAGCGATCCTTGCGGATGCGGGAGACGCCACTAACGACTTTTGTGTATGTATCGAAGGGTGTTTCGAATTCCAGCATCGCACTGATGCCAAGGTCCTCGTTGTTGTCTTCAAGATCGGACCAGACGCGCTGATTACAGACGGCGCGCAGACAGAACAAGTAGTCGCCGCTCTGTTCCTCAAGGTCATAACGATACTGGCGCATGTCGGGAGCCTCACGTTTGGCGCGCGATTCATTCACGTGCCAGTCGATGACGAGTCCATGAAATTCATAGAAATCGTGGT
>JBEGWB010000148.1:0-41406 GCA_041178065.1 Pseudomonadota bacterium | reverse complement strand
AGGAAGCGCGTT
Organism: Pseudomonadota bacterium; assembly: GCA_041178065.1. Taxonomy (GTDB): domain Bacteria; phylum Pseudomonadota; class Gammaproteobacteria; order Pseudomonadales; family Pseudohongiellaceae; genus CAILUG01. The sequence continues at coordinate 41,394 of JBEGWB010000148.1, read as the reverse complement.
CCCGCGGGTACCAGCCGGGCCGCTTTAGCTTCAACGTCAAGGGCGGCCGCTGCGAAGCCTGCCAGGGCGACGGTGTCGTCAAGGTCGAGATGCACTTCCTGCCCGACGTGTACGTTGCCTGCGACGTCTGCAAGAGCAAGCGCTACAACCGCGAAACGCTGGAAGTGAAGTACAAGGGCAAGAACATCACCGAAGTGCTCGAGATGACGATCGAGGATGCGCGCGCCTTCTTCGACGCCGTGCCGATGATTGCGCGCAAGCTGCAAACGCTGATCGACGTGGGTCTGTCCTACATCTGTCTCGGCCAGGCTGCTACGACGCTATCCGGCGGCGAAGCCCAGCGCGTCAAGCTCGCGCGCGAACTGAGCAAGCGCGACACCGGTAGCACGCTGTACATCCTCGACGAACCGACCACCGGCCTGCACTTCCATGACACCAAGCAACTGCTCAAAGTGCTACACACGCTGCGCGACGAAGGCAACACGATCGTCGTCATCGAACACAACCTCGACGTTATCAAGACCGCCGACTGGGTCATCGACCTCGGCCCTGAAGGCGGCGACGGCGGCGGCGAGATCATCGCCGTCGGCACACCGGAGCAGATCGCGGCCATGCCGCAGTCGCATACGGGCCGCTACCTGAAGAAGGTGCTTAAGAAATAAATGGGGTCAGAGCCCAATTAGCGGCGACTTCTTAGTGTGGCCGCTCATTCCCGCTGAAGACCTGCAGTAGATTCTGGCTTTTTTCGGAAGGCTTTTGATCGGGATCAGCCATGAGGCGACAGCGGTCAGCACCACAGGCCTGCCAGCTCATGATGGCCTGTGGAATGTTCGGTAATGACATGATGCGCTCGGCGGCGTCGCGCCTGATTGCTTCCTTCGGCATGCGGAATACGACGCACGACGCTTCGTCCTGCGCGATTGTATTCTCACCACTGGTACGCATTTCGAGCAGGCCTGAGGCGCCGTCATCGCCCATACCCGTCATGATGATGCCGAGCGCATTCTTGCCGGCCGACTTCGCGACGGACCGAAACAGCGCATCCACCGAAGGTATGTGACACCGTCGAACACGTCGACGTAATACCGTGCTCCGCTATGCTTCAATTGCAGGTATCTCCCGCCGGGCGCCACAATTGCGCGGCCGGGAATCACTCGCATGTCGTTTTCCGCCTCGAGGACTTCAATCTCGCAAACACTGTTCAGGCGCTATGCGAAGGCCGTGGTGAATTTTTCCGGCATGTGCTGCACGATGCCGGGGCCCACGCACGTCAACACCTTGAGTACCGTTTCCAGTGCATGCGTGCCGCCCGTTGACGCGCCGATGGCGACGATGCTTCAGTGGTTTTGGCGAGAGCGCCGCTGCTCGCTTCGACTGCGTTGCCGAGGGCGACCTGGTCGCGCAGGAAGAGCGGCCGCACCCGGATACGGGAGAGACTTACTACGTGGCCTGGTTCGACATGTTCCGCATGCAGGATGGGCGCATCATCGAACACTGGGATACGGCATCGAAAGTCGAACTGCCGGCGGCGATGCAACAAGCCTGATAATCCCGGGCGCAAAAAAAAGGGCGAATCATCGATTCGCCCTTTTTTGTCGTTGAGGAATTTTAAGGAACGGCCGTAGCCAGCGGCTCGGTGCCGATTTGCTGATGACCTTCGACTGAATCGCAATGCATGCCGGGCGCCGGAGGTACGCCGCGCTTCGTCGCTGGATCGTCCGGGCAGCGGAACAAGCCACCCTCGAGCGTGCCCGCCTTCTCGCCGTTGCGCAGTGGGTGCATGCCCATGCTGAACACAGTGCCGGGCGGGAAGGTGTTTACGGAAACGCCCTGGCGCGCCATCTGCGCGGAGCCGGCCATTTCGACCGCCCAGGAGACAGGTTCGCCTTTTTCGTCGCGCTCGACGTTCTTGCGTTCTTCATTCATCGGGGCGAAATAAATCTGGAGATGGTTCGGCTGCGGATCGACACGAATGACAACGCCGGTGAACACTTTCATCGTGTTCAGGTCATACATCGCAAACGAGTGATGCGCCTGCGCGGCTGGCAATGCGGCCAACACGAGGCTGGTAGCCAGGATGGTCTTGATGGTCGTGCCGAGCTTGTTTCTAATCTTCATGTTTTGACTCCAGAACTCTCTTTTCAACGGTTCCTATTGTACCCCAAGGGACTTACTCGAAGCTGAATATGTCTTCTTCCTGCGGCTTCTCCATATTCGTTTCGAATTGCTGCCAGATCTCGGCCCAGGGACGCCCCAGCATATCCGGTATCGTGTATTCGATGGTCTGGCCCGGCGACACCTGTGTTGCGCGCCCATCGAGCGGGAAGATCGACTGCGTGCATTCAATGAAGACGTAAGGATCGCCTTCGTCGAAATCGCTCTGTTTGACGTAGTTGCGCACGATACGCACCGGCTCGACCAGGGCTTCGGGATCATAAAAGATTGCTTCGTGGTTCAGACCGAGGAAATTGCCACCTTCGTCACGGTTGGGTGAATAGATCTCGATGGTTTGCAGCTTGCTGGAATGTTCGGGCGCGGCATGGTTCTTCCAGCCCTGGATGTTCGAGGTCCATGTGATCAGCGTATCGTCGTCCCAGAAACCGATCGTTTCGCCATACCAGCGTGGGACATCGGCGCCGAGGCGCGGCACCTCGCCGTCCATGATGAACTCGCGGCCGACATGGATGTTCGTGATGAAGTTGCGCGCGACGCCGGCAAGGATCTGCACCATTTTCGGCGTGACCATGATGTAGTGATCCCACACGGCAGCCTCATGCCAGCGCCGCATGAAGCCTTCGGGCCAGCAGTATTGCGAGGGCCACTGCGCGGCATTCGTGTTCGCGTGGTGGTAGGCCTCCTGCACCATGCGCGTCTGGTATTCGGGCGTCAGCAGCGACAGGATCGTCGGCACCTGGCTGTGACGCATGCGATACCAGTAAGCGTTGCCGGGCGTGCGCCCGGGATGCATGTAACGGCCGGTCCATTCGCCGGGCACGGTTGCGTAGCTGTGCTCGGTCGGGCCACCGCGTTCCCTGGTTTCTTCCATCAGCGCCGCGTAGTGGTCCTGCGCGCTGGTGAAGGCATAGGGGCTGACAATGGCTTGGCGGGGATAGTCGTTCTCGCACTTGCCCCAGGCTGCCGAGCGCGGGGGGTCGTCGCCCATCAGCGCCGCCCGGTTACCGCCCCAGAGGTCTTCGAGCGCGGCGGAACTGTTGCAGCGGAAGTAGCGCGGATCGGACCACAGTGCGCGGTCCTTATAGAAGTCGGTGCTCGTGAAGATGTCGACGGGCAGCGCCTCGATGCCAGTCGGGATCTGGCCGGGCTCGGCGCCACCGGTAAATACCGGTTCAGGCGGAGGTTCAACGGGAGCCGCATTGAAAGGACGGCGCAGTGTCGCGCCTGTCATCTCGTATTCGTTGAGGTCCGCCAGCATGGGAGCGCCGCGACCGACGCTTTTGAAATCGATTTGCGCGCCCTGCTGGGCCAGCGCAGTAGAGCCCAGGCCGACCGCGAGCGCGATCAGGGACAAACGCAGAAACTCTTTGGTTTTCTTATTGTTATACATGATTTTCCCCTGCTGAAAGCCTGACTGTGCGGCAGGTCTGACGGTCAGGCAGCGGGGAGTATAAAGCCGTTTCAGGCAAAGCCAAGTGGGGCAAACGTGCAGGAAACGGGGAAGTAGGCGGCCCGCCGGCCCGCACAGATCGCGCGGGACCGCACGCTGCTAGGCCATCAGCGCGAGCACTTCCTGCGTCTTGTCGAGCATCAGCTTTGCATCGCCGCGGGATTCCACGTTCAGCCTGATCACTGGCTCGGTATTCGACATGCGCAGGTTGAAGCGCCACTGCGCAAAACTGATGCTGACACCGTCGGTATAGTCGATGTCCAGCGCCTGGGGCTTGTAATGCGCCAGCACTTTGTCGATCACGGCCTTCGCATCATTCACCGTGCGGTTGATTTCGCCACTTGCAGGGAAACGCGCAATCGCCTCTTCCACGAGGCGTGACAGCGGCTTGCCGCTTTCTACCATCAGCTCGAGCACGAGCAACCAGGGAATCATGCCGCTGTCCGCATAGGAGAAGTCGCGGAAGTAATGATGGGCGCTCATCTCGCCACCGTAGATCGCGTCTTCGCCGCGCATTTTTTCCTTGATGAAGGCGTGGCCTGACTTGCACTGCACTGCCTTGCCGCCGAACTCCTTGACGACTGCTTCGGTGTTCCACAGCAGGCGCGGGTCATGGATGATCTTGCTGCCGGGATGCTTCTTCAGGAAGGCTTCCGCGAGAAGGCCAACGATGTAGTAGCCCTCGATGAAGCCGCCGTTCTCATCGAAGAAGAAGCAGCGGTCGAAGTCGCCGTCCCACGCGATCGCGACATCCGCTTTTTCCTTGAGCAGCGCGCGCACCGTCGGTTCGCGATTTTCCTCGAGCAGCGGATTCGGCACGCCGTTTGGAAAATTACCATCGGGTTCGTTATAGATCTTCGTGAACTTGAAGGGCAGATGCGGCTCCAGCAAATCGATGATGCGTCCAGCGCCGCCGTTGCCGGCGTTGCAGACGACCTTCAGCGGCTTCAGGGCCTTGACGTCGATATAGGAAAGCAGGTGTTCGATGTAGGGCTGCGTGTTGTCGACCCTGGTTTCGGCTCCCTGGCGCTGCGCTTTCGCAAATACGTTCTTCTCGGCGAGCAGCTTGATGTCGTTGAGTCCGGTGTCTGCGCTGATCGGTTTCGATTCCTCGCGCACGAACTTCATGCCATTGTAGTCCTTCGGGTTATGGCTGGCGGTGACGGCGATGCCACCATCCATCTTTAGGTAGCTGGTTGCGAAATAAATTTCCTCAGTGCCACACAGGCCGATGTTGTAGACGTCGACGCCAGAGTCCATGAGCCCCTTGCTCAGCGCCGCGCAGATCGACTGACTACTCAGGCGAATGTCGTAGCCGACGACAACCCGAACCGGATTGAGGAATGCCGCATACGCGCGCCCGATGCGATAGGCGATGTCTTCATTCAGCTGGTCGGGAATACGGCCGCGTACGTCGTAGGCTTTGAAGCAGGTAAAGTTTTCCACGATTCTCTCTCGGTCTGATGCGCTTATTTGGATTTGAAGAAATTGTCGTAATAGAAACGTGATGCTTCCATGAAGCCCGGCACACTACCACAGTCGAAGCGGCGGCCCTTGAACCTGTAGCCGAGCACCCTGCCCTGCTGCGCCTGTGTCAGCAGCGCATCAGTGATCTGGATTTCGTTGTTACGGCCCGGCGCTGTATTGCGAAGAATGTCGAAAATATCCGGCGTCAGGATATAGCGGCCGATGATCGCCAGATTGCTGGGCGCATCCTCAGGCTTCGGTTTCTCGACCATGTTGGTGATGCGCAACACGTCGGGTGCAATTTCATCGCCAGCAATGACGCCATACTTGTTGGTATCTTCCTTCGGCACTTCCTCGATGGCAACGATCGAACAGCGGTAGTACTGGTACAGCTCGACCATTTGCGACAACACGCCCGGGCCGTCGTTGTAGCAGAGGTCATCGGCGAGCACCACCGCAAAGGGCTCGTCGCCAATCAGCGATTCACCGCTGAGGATGGCATGCCCAAGCCCCCTCATCTCGGTTTGCCGCGTGTAGGAGAAGGTTGCGCCATCCATGATGCGGCGGATTTCGCGCAGGTAATCTTCCTTGTCGCTGCCAGCGATCTCATGCTCGAGCTCGTAATTGATGTCGAAGTGGTCCTCGATCGCGCGCTTGCCGCGTCCCGTGACGATGGCCATGCCACCGATGCCCGCATCGAGCGCTTCCTCGACGCCGTACTGGATCAGTGGCTTCGCGACAATCGGCAGCATTTCCTTCGGCATCGACTTGGTCGCCGGCAAAAAACGCGTACCGTAACCGGCGGCGGGAAATAAACACTTCTTGATTCCTTCTTTCATGGGCTCTCCATTTGTTGCGCGCTGATCAAGCCTGGGCACGTCCGTAAATATCGTCGAGGCGCACGATGTCGTCCTCGCCGAGATAGCTGCCGCACTGCACTTCGATCAGTACCAGCGGACTGTCGGTACGGTTCTGCAGCCTGTGCGGGGTGTTGAGGGGAATGTACGTCGACTGGTTTTCGTACATATCGAATGTCTTGTCGCCGCAGGTAACGGTGGCAATGCCCTGCACGACGATCCAGTGTTCCGCGCGCTTGTGATGCAACTGCAGCGACAAGGTGGCGCCCGGCTTCACGACGATACGCTTTACCTGGAAGCGATCATCCGCCGCGATACCTTCATACGTGCCCCAGGGCCGATACACCCGCTTGTGCAGCACGGTTTCGCTGCGTTTCAGGTCACCGAGCATGCGCACGATTTCCTTCACGTCCTGCACCTTGTCCTTGCATGCCACGAGTACCGCGTCGGCAGTTTCGATGACAATGGTATTATCCACGCCGACAAGCGCGACCAGGCGCGACTCCGCTTGCACAAACGAGGTCGTCGCGCCGTGCAACAACACGTCGCCGCGACAGGCGTTGCCGTCGGCATCACGCGTGGCGTGCTCCCACACCGATGACCATGCGCCAAGGTCACTCCAGCCGGCATCCAGCGGCACCACTACCACGGCCCTGGTTTTTTCCATGACCGCATAGTCGATCGACTTCGACGGACAGGCCGCGAACAGCTCGGGCGCGACGCGGGTGAAATCCAGATCAGGCTTGGCCGCCTGCCAGGCTTGCGTACATGCGCGCAGGATCTCCGGCTCGAAACTGCCGAGCTCCTGCAGGAATTTCGCCGCGGTGAATACAAACATGCCGCTGTTCCAGTAATAGTCGCCGGAGTCGAGATAGTTTTGTGCTGTTTGCAGGTCGGGCTTCTCGACGAAGCGCTCCACCGCGTAAACGGGGGCGCGGCCATTCGATGCAAGTGCTGCCGCAGCGGGACCGCGCCTGATATAGCCATAACCGGTTTCAGCATGTCGCGGCACGATGCCGAAGGTCACGAGTGCGCCCTGCTGCGCAGCCTGCTGGCCTGCAAGCACCGCTTGCTGGAATACGGGGACATCAGTGATCACATGGTCAGCCGCCAGTACGAGCAGGCAGGCCTCTGGCGATCGCGCTTGCGCGGCGAGTGCGGCAAGCGCGACTGCCGGCGCTGTATTGCGACCGACGGGCTCGAGAATGATCGTGGCTTTATCGATGCCCAACTGCCGCAGCTGTTCGGCGACGAGAAAGCGATGCTCGCTGTTGCACACGACAATCGGCGCGTCGACGCCAGGCAAACCGGCGAGCCGCTGCAAGCTCTGCTGAAACAGTGAAGAATCAGCGCTGCCGAAACACAGGAACTGTTTTGGAAAGGCTTCGCGCGATGCGGGCCAGAGTCGTGAACCAACCCCGCCCGCCATGATGACGGGGATGAGCATTTATGAGGATTCCTTTGCTGCTCTCTTGCTAGCGTTTACGACGAAAGCCCGGCGAAAACCGCAGGAAAACTTTTTTCGTAAAACCTTGTCGTAAAACCATAATTTCGCAGAGATTATAGCCACAACATCGGTGAAAATATTAAGGGATTCCACTGACATCTCACTATATAATGCCCCCCTTTTTGAGCCGCCGGGACTTCCCCGGGTCTCGCTGGTCGCAGACCTCGAGTTTCGGTGCTTGTCCGGTTGATCCTCCGAGAAATATGACTTCAGCATTCAGCCCCAAACACAGCTACAACCGCGACGAGCTCCTCAGTTGCGGACACGGAAACATGTTCGGTCCCGGCAATGCGCGTCTTCCCATCGGTCAAATGCTGATGGTCGACCGTATCGTCGACATCAGTGCCACCGGCGGTAGTGACGGCAAGGGCCGCGTGCTGGCGGAACTCGACATACATCCCGACCTGTGGTTTTTCGCCTGTCACTTCGAAAGCGATCCGGTGATGCCGGGCTGTCTCGGCCTCGATGCAATGTGGCAGCTCGTCGGTTTCTTTCTCGGCTGGCGTGGTAATCCAGGCAAGGGCCGCGCGCTGGGTTGTGGCGAAGTAAAATTCACGGGGGAGATTTTGCCCTCCTGCAAGAAAGTGGTTTATAAACTCGACATTAAACGCCTGATCGAGCGCAAGCTTGTCATGGGCATCGCCGATGGCGAGGTTTCTGTAGATGGCAAGGTTATCTATACTGCCAAGGGCCTCAAGGTGGGGCTGTTCATGCCCGACGAGAATTTGAGTCTGGGTACCAACCTCGGCACCGCGGGCTAAGCGCTCCGAAAGAATCAGAAAGAGGTCGATATGCGTCGCGTCGTTGTCACCGGAATGGGTATCGTTTCCTGCATAGGAACCGACGTGGGGACTGTTCTGGAGTCATTGCAAAAGGGCAAGAGCGGAATTGTGTACCGCCCCGAGTATGAAGCGCGCGGCATGCGTAGTCATATCGCTGGCGCCGTCGACATGGACTTCACGCCGCTGATCGATCGCAAGGATCTGCGTTTCATGGGCGCAGCCGCGGCTTATGGTTACGTCGCAATGGACCAGGCTGTCAAAGACTCGGGCCTGACGCACGAACAGGTTTCCAATATCCGCACGGGCATCATCATGGGCGCCGGCGGCTCCTCCACCGAAGACCAGGTCGAAACCGCCGACATCCTGCGCGAGAAAGGCATCAAGCGCATCGGGCCCTATCGCGTCACGCGCACGATGGGCAGCACCGTGTCAGCCTGTCTCGCCACGCCTTTCAAGATCAAGGGCGTCAACTACTCCATTTCTTCCGCATGTGCGACCAGCGCGCACTGCATCGGCAACGCCATGGAACTGATCCAGCTCGGCAAGCAGGATGTCGTGTTCGCCGGCGGCGCCGAAGCCGAACACTGGACCTTGAGCTGCATGTTCGACGCAATGGGCGCACTGTCGACCAAGTACAACGCGACGCCGGAACGCGCATCACGCGCGTACGATGCCGACCGCGACGGTTTCGTCATTGCAGGCGGCGCCGGTGTGCTCGTCATCGAGGCACTCGACCATGCGCTCGCGCGCGGTGCGAAGATCTATGCAGAACTGACCGGCTACGGCGCCACTTCCGACGGTGCTGACATGGTCGCCCCATCGGGCGAAGGCGCGATGCGCTGCATGAAAATGTCGATGGCGACGGCAAAGCGTCCGATCGATTACATCAACACGCACGGCACCTCGACGCCTGTCGGCGATGTAAAGGAAATCGAAGCAATCCGCGCTACCTTCGGCACGAACATTCCCGCCATCAGCTCGACGAAGTCGCTGACCGGACATTCGCTCGGTGCAACCGGCGCGCAGGAGGCCATTTACAGCATCCTGATGATGCAGAACGACTTCATTGCCGCGTCCGCGCATATCGACAACATAGACCCTCTTGTCGCCGACGTGCCGATCGTGCGCGAGATGACCCACCGTAAGCTCGATGCGGTGATGTCGAACAGCTTCGGCTTTGGCGGCACCAACGCCACACTGGTGTTCGAGCGCTACGACGCGTGAAGCGTTCGGCGCCGGTACCAGCCCCTATGAGACGGCCTACTTCATTCGCCCTCTTGCTCAAGCACTCATTCATCTCCTGCTGTGCGCTGGCTGCAACACTGGCGCAGGGCGCAGACCTGCCGCCGCTTGCAAGCACAGCGCAGTCCGGGACCCCTGGACTCAGCACCAACAGCGGATTGAACAACACCAGTGATGTCATTCCCGCGGATATAGCGTTCAAATTGAATGCATTTGCCGAAAGCAATGGCGACATCACGCTCGCCTGGGAATTCCCGCCGCGCTATTACCTGTACCGCAAAAGCCTTACAGCGCAGCAAGCAGACGGTACTCCGCTAGCGCTGGAATTACCGGAAGGCGAAACGATTTCGGACGAGTTCTTTGGCGAAAGCGCGGTGTACTTCGATGGGCTTGTCGCGCGCATAGCCGCGTCGGCGTTGAATGCTCTTGCCGGCTCCAGCGTGGAACTACAGCTCGCCTACCAGGGCTGCGTACGCGAGACCATCTGCTATCCCGCGCAAACCAGGACTGTCACGGTGCAGATGCCGGACTGATCCGCTACTACTCCTTCTCGATCATGTAGTTCAAATCCACGCTCTGGCTGATACCAGTCTCCACTTGCAGCTTCAGGCGCTCGCTGAGCTTGTACTCGATGCCGAGCACCGACTGGCGATCGAACAGACCGATCTTGTAGCGCATCAACAGGTCCGGTGTCAGGTACTTGCCGAGGCCGAGCGCGCTGTCCTGGAAGGTATCGCCGGTGCCGACAGTGACTGTATCGAGTCCCAGCGTCGAACCGACGCGTTGCGTCAGGCCTTCGCCACGCGCCAGACCGAAGCTCGCAATGGCGCCAACGAGCGCATCGCTTTCCTCTGCATTGACGCTGTTGAAGGACTTGCCGGTAACGAGCAGCGCCAGGGTTTCGTTTTCCGGCAAGGCCGGTGTCGAATACAGGCGACCCTGGATGCTATCGAGGTTGCCGGTCAAGAGTACGCCGACTTCACCAGATGCGGTTTCGCGGAAGGCGCGCACATCGAGCATAGGGTTCGCTGGATTGCCGAAGAACACGAGACGACCATCGCGCGCGTTGAGTTCCTGGTTATAGATTTCGTAGCGGCCTTCGGGAATATCGAGCTCGCCGTACACAAGCAAGGGCCGCCCGGGCGACTGTTCGAGCGTCAGCTCGCCGCCGAGGAAGGCATCGAGGTCGTAACCACGAACATGCACCTGCTCGCCAATTCGAACGACAAGATCGGCCGTAATCTGCAGCGACTGTACAGAGGTCTCGTCAGTCGCGACCGCGCCCGCTACGATGACGACGTCACGCGATACCTTGACGCTGTCGCGACCAGCTCCGAATAAGGCCTCGAGGTCGATCTCAGTGTCGGATACATCGACACTGCCATTCACCGCCAACGCGTTATCAGCAAAGCTGCCCTGCAATTGCGGACTGACGGTGACCCTTGCGTACTCGGTTGCAAAGGCCAGTATGTTTTCGCCGCTCAGTTCCGCCGTCACCGCGCGCCCCGTCTGCAGCGGATTGACCACATCCGCGCGCACACTCAGCGTGCCATCGCCCGATTGCGCGGAACCAGCGAGACGCAGTGCGCCGCTCGCCTCGGTTTCGAGATCGAGGTTCACGTTGCGCACGTCGAGCCCATAGAGCGGCACATCGAACTGGCCATTGCGCATCTGCATGCGTGCCTGCAGTTGCGGCTGCGCACGGGTCCCGGCCAGCCCGAGCGTACCCGTGAGCATGCCTTTGGGCTCGCGCACGTCGGGCAACGCAAATTCGATCCAGCCCATGTCGCTGAACGCAACCTCGGCGCTACCCTCCAGCGTGCCGTCCTCCGCCAGCATCGCGCGGCCGCGCAGGCTGCCTTGCGAAATGGTGTCGGCGCCCTCCTCGCGCATAACCTGCAGATCGACACTGCCAGTCCATGCCGGGCCCACCGCATGCAGCTCACTACCGTTCACCATCAGGTTGAAACGCTGGACAGGGGCCGCAAGATCCGCGTCTTCGCTCAGTTGGGTAATTTCAACCGCTACATCACGTGGCTGGACGACCAGGTCGAGACTGTCCCAGCTCCCCGCCAGGAAATTGCGCAGCGACAACTGCGCATCGACTTCGCCTTCGAGTTGCGCATTCTCGGGAAGCGCAAAGCCGAACGCGTCCTGCAACGCCTGCAGGCCCGGCGGTTTCGATGCAGGCGCCGAGGCAGCAGGATTGAGCCACGCGAGCGGTAGGGCGCTAATGGCGACGTCGGCACTGAAACCTTGCGCGGCTGGCTTGCTACCGCTGACACAGGCGCGTACGTCGACATAGGTCCAGCAGTTTTCGGCGAGGCTCAGCGTGGCCGCGACATAGTCCACGGCGAACGGCGCCTCCAGTTGCCACTCGCCCCCGCGCGAGTCCAGCGTCAGCTGCTGGACAACCCCGCGCCAGTCACCGTCAGCGGCGGCGCCCTCGATACGGAATTGCACGAGTTCTTCGGGCCCGCTGAAAGTACCGCGCACCGCGTGCGCTGCCGGCGTTCCGGTCAACGCCAGCTCGCCCTGCTGCAGCAGAACGCGCCTGTTATTGGCGCTATCCAGCGTCAGCGCGCCGAGAGTCAGCTGCACGTCGTTGCCACCGGCGCCGTAGTCGGCGCTCAGCGTCAGCGATTCGAGCCGCAGCGTACCGTCAGCGCGCGCGAGCTGCAGCGCACCTTGCAGCGCGCCGTTCGCCCGCGGCATGTCCGGCGTACCGCTGATACTGCCGCTGCCCGCGAGATTGCCCGCGAGTCCTTGCCACAACGTGTCGAGCGCGGGCGCCTGCAAGTTCCACTGCAACGCAAGGTCGCGGCCGGCGCTCCCATTGATATCCAGCGTGTTCGCTCCGCTACTGGCGCGCAACTCGAGCGTAGTGAGGCCGGCAACCCGGTCGCCGGCCATGCTGCCCGCGAGCGCTAGTGGGTGGCCGTTCAAGGCACCGGCAAGATTATCGATGCGCAGCGCCCCTGCAATGGTGCCGCCGGCGTCCCTGAGTTCAACACTGCCCGCTCCCGTGACACCTTCGAGCTCGAGTTGCGGCAAGCGGTCGCTTGCGACCAGCGAGTTCAGCATCCAGTCGAGTTGCAGGGCTAGCGGATCCAGTTGCAGGCGCCCGCGGCCATCAAGGGCGATCTGCTCGCTGGTCAGCACTGCCCGGTCGATGCGCAGCGCTTTGTCGGCATAGTCGAGCGCAATGACGAGGTCCAGCGGTGCGAACTCTGGCGCTTCCGCATGCAGGGTCGCCTCGACCTCCAGCTGCACCGGCGTGCCGCGCGTCGTTGCGCTGCCCTGCAACAGCAGCTCAGGTTGCCCCAGTGTCGCCAGCAGCTGCGCGGGAAAGGCGTGACTCAAGTCGACGCGCGGCTCCGCGCCACTGAACAGGCCTGTCGCGACTGAGCCCTCGCTGACGAGTTGCAGAGGCTGCGTCAGGCTATGCGCGATGGACACATCGGGCAGCGCGCCGTCGAGACCCAGGCTGCCGGCGTAGGTCTCGTCACTCATCTGCACCTGCCAGACGACTGTTCCGCTCAGCGCCAGAGTGGACGCGAGCGTCAATTCTCCCGTGACAAGCGCGTTGTCACGCTGCCACTCGACACCAGTCAGCACGAGCGCGTCGCTATCGAGCAAGCCCCCGCCGACAACGCTGTCGAAGACAAAGCTGCCGCCGCTCGCATCGACTATCTCGACCTCGTTGGCGCGGAATGCGCGCAGGTCGATCGCCACCGGAAGCGCGAACAGGCTGTCGCGCAAGGCCGCTGGGGTAAAGGGCTCGTCGCTACTCGCGCGCGCTTCGCGCCGCAGGCCGACAAGGTCCATACGATCAAGTACCAGCGTGCCGTCCAGCAGGCGCCACGGTTGCCAGGCGAGTTCGAGGCGGCGGATCGTCACGACTCCGGAGGCTGTATCGAATACGAGCCCATCGAGGCGCAGTCCGCGCATCAGGCTGCCTTCGGTAGAACGCCACGACAAGGCTCCGCCACTTGCGGCCTTGACGCGCCCCAGCGTCCAGCGCGCACCGGCTTCCGTCGTTGCCACGAACATCGCCGCCGCGACCATGACGAGTGCAAGGCCGAGCATTACGGCCGCGCTGCGCAACACGAGGCGCCTCACAGATCCGGCCCCATTGTGATGTGGAAACGCACGCCGCCATCGCCGTTGACCGGATGCGCGACATCGATGCGCACAGGGCCGATCGGCGACATCCAACGCAGGCCGAGCCCAGCGCTGTGCTGCAACTCGAGGTCGTTGCGACTATTGAAGGCGTTGCCGGTATCAACGAACGCCGCAACGCGCCAGCTGGGACGCACTTCGATATCGTACTCGAGGCTACCAAAGATCAGCTGCTTGCCCCCGATGACCTTCCCCTCTGCATTGGTCGGGCCGAGTTCATTCAGCTCATAGCCACGGATGCTCTGGTCACCGCCGGCGAAGTAGCGCAGCGATGCGGGCAGCTCTTCGGTAGCGTCGATCAAGGTGGAACCGATTTCGACACGGCTCAACAGGCGCGAGCGGCCGAAGCCCCATATGTGCTTGGCGCTGCCGTAGAACTGCACCAGCGTCGAGTCCGAAAGCAGGGCCTTGTTCGCGCCGCGGATCTGCGTGAACACTTTCCATCCGGCATTGGGATTGATCAGGTTGTCGGCCTTCGTACGACTCAGGCTCATGCCGAGCGTCGACAGCAGGGATGTGTCCTCGTCGTTGGCGACGATGTAGTTATCGTTCTGCGTGTCGACGAATACGCGCTGCAGCCAGCCGGCGCGATTCTGGTTGCGTATGCTCGCTTCCAGTTTCGAGCGCTTGCTCTCGAAGGAGGGGTTGTCCTCGACACTGTAGCCAGCCGCGAAGTTCAGGCTCTGGCGCGAGGCATCGGCAAGCGGAATGGCGTAATTGCCGTCCATCTGGCTCCGCACTTTCGACAGCGAGGAATCGACCAGCAGGCGGTGACCGCGCGGATTCACGTAGCGGTTTTCGTAGGACAAACGCCCGCGCGGACCGGTGTCAGTGGTAAAGCCAAGCCCGCCCGTCCATGCGTGACGCGGGCGCATGTCGAGCTGCACTTCCACCGGCACCGCCTGTTGCGTGGCCGCGCCGATCTGCGGCGATACGCGGATCTGGCGGAAGTACTGGCTTTCATCGAGCCTCTGTCGCATCTCGGCGAGCGTGGCGCTCGAATACGGAGCGCCTTCATCGACCGTCAGCATGCCGCGAATCAGGGAGTCGTTGAGACTGTCGTCCTTGATAATGCTGATTGGCCCGAACAGGTATTGTGGACCCGGCGCGAAGGTAAGACCGATGTCGGCCAGATTGGCCTCCAGATCGAGCGCGATCTCGGCGCGGCTGAAGCGCGCGGCAAAAAAGCCCTGCTCGACGGCACGCGCGCTGAGTGCGCTCTTGAACGCTTCATAGCGGCCCTGGTGCAGCGGCACGCCGCTCAACAGGGGTGAGCCTTCCAGCAGGTCGGCAAACAGCGCATGCGTGTCGGGATCGCCTTCGATACGGATGTCGACCGCGTCGAGGACCACGCGCTCGCCCTGGACGACATCTACGTCCAGGCGCCAGCACCCGTTCGACCCTTCACTGAAACGGACAGCGCTCTCGGCGTGGTAGTAACCGAGTGCATTAGCAGCTTGTGCGATCTGGCCGCGAATCTGCGGCAGCAGGCGCCGCAGGCGCAGTTGCGAGGCCGAACAGGGTTCGGTACGGGCCGCGAGGTAGGCGCGGATGTTGGCGTCGAGAGTCGCGTCAGCGCCGGTGATGACGAGCGTCGAGCGCGCCTCCGCCGGCCGAGGCTCATCTGCCGCCGCGGCAAGTGCCAGATTGGCGCAAAACCCGATACTGGCGGCCGTCAGGGCTGCCGGAAGCCATTTGCAGATCGAGCCAGACCAGGTCACGCCAAGTTCCTTAAAATAACTACCAAACCACTGCAAGTTCGCCGATCGTGCTTGATCGACGCCTTTTCCTACCGGCTCAGCCCGCATTTTTTTAAGATCCGGCGAGCCCGTGCAGATGAACAAAAATGCCAGCACGTTATATACAAATTGTGGGACTTTGCAGAAAATGCGCGCCTCCAGACCGATGCGTGCCACTGCCAGGAGGCGACACATCCTGCCTGCCACGCCGCTCAGCGGGATAAGAATACCAAGCACGGGTTCCAACAAGGTGGATTGAATCGGCAACCTGGACGATCGGGGAGCCAGGCCCTTCAGGTGCCAGCAAACCTCAACGCAGTTTTCAACGCGCTTCCCGGCACAGCGGAATAACGAATGGCTTCGATACTCGTATTGAACGGCCCCAACCTGAACCTGCTCGGCAGCAGGGAGCCCGAGGTGTACGGCAAGCTCACGCTGGCCGACATTAACGCAGGCCTGCTCAAACTGAGCAAGGACGCCGGACACCACATCCAGTTCCTGCAGAGCAATGCTGAATACGAACTCGTCGAGCGCATTCACGCGGCAAAAGCCGAGGGAATCGACTTTATCCTGATCAACCCCGCCGCTTTCACCCACACGAGTATCGCGCTGCGCGATGCCCTGTTGGGCGTCGCGATCCCGTTCATCGAAGTACACCTGTCCAACGTTCATGCGCGCGAGAGTTTTCGTCACCACTCGTACCTTGCCGACGTCGCGGTCGGCAGCATTGTGGGCCTTGGCGCCCAGGGCTATGAACTGGCGCTGCAGGCGGCATTTGCCCGCCTCGGCACCCGTGAGAAATAAGCCAGCCTGGACAGCCTGACACCCGCGCGCTGAATTTTTACTTAACCACCCCACTTTACTGTTTTATTGAATACAGACCGATCGAGGATTCCATGGACATACGCAAAGTCAAAAAACTGATCGAACTGCTGGAAGAATCCAACGTCGCGGAGATCGAAATCCGCGAAGGCGAGGAAACCGTCAGGATCAGCCGCAATTACCCGCAGGGACAGCCGATGCCGCAGCAGTACTTCATGCAGGCGCCAATGGCTGCACCGGCAGCGCCGGCGGCCGCTCCGGTTGCCGTCGCCACGGCGCCGACCGTAGCCCCCTCGACCCACAAGGGACAGCCGGTGAAATCGCCGATGGTCGGCACCTTCTATCGCTCGCCCTCGCCGGACTCGAAGCCGTTCGTGGAAGTCGGCCAGACCGTCAAGGCCACCGACATCATCGGCATCGTCGAAGCAATGAAGATGATGAACCAGATCGAGGCCGGCCGTGCAGGTGTCATCGAAGCACTCGTCGCACCGGACGGACAGCCGGTCGAATACGACCAGCCGCTCGTCATCATCGTTTAAAGCCATTTCGCAATAGCGCCTGAGCCTCCCGACGGACCCCATACCATGCTGGAAAAAGTACTGATCGCCAACCGTGGCGAAATCGCGCTCCGCATTCTTCGCGCCTGCAAGGAGCTCGGCATCAAGACTGTCGCCGCGCATTCCACCGCCGACCGCAGCCTGATGCACGTGCGCCTCGCCGACGAGTCCGTTTGCATCGGCCCCCCGCCGTCGACGGACAGTTACCTCAACATTCCCTCGATCATTGCCGCAATGGAAGTGACTGGCGCAGATGCCGTGCATCCTGGCTACGGCTTCCTGTCTGAACGCGCCGAATTCGCCGAACAGGTGGAGCGCTGCGGCTTTATTTTCATCGGCCCGCGTCCGGACACGATCCGGGCGATGGGCGACAAGGTCTCCGCGATCAATGTCATGCGCGCCGCGGGTGTGCCGACAGTGCCGGGTTCCGACGGCCCGGTGACGGAAGATAGCGAGCAGACGCTCGCGATCGCGCGCAGGATCGGCTATCCGATCATGATCAAGGCCGCAGCCGGCGGCGGTGGCCGCGGCATGCGCGTCGTGCACGACGAAAGCACGCTGCTCAGCTCGATCCAGGTCACGCAGAACGAGGCCGGCAGCTACTTCGGCAGCAACGTGGTGTACATGGAGAAGTTTCTCGACAACCCGCGCCACGTCGAAATCCAGGTCATCGGTGACGGTGAAGGCAACGCAGTATGCCTCGGCGATCGCGACTGCTCGATGCAGCGCCGCCACCAGAAGGTAGTCGAGGAAGCGCCGGCGCCGGGTATTCCGGACCAGGTGCGCGCCGATATCGTCCAGTCCTGCATCAAAGCTTGCCAGGACCTGAAATACCGCGGCGCGGGCACTCTCGAGTTCCTGTACCAGGACGACAAGTTCTACTTCATCGAAATGAACACGCGCGTGCAGGTCGAGCATCCTGTCACCGAACGCGTCACCGGCATCGATATCGTCAAGGAACAGTTGCAGATCGCAGCAGGCATGGGCCTGTCGGTCAAGCAGGACGACATCCGCATCACGGGGCACGCGATCGAATGCCGCATCAACGCCGAGGATCCGGTCACCTTCATGCCGAGCCCCGGCAAGATCACGATGTTCCACACGCCCGGCGGCAACGGCGTTCGTGTCGACTCGCACATCTACAGCGGCTACACGGTACCGCCAAACTACGACTCGCTGATCGCGAAGCTGATCACGCACGGTCCGACGCGCGACATCGCGATCATGCGCATGCAGAACGCGCTCGAGGAAATGGTCGTCGACGGCATCAAGACCAACATCCCGCTGCAGGGCGAGATCATGCGTGATGAAGGCTTCCGCGCCGGCGGCCGCAACATTCATTACCTCGAAAAAATGCTGAAGTCGCGCAGCGGCAAAAAATAAGTGTCCTGGCTCGAAGTCAAAATCAGGACACAGCGCGAGGGTGCCGATGCACTGGAGCAGTTGCTGGAAAATGCAGGCGCTGTTTCAGTAACGCTGATCGACGCCGAGAACGAGCCGTTGTTCGAGCCCGGCCCGGGTGAAACGCCGCTGTGGAATCATGTCGTGGTGACCGGCCTGTTTCCGCAGGGCACCGATGCAACGGCGCTGCAACTGCAGTTAGCTGCCGCGTGGTCACCGGAGCCGCTTCCTCCGCTGCGCTGGATTGAACTTCCCGAGCAGGACTGGGTGCGTGCGTGGCTTGACGATTTCCACCCGATGCGCTTCGGCAAAAGACTGTGGGTCTGCCCGAGCTGGTGGCTGGCTGACGGCACGGACGCGACCCTCTGGACGCCGCCGGCGGCCGATGCGGCTGCATGGGAACAACGGCATGCCGCGCTGTTGCAGGACATTCAGGACACGAATGCGGCTGTACTGCGACTCGATCCAGGTCTTGCCTTCGGCACAGGCACGCATCCGACTACCTCGCTGTGCTTACAGTGGCTCGATGCGCAGCCGCTGGAGGGCCTGAGGCTTGTCGACTACGGCTGTGGTTCAGGAATCCTTGGCCTTGCCGCGCTCTTGCTCGGCGCCGGCACCGTGTATGGCGTCGACAACGATCCGCAGGCACTGATGGCCACCGCGGAGAATTGCCGCAAGAACAGCATCGACCCGGCGCGCTTCCCCTCGTATCTGCCGGACGCCTGGTCACGCAGGCTGGCCACGGGGGAAGTCGGACTCATCGACGGCATGATGGCCAACATCCTCGCCGGCACACTGGTACAACTCGCCGAATTACTGAGCCTGCACGTCAAGCACGGCGGCTGGATCCTGCTCTCGGGAATACTGCACGACCAGGCCGAAGCCGTCGTCAGCGCATACACGCCCTGGTTCAGGGATTTTGCGGTCGCGCAGGAAGGCGACTGGGTCCGTATCAGCGCAACGCGACGTTAAATGGGGTCAGAGCCCATTTGACTTGTGAAGAAGGGCGGCGCGTCAAAATCTTAATAAATCAAATGGGCTCTGACCCCATTTAGATGTGTACGCGTGAACCTAGTTCGATGACCTGGTTCGCCGGCAGGTTGAAGTAGTTCACGACGCTGCCGGCGTTGCGCGTCAGTATCCCGAACATTTCCTCGCGCCACGGCGCCATGCCCTTGCCCCTGGTTGGCACGACGGTTTCACGACTGATGAAGAATGAGGCCGTGAAGAGTTTGAAGCCGAGTTCTTTTGGCAGGTATTCATCGAGCGCCTTCGGCACATCCGGCTCCTCCATGAACCCGAACTGCAAGCGCACCCGCCAGAACCCTTCGCCGAGCGCTTCTACTTCCACGCAGCGGCTGGTTTCCATATAGGGAAAATCAGCAAAGGTTACCGTGACGACAAGGTTGCGTTCGTGCAGCGTCAGGTTGTGCTTGAGGTTGTGCAACAGCGCGCGCGGCACCGGCTGCGGATTGGCAACGAGATACACCGCCGTGCGCGCCGCACGCGGAAATGGCGAATACTTCAGCGTGCCAACGAAGTCGAGCAGCGCCGGATCGTCCTTGGCCATCGTTTCATGCAACAACGCACGCCCCTGCTTCCAGGTCCACATCAGTGCGAACAGCGACAGGCCCAGCGTGACGGGGAACCAGCCGCCCTGCAGGAACTTGAACGAGGTCGAGACGAGGAAGATCGTATCGATCGCAAAGAAGAACCCGGTTGCCGCAATGGCGAGCCACAGCGGATAGCGCCACTTGCGGCGCACGACGACGAATGTCAGCAGCGTCGTGATCAACATCGTGCCGGTGACGGCAATACCGTACGCACCGGCCAGAGCTTCCGATGAACCAAAGCTGATACACACGAGGATGACCGCGGCCAGCAGCAGCCAGTTGATCGTTGGGATATAGATTTGCCCGGCCTGGCTGCTCGACGTGTGGACGATATGCATACGCGGCAGCATGCCAAGATGCACGGCCTGCTGCACGATCGAGTAGGCACCGGAAATCACCGCCTGCGACGCGATGATCGCCGCCGCGGTGGCAAGCATGACGGCGGGAATCAGCAGTTGTTCAGGGAACAGGAAGTAAAAGGGATTCTCGACCGCCGCAGGATTGTCGAGTAGCAGCGCACCCTGTCCCATGTAGTTCAGCGCGAGTCCCGGCAGCACTACGCCTACCCATGAAATGCGGATAGCCTTGCGACCGAAATGGCCCATGTCGGCATAAAGTGCCTCGGCGCCAGTCAATGCCAGCACGATCGCGCCGAGCGCCAGGAATACGCCTGGACCCAGTGCAACCAGGAAGGTCACCGCATACAGCGGATTGAGGGCGAGCAGGATGTGGGGACTGCGCACGATTTGCACCAGCCCCGCAATCGCCAAAACCGCGAACCAGATCAGGATGATCGGGCCAAACAACTTGCCGACGTGCGCCGTGCCGCGCTTCTGCATCAGGAACAATATGCAGATCGCCGCGATTGCCATCGGCAGCACGAAACGCTTGAGCGCGGGCGTTACCAGCTCCAGGCCTTCCATTGCACCGAGCACGGTAATGGCCGGCGTGACGATCGTCTCGCCGAGGAAGAGCGCTGCGCCGAAGGTCCCAAGCCCGAGCAACAGCGTCCGGTACTTCGAGCCGCGACCGACTGCCGACAGCACCATCGTCAGCAAGGCCATGATGCCGCCTTCGCCGCGGTTATCGGCGCGCAACACAAGAATCACGTACTTCAATGTAACGACGCACATCAACGACCAGAAGATCGTCGATACCGCGCCAATGATGTCCATCTCATTCAGCGCGACACCACCGTCTTCTGCGAAGACTTCCTTGAGTGTATACAGGGGGCTCGTGCCGATGTCGCCAAAGACGACACCGATAGCTGCCAGACACAAGGGGGCAAGCCTTTTATCGGCGACATGATCATGCATCTGTTACGTTCCTGCGGAAGAGCAGAGGGCGCGCATTTTACGCCTGAATTGCAGAGTCGTACTGCGGTCGACGTAAAAATGCCATAAACTTTGCACACCTCACTGCGGATGCCTCATGCCCTCACTCCTTGCCCAGTGCCCCCACTGCCTGACCTCGTTCCGGGTAACCGAAACCCAGCTGCAAGCCGCCGATGGTCTCGTCCGTTGCGGAGCCTGCCTTGGCGTTTTTTCCGCTGACGCCAATCGCATTACGCTGAAACGCGATGCCGATGGAGTTCCGGTGGACGAATCCTTTGACGAGGATGAACCTGACGAGAACGACGCGGAACCCCCGGCCTACAACCCCGCAGCCGCGCGGCTGTACGACTTGCGGGACAGCAGGCCGGCGGATGAACCGGAGCCGGACATGGAAATCGAGTCCTCCGACGAACTCGACGGAGCTGCGGAAGACACCGACGAAGACCAGGAATCGGATGCCACGAGTGAAGAACAATTCGAGGACGACTTGGGCGAAGAGGCAGACTCGGACGAAGAGCCTGGAGAGTATGTGTTCGTGCTGCCTGGCGAGGACATCCCCACCGTCGCTGTTACGCGTCCGCTGCGCCCAGCAGCTACCAGGTTCACTGGCGCAGCGGATAGCGACCGCGCTGACGATGACCTGCTGGACGACGACGATATCGAAGTCTCGCTCGGCGACCTGAACCTCGACCTGTCCGACGATTTCGAACTCGCTGAAGAATATGACAGCGGCGACGACGATACGGATGAGGAAGAGGAAGAAGAAGAGGAAGAGGAAGAGGAAGAGGAAGAGGAAGAGGAAGAGGAAGAGGATGACGATGAGCTGTATGAAGAATTCGGAGACGACGACCAATACAACAGTGACGTCATCACAGAAGAATACAGCGAGGCCAGCGATGACGCAGAAGCGGACGAATTCGTCGCACATGCCAATCGCCTACTTGCCGCCCCCGACGACGAAGATGAGCTGGAGTCCGACGACGCTGAAGACGACGTCCCCCCGCCTCTTGCTGCGCGCAGGCCGGAACGTAGCAACAACGACAAGACCGCGCTGCGCCAATACCTCTCGCGCATCGAAGACGACGACGCCCTCGATCCGCTCGACGATGACGCGCTCGACGCGCTCGATGAGCCACTCACGTTCGATGCCACGCCTCGGCGCAGCGCGCTGTGGGCTTTCGCCTTGCTGCTCGGCATCGTCGCTCTCGTCGGCGTTTTGATGTGGCAATATATTGACGAGAACATCGAGACGCTGAGCGGCAGCAGCCGCTTTGCGCTGGCACTACCCTACGTCTGTCGCGTGGTGGATTGCCCGGCTCCGCAACGCTCGCAGCTCGATGCGCTGGTGCATGAACAACTCGTCGTTCGCTCCCACCCGCGTTTCGCGCAGGCACTCGAAGTCACTTTCATGTTTCGCAATGATGCGAGCGCCGCGCAGCCCTTCCCGGCGATCGAGCTCAACTTCAGCGACAGCAATAATCGCCTGATCGCCAATCGCCTGTTCAAACCCGCCGAATATCTGCCGCCAGAGCTACAAAGGTCGGAGATGCCACCGCAGTCGTCGATGCAGGTTACGCTCGAGCTCGCGGATCCCGGCAGCGACGCGGTGAATTACACGCTGGTATTCCACGCCCCCTGACACACGCCGGAAGTTTGACTCGCATCAATTCGGTGCGCCCATTTTGGTGCTTTGCTGGACTCCAGTGATCACGTGCAGGAGGCCAGCATGATCTCCGCGGTCGAGGGAATTCCATACAGCGCACATACGCGTGAAGTGGTGATACCCACAGCTGCCGGTGTGCGCCTGCACGCCGCTGTCGCGCTTCCCGCGAAGCCACGCGGCCTCGTCATTTTCGCGCATGGCAGCGGTTCCGGGCGCCACAGCCCGCGCAATCGGTTTGTCGCGCAAGTCCTGCACGAACACCGCCTTGCGACCGTGCTGGCCGACTTGCTCACCGCGGAGGAAGAAATCGCCGACCGCGCCCTGCGCCACCTCCGTTTCGACATTCCTCTGCTCGCGCGGCGCCTCGCTGCTATTGCCGAGTGGACAGGTGCGCAGCCAGATTTGGGCCAGCTCGACTGTGGCTATTTTGGCGCAAGCACCGGCGCGGCCGCCGCATTGATCGCCGCTGCCGGGCAGCCCAGGATTCGCGCAGTGGTGGCGCGCGGCGGACGTCCCGATCTCGCCGCTGAGTTTCTCAACCGGGTCACCTGTCCAGTGCTTCTGATCGTTGGCGGTCACGACCCAGCAGTGCAGGAGCTCAATGAGCAGGCACTGAAGGCACTCAATTCCGACAGCCGCCTCGACATCGTCCCGCGCGCATCACACCTGTTTGAAGAACCGGGCACACTGGAAGCGGTCGCACAGCTTGCAGCCACATGGTTTACACGCCACCTGGGGTAGACGCATGAGTCGCTTCGCCAACAGACAGGATGCCGGCCGCCAGCTTGCTGTAGCTCTGGTCCAGTACGAGGATCGTCCCGCAACGCTGGTGCTGGCCTTGCCGCGCGGCGGCGTGCCAGTCGCACACGAAGTTGCGCGCGTATTAGGCTTGCCGCTCGACGTATGGATCGTGCGCAAACTCGGCGTACCGGGTCACGAGGAATTGGCCATGGGCGCAATTGCGCTGGGTGGTCATCAGCATCTCGATAGCGAACTCATAGCGCGCTTGCGCGTACCCGAAGCGGCGGTTCTGAGCGTGCTGTCGCATGAAACAGCGGAGCTGCGACGCCGCGATCAACTCTATCGCGGCGCCCGCCCCGCCGCGCAGTTGAACGACCAGACAGTAATATTGGTCGACGACGGCGTGGCGACCGGCGCGAGCATGCGCGTGGCCATCGAGGCGTTGCGCGCGCTCGGCGCACGCACAATCGTCGCCGCGATACCGGTCGGTCCACCCAGCACCTGCGCCGATCTCGAACAACTTGCGGACAAGGTCGTCTGCCTCTGGCAACCCGAGCCCTTTCGCAGCGTAGGGCAGTGGTATGCCGATTTCACGCAGACCCGCGACGACGAAGTCAAAACGCTGCTCGCCACGCAACCGTGGCTTGAACGGAAGCACGCAAATGTCACACTCCGGCCCCAATAGCGCGCTCATCGCCGCGATCGAGCAGCACGCTCTCCCACTGACAGGCGCCCTGCAGGACTTCGACGTCATCGTGAAAGCGGCGCGCGGCAAGCGTTACGTCATGCTCGGCGAAGCGTCGCATGGCACGCTCGAGTTTTATCGCACGCGCGCGCAGATCACCCAGCGCCTGCTCGCCGAGGAAGGCTTTGACGCGATAGCGGTGGAAGCCGACTGGCCAGATGCCTATCGCGTGAATCGTTACGCGATGCACCAGGGCGCCGATACGAGTGCAGTCGCCGCGCTCGGCGATTTCCAGCGTTTTCCGCGCTGGATGTGGCGCAATCAGGAAGTGAAGCGATTCACGTACTGGCTGCGCGAATTCAACACGGTGACAGACCGCGCGAGCAGCGCTGGCCGGCGCTGGCCGGTCGGTTTCTATGGCCTCGACCTCTACAGTCTCAACGCCTCGGTGCATGCGGTGATCGGCTACCTCGACAAAGTCGATCCCGACGCGGCGCGGCGGGCGCGCATTCGCTATGGCTGCCTGTGGCAGTTCATGGATGATCCGCAACTTTACGGCCGCGCGACCCGTTCCGGGCTCGCGGATTCGTGCGAATACTCGATCGTATCGCAGCTGACCGAACTGCTGGAAAACGCCCAGGCCTACCTGCAACGCGACGGCTACCTGGCGGAAGACGACTACTTCTGTGCCGCGCAGAACGCAACCGTGGTCAAGGGCGCTGAAGAGTATTACCGAGCCCTCTATCGCGGCCGCCCGAACAGCTGGAACCTGCGCGATCGCCACATGTTCGATACGCTCGAAGCGCTCGCGGCACATCTGCACAAGCGCTTGCGCCGCGAAGCCCGCATCATCGTATGGGCGCACAATTCTCACGTCGGCAATGCGGCAGCCACGACGATGAGCGAGCGCGGCGAAATCAACATCGGACAACTGGCGCGGGAGCGCTGCGGCATGCAGGCGCTACTGGTCGGCTTTTCGACCTGCCGCGGCCGCGTGACCGCCGCCTGCGACTGGGATTTTCCGCACGAAAGCAAACGCGTCCGGGAACCTTACGCCGGCAGTTACGAAGACATGTTCGATCGCGTCCGGCACCAGGCCTTCCTGATCGACCTGCGCCAGCGCAACGACGCGGTGGACCTGCTGGCCGAACCACGCCTGCAACGCGCAATCGGCGTCATCTACCGGCCCGATACCGAGCGCCAAAGCCACTACTATTTTGCCCGCCTGCCCGAGCAATTCGATTTCATGCTGCACTACGACACTACCGATGCCGTCGTACCGCTCGACGCCACACACGAGACGCGCCATGGCGAACTGGATGAGACCTTTCCGCGCGGGCTCTAAGGACAGGACCTACGCCCAAGTTCATGGACTGCCCCGTCCTGCCCTTGTAACATTGCCAGCCTCTTTACCCGCCCGAATCCTCCCGATGCAGATCGGCCCCTACATCCTCGACACCCGTGTCGTGCTCGCGCCAATGGCCGGTATCAGTGACCGTCCTTTTCGTACGCTCTGCCGCCAGCATGGCGCTGCGGTTGCGGCCACGGAGATGCTGAGCGCGAATCCGCAGCTGCTCGACAGCCCCCTGAGCACGATGCGCCGCGCGCATCGCGACGAAGCGGAGCCGCGTGTCGTGCAGATTGCCGGTGGCGAGCCAGAAACGCTCGCGTCCTTCGCGCGCTTCAATGTGGAGGCGGGCGCCCAGGTCATTGACATCAACATGGGCTGCCCGGTGAAGAAAGTCCTGAAGCAGGCCGCCGGCTCCGCGCTGCTGCGCGACGAGAAACTGGTCGAAACACTACTTAAAGCCGTAGTTGCCGCCGTCGACGTGCCGGTGACATTGAAGATACGCACCGGCTGGAGCCCTGATATGCGCAACGGCGTGACGATCGCGCGCATCGCCGAAGATTGCGGCATCGCCGCGCTCGCGGTACACGGGCGCACGCGCGCCTGCATGTTCAACGGCGATGCCGAGTACGACACCATGGCCGCGATCAAACAGGCGATCCACATTCCGATGACGGCAAACGGCGACATTAGCTCGCCGGAAAAAGCGCGCATGGTGTTGGCACATACAGGCGCCGACGCCGTGATGGTTGGACGCGGCGCCAGGGGCCGGCCGTGGATATTCCGCGAAATCGAACACTTCCTGCGCACGGGCACGCATCTGCCGCCGCCCGAGCTTTCGCAAATTCATCGCATCGTACGCACGCACCTGCAACAGATTCACGTCTTCTATGGCGAGCACATGGGCCTCGGTTTTGCACGCAAGCACTGCGCGTGGTATCTCGAAACCTTTCCCGGCGCGCGCGAGTTTCGCGCGGAGTTCAATCGCGTCGACAGCGTCGCTGCGCAGATTGAACTGGTCGATCGCTTCTTTGTCAGCCAATTGCCGGAATTGCTTTTTGAACAACAGCAGTCACAACAGGAGGCCGCCGCATGAAGCCCCTCATGGTGGAGCCGCGCCAGACACTGCGCGCTTGCGTCAGCACCGTGCTGAATGATTATTTCGCGCAGGTCGATCCGGAAATGATCAACGACCTGTACGCCATGGTACTCAGCGAAGTCGAAGCTCCCCTGCTCGAAGCCGTTATGCAGAAGGCGCGTAGCAACCAGAGTCGCGCCGCGCAGATGCTTGGCGTGAACCGCGGCACGCTGCGCAAGAAGTTGCGCCAGTACGACATGCTCGAGTGATTCAATCGTTTCCATCATTACAGAAGGTTGCACGTCCCGATGAGTACCCACGCCCCCGCCGCCACCAATAACGCAGCAACGCCCGTTCGCCGCGCGTTGCTCAGTGTGTCCGACAAGGCCGGCATCGCCGATTTCGCGCGCAGCCTGCATGCCCTCGGCGTCGAGCTGCTGTCGACGGGCGGCACGTACAAGCTATTGAAAGATGCCGGCATACCGGTGACTGAAATCGCCGACTACACCGGCTTCCCGGAAATGATGGCGGGCCGCGTCAAGACACTGCATCCGAAGGTGCACGGCGGTATCCTCGGTCGCCGCGGCGCCGACGACGCGGTGATGCAACAGCACGGCATCGCGCCGATCGATATGGTCGTCGTCAATCTCTATCCCTTCCAGGCGACAGTCGCCAGGGCGGAGTGCACGCTCGGCGAGGCCATCGAGAACATCGACATCGGCGGTCCGGCCATGCTGCGCGCCGCGGCGAAGAACCATGCCTGGGTCAGCGTAGTGGTGAATCCCACCTATTACGCTGGCCTGCTCGCTGAGCTGCGCGACAACCACAGCCATATCAGTGCCGCGACGCGCTTTCGTCTCGCCGTTGCCACCTTCGAACACACGGCGCAGTACGACGGCGCGATTGCGCAGTATCTCGGCGCGACCGATACCGCGGGACATCGCAGCGCCTTTCCCCATACCTGGAACAGCCAGACCATCAAGAAGCAGGAACTGCGTTACGGCGAGAATCCACACCAGAGCGCCGCGTTCTACGTCGATGCGTCGCCTGTCGCGGGCACGGTGTCGAGTGCCGCGCAACTGCAAGGCAAGGAATTGTCTTTCAACAATATCGCCGACACCGACGCCGCGCTGGAATGTGTCAAGGCTTTCGACGAACCGGCCTGCGTCATCGTCAAGCACGCGAACCCCTGCGGCGTTGCCGTCGCGGCGACGCTGCTGGAGGCTTACGACAAGGCCTACACGACCGACCCAACCTCGGCCTTCGGCGGCATCATCGCGTTCAACCGCGAACTCGACGCGGCCACCGCGCGCGCCATCGTCGAGCGCCAGTTCGCCGAAGTCATCATTGCGCCTGGTGTCAGTGCCGGCGCCGCGAAGGAGATCGCACGCAAGGACAACCTGCGCCTGCTCGTGTGCGGGCAGTGGGCCTCGGCCAGTGCTGTCGCGTGGGATTACAAGAAAGTCAGCGGTGGACTGCTGGTGCAGACCAGCGACAACGGCCGCATCACGGCTACAGACCTGAAAGTCGTCACGCAGCGCCAGCCGACTGCGACTGAACTCAGCGACCTGATGTTCGCGTGGAAAGTCGTCAAGTTCGTGAAGTCGAACGCGATCGTCTACTGCCAGGACAAGCGCACGATCGGCATCGGCGCCGGCCAGATGAGTCGGGTGTACAGCGCGAAGATTGCCGGCATCAAGGCGGCTGATGAAAATCTGCAGGTTGCGGGGTCGGTGATGGCCTCCGATGCCTTCTTCCCCTTTAGCGACGGCGTCGAAGCCGCCGCGGCCGCGGGCATCACCGCCGTCATCCAGCCAGGCGGCTCGATGCGCGACAACGAAGTCATTGCCGCGGCGGACAAGGCTGGCATTGCCATGGTCTTTACCGGCATGCGCCACTTTCGCCACTAGTCAGGTGGCGGACCACCAGGTGGTCAAACCCACTCTGTGGCTGGTCTGTCTGCCGATTGTTGGTCCTAATTTCCGAGGAACGAATACATGAAGGTAATGATCATCGGCAGTGGCGGCAGGGAACATGCGCTGGCCTGGAAAGCAACGCAGTCGCCGCGGGTGACGGAAGTGTTCGTCGTGCCCGGGAATGCCGGCACTGCGCGCGAGCCGATGGTGCGCAACGTCGAACTCGATATCACGAACTTCACGGCGCTGTCGGATTTCGCGCAGGCCAATGGCGTCGGACTCACGCTGATCGGCCCCGAAGCCCCTCTCGTCGCAGGCATCGTCAATCATTTCAACGCGCTTGGCCTGCCCTGCTTTGGCCCTTCGCAAGGCGCCGCGCAACTTGAGGGCTCGAAAGCCTTCACGAAGGATTTCCTCGCGCGTCATAACATTCCCACGGCGGCGTACGGCAATTTCACCGAGGTCGAGGCAGCGCTCGCGTACCTGCGGAAACAGACAATGCCGATTGTCATCAAGGCCGACGGCCTCGCGGCCGGCAAGGGTGTCATCATTGCGCAGACCCTTGCTGAAGCCGAATCCACGATCCGGGACATGCTGTCGGGCAACAGCTTCGGCAATGCGGGGCGCCGGGTTGTCATCGAGGAGTTCATGGTCGGCGAGGAAGCGAGCTTCATCGTCGTCGTCGACGGCAAGACCGCCGTGCCCTTTGCGACCTGCCAGGATCACAAGGCGCGCGATGACGGCGACAAAGGTCCGAACACCGGCGGCATGGGCGCGTATTCGCCAGCCCCGGTCGTCACGCCGGCGGTGCACGCACGGGCGATGAACGAAGTCATCATGCCGACCGTGCGTGGCATGGCGGCCGAGGGCAACACCTATGTCGGCTTCCTGTATGCGGGCCTGATGGTTACCGCCGACGGCACGCCGAAAGTTGTCGAGTTCAACTGCCGCTTCGGCGATCCGGAGGCACAGCCGATCATGATGCGCCTGCAGACCGACCTGATCGAACTTTGCGAAGCCGCGATTGCTGGCACCCTGGACAAAATCACGCTGAACTTCGATCCACGCGCGTCGATCGGCGTCGTGCTCGCGGCCGGCGGCTATCCGGATAATTATGCCAGGGGCAAGATCGTCCACGGTCTGGATTTACCCGCGCCCGCCGGGGCAAAGATTTTTCATGCCGGTACGCGGCTGGCCGATGGCAAGGTCGTCACGAACGGCGGCCGCGTCTTGTGCGCAACGGCACTCGGCGCTACGGTGTCGGAAGCGCAACGCAGGGCTTACGAGCTCGTCGACAATATCAGCTGGGAAGGCATGTATTGCCGCCGCGACATCGGCTGGCGTGCAATAGCGCGCGAGAAGGGCCAGGGCCCCAGTTCTGACTCCGCCTGAATACAGGGCCACAGGCCCAGGAGAAACGTCATGACTCCAATCGACACGATCATCCTCCAGCTCGACCATGCCCTGCGCACACTGGTGCCCGGCACTGTCGCCGCGGCGCGCCCCAACCCCGGCGCTGCGGCGGAAAGCCCCGAGCTATCGCCCGCTGAAGCCCGCCACGCCGCGGGCCTCATGCGCATCAATCATACGGGGGAAGTGTGTGCACAGGGCTTGTATCAGGGTCAGGCCCTGACGGCGCGCCTGCCGGAAGTGCGCGGCAGCATGGAACAGGCCGCGCGCGAAGAATACGATCACCTCAGCTGGTGCGAGAGCCGGCTCGATGAACTCGACAGCCGCCCGAGCCTGCTGAATCCGCTGTGGTACGGCATGTCGTTCGGCATTGGCGCGCTCGCGGGTCTGGCTGGCGACAAGTGGAGCCTGGGCTTTGTTGCCGAAACCGAGAAGCAGGTGTGCGGCCATCTCGAGGACCATCTGCAGCACTTGCCCGCCAGCGATGACAGGAGCCGCCGCATCCTCGAGCAGATGCACAGCGACGAAAGCCGGCACGGGACCAGCGCGAGGGAAGCCGGCGCCGCTGAATTGCCGGCGCCGGTGAAACTGGCAATGGGCCTGCTGGCCCGCGTGATGAAGACGACTACCTACCGCATCTGAACAGCCCGGATAGCGCCTTTTGATGCCGTAGGGGCATATCGCCTAGTTCAACTCTTCGTCCCGCCAGTACTTCGTGCCCTTGATCGTGGCCTGCAACGCAAGGCCGGTCTCGGTCAGCTGGTACACGGTAATGTTGTCGAGCTGCAACTCGCCCGCGACTGCGCCGCCCTGGTCACTCGCCACCGCCGCGGCATCTGCCTGCGCGCCCAAGCCCAGTCCGTATTCCATGAAGCGATCGATCGCATCCTGCGTATGGAAAATCATGACGATGCGGAAATCCTTCAGGCCCGCGCCGATGCCGAGACCGAACTCGCCCATCTTCAGGTAGGTGTCCTGCCCCGACTGGTTGTTATGCATGACACCGTAGCCGCCACCGAAGCTCGCGAGGACCACGTTGACGTTGGCCGAGCTGAATACCGCGTAAGCAGGCGCGCCGGATAACTGCGACTGTACGTCGGGCTTCTGCGCGTAGAGGTCCTGCAGCACCTCATTCTTCATGTCCTGCACCGCGGCGCGCTTCTGGTCGACCGTCCCGCTCGAGGCCATGCAGGCGCTGAGCACGAGACTCAAGGCACAAACCATCCACGCACGCAGATACCCGCTCAGTCGTTTCATGTCGATCCCCTTGTGGTTTACAGGTTAATGATCTCGTAGCCGTGCGTCATTTCCACGCCGCCCTTCTGCAGCATGATCGATGCCGAACAGTATTTCTCGGCCGACAGTTCGACCGCGCGCCTGACCTTGCCCTCGTCCAGGTTCTTGCCGCTGACGATGAAGTGCATGTGGATGCGTTCGAACACGGCCGGCACCGCGTCGACACGCGTGGCCTCGACGCGGGCTTCGCAATCGCTAACCTCCTGGCGCGCCTTCTTCAGGATGCTGACGACATCGACCGAGGAACAGGCGCCGACACCGATCAGCAACATCTCCATTGGACGGATGCCGGCGTTGCGCCCGCCGATCTCCTCCGGGCCGTCCATGACGACACAATGTCCCGAGCCCGATTCGCCGAGGAACATCGCCCCTTCTATCCATTTGACTGTCGCTTTCATGCCTGCGTGACTCCCCACTTGCGGTTTCTTTACCGGCGCGCATTATCCCATAAGAAGCAGATCCCAAAACTGCGATACACGACTCAGGATATTAAGCCAAGGCACTGAAAAATGGCTCATTTCCCGGAAGTATGATATACATTCTGCGTCTAGCAGACGGGCTAAAACAACTGTGACAGGGTTAAACGCTTGGGGCTTTCGCGAGGACATAAAGAGGGTACTGACATGGCATTGATGGCCATCACACCGCATATCACGGATCTCGATAATTTTCTGAGTCACGCCCACAGGCGCAAATACCCCAACAAGACCACAATCATCCATGAGGGTGACAAGTGCGAAACACTCTTCTACATCATCAGCGGGTCGGTATCGGTCGTACTGGAAGACGAGGACGGCAAGGAAGCGGTCATCACCTACCTCAATCCCGGTGACTTCTTCGGTGAGATGGGTCTGTTCGAACACATGGAATCGCGCAGCGCCTGCGTGCGCACGAAGACCGAATGCGAAATCGCCGAAATTGCCTATTCCGGTTTCAACGCCTATTCGAAGTCACACCCCGAAATCCTGTACACGATCGGCAAGCAGATGGCGCATCGCCTGCGCAGCACGACGAAGCGCGTCGCCGATCTCTCCTTCCTCGACGTTACCGGCCGTATCGCCAGCATCTTGCTGGAGCTGAGCAAGCAGCCCGATGCGATGACGCATCCGGACGGCATGCAGATCAAGATCACCCGCCAGGAAATTGGCCGTATCGTGAATTGCTCACGCGAGATGGCCGGCCGTGTGTTGAAAGAGCTGGAAGACCAGGGCCTCGTCGAAGTACACGGTAAGACGATCGTCATTTACGGTGCGCGCTGAGCGCCACCCTCACCTCCTGTATACCGCAGTCCCGCAGTCCCGCAGCGCCAGTAGCACAGCATGCGTCCCCGGCCCTACCCAGCGCACAGCGTCCATGCAGCGCGAGCGCAGATCCAGCGACGCGCCCCCTGCGTACAACTGAAAGGACCCGGCCAGCGCACAGAGCGCCATGTCGGGCACAGGCAGATTCACGCAGTCGCAGCGACAGCGGGAAGCGGATAGCCTGCATCAAACATGCTGATACAGAGGGGACAAAACCCGTGCGCACCATAGCCGCCATACTCTTGCTCATGAGCACAGGGTCAGCCATTGCAGGCGAACCCGAGTCGATCCCGCCATCCAGCACGGAGGGGAACTCAGCTGGCTGTGCGGCGTGGCTCGATCAACGGGTCCCCGGACTGCGCGGCGCCGCGGAACTCGATCTTTGCGCACTGACGGCCGGCAAGGCCGTGCTGTTCGTGAACACGGCAAGTTTCTGCGGTTACACGCCGCAGTTCACCGGGCTCGAGGCGCTGCACCAGCGTTATCGTGACGAGGGCCTGGTGGTGATCGGCTTCCCGTCCGACGACTTTTTGCAGGAATCCGAAGACGCCGCCGAGACCGCGAACATCTGCTACGTCAACTATGGCGTGACCTTCCCGATGTCCGCTGAAATCAAGGTACGCGGAGCTGATGCGCATCCCTTGTTCAGGGATCTGCACGCCGCGGGTCAGCCAAGCTGGAACTTCAACAAGTACCTCGTGGGACGCGACGGCAACCTGATTCGCCGCTTCGGCAGCAATACCGACCCGGACGCACCTGAGCTGATCGCGGACATACAGCAGGCGCTGGGCTCACCCTGACGTGTGGCGGTGCTCGCTGCGCGCCGCCGCCAAACAGACCTGACCGCTTACCGCCGCATCAGGCCGGCAGCACGCTGCCGTCATAACTGAGGCAGCGCCCTGAATCCGTGCTGGAAGCACTCTCGATGACGCGCATCAGCGCCAGCGCCGCCTGCTCCGGGCTTTGCAGCTGCCCAGGCTTCAGTCGGGCCTGGAACGGTTTCGACAAGCCACTATCGACCGTGCCGGGATGTAGGCCAACAAGCACCGCCTGCGGATTACGGCGCTTCAGTTCGATCGCAGCCGTCGTAATCAGCATGTTCAGCGCGGCTTTTGCCGCGCGGTAGCTATACCAGCCGCCGAGACGGTTATCGCTGATGCTGCCAACCCGCGCCGACAGTGCCGCGCACACGCTCCTCGTATCTGCCCGCAGCAGTGGCAGGAAATGCTTCAGCAGCAGCGCAGGTCCAATCGCGTTGATTTCGAAACTGTATCTCAGCCAGGCTGGGGCCAGCGCCTGCAGTGATTTTTCCGGCTGCCGGTCTCCTGCATGCAGCACACCCGTGCAGATGATGACGCGATCAACGGGCCCTTGCTCCCCGAGATAACGGGCGACGCCGGCAATGCTGTCTTCGTCGCTCAGGTCGAGGCGTCGCCAGTCCACAGCGGCTTCGTGCGCAAACACAGGCTGGCGCGAGCAGGCGATGAGTTGCACGGGCGTGTCCGACGCGAGGTACTGGCGCGCCAAAGCCTCGCCAATCGCCCCACTGGCACCCACGATGACGACACGTAAAGGCTTCATTTATTCTGACCTGAAAAGAGAGGCAAGCGTATCCGCGGACCTTATGCCACGGCATATGGATTCGCTCCACCCGCTGTGGCGCTGCGATACCGACCCCATTTGAGGCGCGGAGACTAGAAGAACAGTTCCTGCAGCTTCGCGCCCGGATCGCTTGCGCGCATGAAGGACTCGCCGACGAGGAAACCATATACGCTATGCTCCAGCATCTCGGCGACATCTTCGCGTGCAAGTATGCCGCTCTCGGTAACAACCATCGTGCCTTCCGGAATGTGCTCGAGCAGCTGGTAGGTGACGTTGAGACTGGTCTTGAAGGTATGCAGGTCGCGGTTGTTGATGCCAACGAGCGCCGGCTTCAGCGCAAGCGCCTCGGCGAGCTCGGCCTGGTTGTGCACTTCCACGAGCACGTCGAGCCCGCATTCATGAGCCGTGGCGTTCAATTCCTGCAATTGCGCCGTCGACAGTGCCGCCACGATAAGCAGGATGCAGTCTGCGCCCAGCGCGCGTGATTCGACGATCTGGTATGGGTCAAGCATGAAGTCCTTGCGCAGCACCGGCAATGTGCAGGCTTCGCGCGCCTGTTGCAGGAAGCTGTCGTGTCCCTGGAAGAAATCGACGTCTGTCAGCACCGACAGGCAGGTTGCACCATGGCTCGCGTAGCTGATGGCGATGCTGGCAGGATTGAAGTTCTTGCGGATCAAACCCTTGCTCGGCGAGGCCTTCTTGATCTCGGCGATGATGGCGGGACGTTTGTGAACGATCTGCTTGTGCAATCCCGCGACAAAACCACGGCATGGTTCAAGCGTCTTGCAGCGCTGTTCGAGTTCGGCTTGCGTGGCCTGTGTCTTGCGTTCAGCCACTTCCTCGCGCTTGCGGGCGAGGATCTTGTCGAGAATGGTGGGGACCTGCGCGGACATCAGTAATGATCCAGGAAGTTCTTCAGTAGCTGGTGGCCATGTTCGGTGAGGATGGATTCGGGGTGGAATTGCACACCCTCGATCGGCAAGCTGCGATGCCGCACGCCCATGATCTCTTCAATCGACCCGTCGGGATTCTGTGTCCACGCCGTCACCTCGAGGCAGGCAGGCAAGGTTTCCTGCTTGATGACGAGCGAATGATAGCGAGTCGCGTTGAAGGGATTGTTAAGGCCTTCGAAAACGCCTTTTCCTTGATGATGGATCGCAGAAATCTTGCCGTGCATGACGCGTTTCGCGCGAACGATGTCGCCGCCGAACGCCTCGCCGATTCCCTGGTGCCCGAGACAGACGCCGAGCAGCGGAATCTTGCCGGCAAAGTGCTTGATCGTCGGCACGGAAATACCCGCTTCTTTTGGCGTACAGGGACCGGGCGAAATGATGATATGGGTCGGCGCCAGTTTCTCGATATCGTCGATGCTGAGTTCGTCGTTGCGATAGACGCGCATGTCCGCACCCAGTTCGCCGAAGTACTGCACGAGATTCCAGGTAAAAGAATCGTAGTTGTCGATCATCAATATCATGACTGCAATCCCGATTCGGCGAGCTTGACTGCATGAAACATCGCGCGTGCCTTGTTCAGTGTTTCTTCCCACTCCGAGCTCGGCACGGAATCGGCCACGATGCCGGCGCCCGCCTCGATGTACAGCACGCCGTCCTTGATGACGGCCGTGCGAATGGCAATCGCCATATCCATGTTGCCGTTCCATGACAGGTAACCCATCGCGCCGCCGTATATACCGCGTTTGACGGGTTCGAATTCGTCGATGATTTCCATCGCGCGCACTTTTGGTGCGCCGCTCAGGGTGCCGACGGGCAAGGTGGCTTTCAGCACGTCGAGCGCGCTCTTGTCTGCGGCGATGTCGCTCTCGACGGTCGATGCGATATGCATGACATGCGAGTAACGCTCCACGAACATCCGGCGCGTGACTTCGACACTGCCGATCTTCGATACGCGACCGGCGTCGTTGCGGCTCAGGTCGATCAGCATCAGGTGTTCGGCGATTTCCTTCGCGTCGCCCAGCAGCTCCTGCTCCAGCGCAATGTCCTCGGCCTCGGTCTTGCCGCGGCGGCGCGTGCCGGCCAGCGGGCGCACGGTGATGCGGCCATCCTCGACGCGCGCCAGGATTTCGGGCGAGGCGCTGACGATGTGGAAGTCGGCCATGTCCATGAACACCATATACGGCGACGGATTGAGCAGGCGTAAGGCGCGGTAAACGTTCAGTGGCGCGCCGGTGTAGGGCAGGCTCATGCGCTGCGCGAGCACCACCTGCATGACGTCGCCAGCGACGATGTATTCCTTGATGCAGTCGACCGCCTTTTCATATTCAGCCTGGCCGAAGCTCGATACGAAATCGCCTTCGTCGACGACCCGACCCTTCGCAAGTGGCGGCGGCGCGGCGGGTTGTGCCAGCTTCGCGACAAGGCCGTCCAGCTTGCGCTGCGACTGTGCATAGGCGTCCTTCTGCGCGGTATCTGCATACACGATCAGCGTCATGCGGCCGCGCAGGTTGTCGAATACCACGACCGCTTCCGACACCATCAACACGATGTCCGGCGTGTGCACGGTATCGGGCGGTGCGCTTGCGGCGACCTTGCGCTCGACATAGCGCACGGTGTCATAGCCGAAGTAACCGACGAGGCCGCCATTGAAGCGCGGCAGTTTCTGCAGCTCGGGCCTCGTGTCAGGAATGCGATAGCGCTGCTGGAACCCGGCAATGAAAGCGAAGGGATCGCTGGTGGTATGCGCCTCGAGAATCTTGCCATCCTGTTCGACCGTGAGCTCGGCGCCGGAAACCTTCAACACCGTGCTACAGGGCAAGCCGATGAACGAGTAGCGGCCCCACTTTTCGCCGCCCTGCATCGATTCGAGAAAATAGCTGTAAGGACCTTGCGCGAGTTTAAGGTAGACGCCAAGCGGGGTTTCGAGGTCAGCCAGTACTTCGCGCACCAGCGGAATCCGGTTGTAACCCTGCGCCGCCAGCGCGGCGAACTCGGCTTCCGCCATTTGGGCAATTGACATGCTCATACCGCGGCAAGTCCCTTGCGCATCGCATCGATGGTGGTCCGGTAATTGTCATTGGCATTGCCACTGCCGAAGATTGCCGAGCCCGCAACGAACATGTCGGCGCCGGCCGCCGCGATTTCAGCGATATTCTCGACCGTCACGCCGCCGTCGATTTCGAGGCGGATATCCCGTCCGCTGGCCGTGATCAGCTTGCGCACCTCCGCCAGCTTGCGCAGCGTCGAGGGAATGAATTTCTGCCCGCCGAAGCCCGGGTTCACCGACATCAGCAAGATCAAGTCGACCTTGTCCATGACGTAGTCGAGGCAAGCCACTGGCGTGGCTGGATTCAGCACGAGGCCGGCCTTGCAACCGAGGTCGCGAATCAGCTGTAGCGAACGGTCGACGTGATGCGACGCTTCCGGATGAAAACTGATGTAGGTGGCGCCGGCTTTTGCAAAATCATTGATCAGGCTGTCGACCGGCGACACCATCAGGTGCACGTCGATCGGCACCACGACATTTTTCTTTTTCAGATGGGCGCTCAGCGCCTTGCAGACCATGGGGCCGATCGTCAGGTTCGGCACATAGTGATTGTCCATGACGTCGAAGTGCACCACGTCGGCGCCAGCGGCGAGCACTGCCTCGACTTCCTCACCCAGGCGGGCAAAGTCGGCGGACAGGATCGAAGGGGCTATCAGGAAGTCGCGCGTCGGAACGGACATGAAGTACATCTGCGGCTGAAAAACAGGACGCATTGTACCGGCTTTCAGGACAAAAAAGCATCGGGAAAGGCGCCGGGGGCCCCGCCTCCGAGGCGCTGAATCCCGCTAAACCAGCGGCACAGGCTTGTGATGGCGCAGCAATTTTTCAAACTCGCCGCAAGGGATCGGCTTGCTGAAATAGTAACCCTGGATTTCGTCGCAATCGTGGTTGCACAGGAAGCTTTGCTGCTCCGCGGTTTCGACGCCTTCGGCAACCACCGTCAGGCCCAGCGTCTTGCCCATCGTGATGATTGCCTGCGTGATCGCGCGATCCTCGTCGTCGGTCTGGATCTCGCGGATGAAGGAGCGATCGACCTTGAGGGTATCGACCGGAAAGCGCTTCAGCTGCGACAGCGATGAATAACCAGTGCCGAAATCATCGATCGCAATGCGAATGCCGAGCGCTTTTATGTTGTGCAGTTTCTGCAATGAACGCTCGGCGTTGTGCATGACCATGCTCTCGGTGATCTCGAGCTCGAGACGCGCGGCATCGATACCCGTGTCGCGCAGAACTCCCTCGATATAGGACACGAGCTCGGGATCCAGAAATTGCCGCGGCGACAGGTTTACCGAAATGCACACTGGCGGCAGGCCTTGCCGGTTCCACAGCCGGATTTGCTCGCAGGCCCGGCGGATGACCCACTGGCCGATCGGGATGATGAGGCCCAGCTCCTCGCTCAGCGGAATGAACTGCGCCGGCGACACGTGCCCGAGCATCGGGTTATGCCAGCGCAACAGCGCTTCAGCGCCACGGATTTCGCCGGTCTGTATGCTTACTTTTGCCTGGTAGTACACATCGAATTCGTTGCGCTCCACGGCGTGGCGCAGGTGCGATTCAAGCGCCAGCTTTTCCACTGTGTGGGCCTTCAGGTCGGCGGCATAGAACTGGAAGTTGTTCTTGCCCTCCTCCTTTGCCTGGTACATGGCGATGTCGGCGTTCTTCATCAGGACATGCTCGTCGTCGCCATCGCCGGGAAAGACGCTGATGCCAATGCTGGCCGTTACCCTGCATTCCTGCCCGAGAATCTCGAGCGGCTTCATGGCGGCCGCCAGCAGGTTGCGCGCAACGGCGGCAATCTGCGGCTTGTTGCCGGCTTACTGCAGCATGATGACGAATTCGTCGCCGCCGAAACGGGTAACGACGTCGCTCGAGCGCACACAGCCGACGA
The DNA here is from genome assembly GCA_041178065.1 of Pseudomonadota bacterium. Classification (GTDB taxonomy): domain Bacteria; phylum Pseudomonadota; class Gammaproteobacteria; order Pseudomonadales; family Pseudohongiellaceae; genus CAILUG01. The sequence continues at coordinate 2,338 of JBEGWB010000148.1, read as the reverse complement.
GACGCGTCGCCACTTCCTTCAGCAGCAGGTCGCCGCCGGTGTGGCCAAGTGAATCGTTGATCTGCTTGAAGCGATCGAGATTGATGAACAGCAGCGCAAACCTGCGCTGGTAGCGACGCCCGCTTTCGAGCGCGTGCTTGACGAGCTGCGTGAACAACGCGCGATTGGGCAGACCGGTCATTTCATCGTGGGTCGCGAGGTACTTGATGCGTTCCTCGGCTTTCCGGCGCGCGGAGATGTCTTCGATGATCGATACGTCATACAGGGGCGAGCCGTGCGCGTCACGCTTCGTGGCGATGGTCAGGCCGACCCAGATCGCCACGCCGTCCTTGCGCAGGTAGCGCTTCTCGCATTTGAATGATTCAAGCGCGCCGGACAGCAGACCGCTGCGTGCCACGTCGGTGATAGCGAGGTCGTCGGGATGGGAAATCTGCCTGACGGTCAGCCGCTGCAACTCGTCGCGTGAGTAGCCCAGCATCTCGCAGAGCTTGCGGTTGGCGTGGATGAAATGGCCACTCGCGGCGACGTGGCCGATACCGATCGCCGCGAGCTCAAGGCTTTCGGCGTGGTCTTCCGTCTGCTTTTCGAGCGTAACGTCACGGACGACGCCGCAGTAGCCGAGAAATTCGCCGTAATGGTCAAAGCGTGGCCGACCATCGATGCAGAGGTAATGGCTGCCGCGCAGCGCATCGTGACGCCATAGCACGAGCTGCCGGATCGGCTTGCGCGCCGCGAACAGCGCCCTGTACTTGCCCCAGACGCCGGCCGCGGCGGGTGACTCTTCGGTGTCCATGTCCCAGAAGGTGCGATTGAGATAATGTTCCGTATGCCCGGTTTCGAGCGCGCGGCTCGAAAACAGTACGCAGGTAAAACGCTGGTCGACGTCCTGTTCCCAGTAATACTCAACCGCAAGATCGATGACCTGCATCAAACGCAGGTCCGCATCCCGCATTCCCTGCTGCTCGCCGTGCTTATCGTCGAGGTTCAGGACATTCCGGATGAATGCTTCATAACGCATGGGATACCCCAGGCACCTGCCTGTTCTTCTCCTTGCTGTAACGGCAGGTTCGCGCCGGAACTGAAACCCGGGCTACACTCACGCCATATTGATCGGCCCTTTCTTAGGCGCGCGATTGCTACGCGAAACAGCGGCGCCGCTGCGCCTGGCCGGCGCGGCGTGCACCGTGGCCGGAGTCGCCAGCCTCGCGCTGGCGGATGGCCTGAGCGCTTGAAAAGCAGTGGGGGCCCCCAATAATGGAGGTAACCACAACTGGAGCCTACACATGCTGCGCCTGGTACTGTTCTTCGCCACCAACATCGCCGTAATGGTGCTGATTTCGATCATCTTCAACTTGCTCGGCTTCGAGGGCCTGTTGCAGGCAAACGGTGTCGATCTCGATTTGCAGGCGCTGCTGGTCTACTCGGCGGTCATCGGTTTCTCCGGTTCCATCATTTCGCTGCTGATGTCGAAAACGATGGCGAAGATGTCGATGCGCGTCCAGATCATCCAGCAGCCGCGCACGGAGTTCGAACGCTGGTTGCTGCAGACAGTCGGAAGGCAGGCTGAACAAAGCGGCATTCGCATGCCGGACGTCGGGGTATTCGAACAGCCCGCGCCAAATGCCTTTGCGACCGGCTGGAACAAGAATGCGGCGCTAGTCGCCGTCAGCACCGGTCTCGTCAATAGTATGAGCCGGGATGAAGTCGAAGCCGTGCTCGCGCACGAAATCAGCCATGTGGCCAACGGCGACATGGTGACGCTGACGCTGATTCAGGGCGTCGTGAACACGTTCGTCGTGTTCCTGTCGCGCGTAATCGCCTTCGTCGTCGATCGCGTCATATTCAAGGTTGAACGCGGCCACGGTCCGGCCTTCTGGATCGTGTCGATCGTGGCGCAGATCGCGCTCGGCATCCTCGCATCGATGATCGTGATGTGGTTTTCGCGCTATCGCGAATACCGCGCCGATGCCGGCGGCGCCGCACTGGCTGGCCGCGGCAAGATGATTTCGGCGCTGCGCGCGCTGAAGTCGTCCCATCCGGCGGAAATGCCCGGCGAACTTACGGCCTTCGGCATCAATTCAGGCCGCATGAGCGCGCTGTTCTCAAGCCATCCGCCGCTCGAGGATCGCATTCGCGCGCTTGAAACGGCGCGCTAAGTCGGGCTGCGCGCTGCTCAGCGCGGTACTCGCCGGTTCTGAGCAGTTGCGCGTTCTGAGCAGTTGTGCGTTCTGGACACCCACGGGATTGGAGTTGCTGCTGGTCTCTGCGCAAGAGTGTCGGGCAGAACCAGCTGCTGGTTCCGCGGGTGTCAGACTTGCGCTGCGGCAGCAGCGGAGAA
>JBEGWB010000147.1:0-21583 GCA_041178065.1 Pseudomonadota bacterium | reverse complement strand
GCAGGCCACGCAGGAATTGCCGACGTCCGTATGCACGGCATAGGCAAAATCGACGGCGGTCGAGCCGGCCGGCAACTCCATGATCGTGCCCTTCGGCGTGAACACGTAGATCTCGTCGGGGAACAGATCGGTCTTCACATGCTCGATGAACTCGAGCGAATTTCCGGCCTGCTTCTGCATCTCGAGCAAGTCCTGCACCCACTGGCGCGCGCGGATGTGGCTCTGGTTGGGCTTGTCGTCGGACGACTTGTACAACCAATGCGCGGCAATACCATTGTTCGCCATCGACTCCATGTCCTCGGTGCGGATCTGGATCTCGATGGGAATGCCGTGCATGCCGAACAACGTCGTGTGCAGCGACTGGTAGCCGTTGGTTTTCGGAATCGCGATGTAATCCTTGAAGCGGCCCGGCACCGGCTTGTAGAGACTGTGCACGGCGCCAAGGATGCGATAACAGGTGTCGACCGAATCCGTGATGATGCGGAAGGCAAACACGTCGGTGATCTCGCGGAAGCTCTTGCGCTTCTGCCGCATCTTTTCGTAAATGCTGAACAGATGCTTCTCGCGCCCTTCGACACGGCCCGGCATGCCTTCGCGCTGCAGGCATGCAACCAGCGCCGACTGCACCTGCGTCACCAGTTCCTTACGATGGCCGCTGACATTGCGCACAGCCGCTTCGATCAGCGGAGCGCGCATCGGATACAGCATCTGGAAACTCAGCTCCTCGAACTCGATGCGAATGTTGTGCATACCGAGGCGATTGGCGATAGGCGCGTAGATATCGACGGTTTCCTTGGCGATGCGGCGGCGCTTGTCGAAGGCCAGCCCGTCGAGCGTGCGCATGTTGTGCAGGCGGTCGGCAAGCTTGACGAGAATCACGCGGATGTCCTTCGCCATCGCCAGCGCCATCTTCTGGAAGTTCTCGGCCTGCACCTCGGCCTGCGAACTGAAGTTCAGCTTGTTCAGCTTGCTGACGCCGTCGACAAGGTTGGCGACCGTTTCGCCGAACTGGTGCGCAATCGCCTCACGCGTGATGCCGGTATCTTCGATGACGTCATGCAGCATCGCAGCCATCAGGCTCTGATGGTCCATGTGCATTTCTTGCAGGATGCCGGCGACCGCCAGCGGATGCGTTACGTAGGCTTCGCCGCTGCGACGGTTCTGTCCGTCATGCGCTTCGGCTGCGTAGTAATAGGCGCGCCTGACCAGGTTGACCTGGGCAGGCTCGAGATAGGTGTTGAGCTTCGAGGCCAGAGCATCAATGCTTTGGATTGCCGGCATCATGTTCATACGTGCGCCTGGCCTCTAGAGGGTGGGGAGGAAGGGTTATTCTTCCTCGGCTTCGTCGTCGGAGCCGGCGGCGGGTTCATCCGCCTCTTCATCATCGGCATCGGCGGCGGCAGCTTTGGGTATGGTTTCACCAGCTTCGTCATCGATCAGTTCGGCATCCATCGCTTCCTCGATCGTGATTTCCTGGCGCGCCTTGCGCAGCGCTTCGGCTTCGACCAGGTCCTTCAGCTCTTCGACAGGCTCATGGATGATTTCGTTGAGGATGGAGCGGTCGATCAGCTTCGCCGCGATTTCGCGCAGCGCTACGACGGTAGGCTTGTCGTTGTCTTCCGGCACCAGCGGTGACTTGCCCCCGGTCTGCAACTGGCGGGCACGGCGGCTGGCGATCATGACCAGCTCAAAGCGGTTTTCAACGTTTTCCAGACAATCTTCAACAGTAATACGGGCCATGGGGTCATCCTGCGCTGAGTAAGCGGGTCAATCGGGGGGCGGCGATTATAGCCACAAAGGCTGGTATGAGGCCAGCAAGTGCTTGATTCAAGCCAGCAAAGCGGCAAAAAACCAGGCCAGGCGGGCGATCCCCGCTTCAGGCCAGCAAGGCAGACAAAAGTGCCGCGTTGCGCGCTTCCTGCACCGGCCGGCGCAGCTGGTTGGCGCGGAACACGGCCTGCAGGTCGGCAAGGGCGGTTTCGAAGTGGTCGTTGATGACCAGGTAATCGGCCTGCGGGTAGTGCGACATTTCATTGACCGCCTTTGCCATGCGCGCCGCGATGACCTCGGGCTTGTCCGTCCCGCGGGTTGTCAGGCGCCGCTCCAGCGCATCCCGCGACGGCGGCAAGATGAAGATTCCGATCGAGTCCGGCAGCAGCTTCTTGATCTGGTCGGCCCCCTGCCAGTCGATCTCGAGGATCACATCCCAGCCCTGCCCCAGCCGCTCCTGCACCCAGGCCTTCGAGGTGCCATAAAAGTTACCGAAGACCTCGGCATGCTCCAGGAACTCGCCGCGCCCGACCATCGCCGTGAAGCTATCAGCATCGACAAAGTGGTAGTTCACGCCATCCTGCTCACCCGGCCGCATCGGCCGCGTGGTATGGGAAATGGATACGCAGAGGCCCATGTCGGTATCGCACTTGCCAGCCGCCAGTAAGGCTTTGACGAGCGAAGTTTTGCCGGCGCCGGAGGGAGCGGAGATGAGGTAGAGGGAGCCTTGGGGCATGGGGGGGTCCTGTAGACAGCGGGGCGGATAATAGCAGTGTCTCTTCCATCCAAAAAGTTTGCAGAGACACCGAAAGGCTGGAAATTTTTTCGCGGCCGACCATTACTGGTTGTAGATTCAGTGAACCTCCCCTGTTGTAAAAATTGACAACACATTGCAAGGATTGCAAGCTGCCTGAACATGAAAGCAACGGAACTGCTTCATAAGCGCGTCGTATTCGCGGACAACAAGTTTGCTGAGCTTGTGCTATGGCAACTTTCGCGCCCGTTACGCGGTTCGCGGCACACATTCAAGTACCGGTTGGCCTATGTGGTCAACGAAGTCTGCGTGCTGCGTTACGACAACGAAGCAGGGAAAGGCGATCACCGGCATGAAGGCCATACAGAGACTCCTTACAAATTTATTAGCCCTGAAAAGTTGCTCAGCGACTTTCAACAAGACATAGCGAGGTGGGAACATGAAAACCGTCGTGCTTGATGTATGCCCTCCAGATGAAGCCATGTCTGAACTCGTTCGCGTGTGGAAAACCGGGAAAGCGCAAAAGTCCGCGCGCATAAGCTTTGCAACGCCGGAACTGCTTTGGAAGGTATTGAACGCCCGACGCTGGGAGTTGTTGAAAGCGCTATGTGGTGCGGGGCCGGTTTCCATACGCGAGGCTGCGCGCCGGGTCGAACGCGACGTGAAAGGAGTTCATACCGATGTCACCGCGTTGCTGCGTGCCGGGATTCTTTTGCGGACGGATGATGGTGCGATTGAGTTTCCGTTTGAGGCGGTGAAGGTGGAGTTTTTGTTGCAGTCTGCGTGATCCAGGGTACTAGCGACACTGTTCAAGGAGAAAGACTTCTCAGTGCGAGACATTTCTTATAGATCAGCAGAAGACGACCAAATCAGAGCTGGAGCGTTTGCTCGTGTTGCTGCGCTCGATAAAGTCTATGGTGACAACATACCGTGGAGCGCAATTGCACAGGGCTTTAACCTTCTCGATGAGAAAATCTTGATAGCCAATAGAGCCCGAGGAATATTCAAGCCAAGTCAGCTCCGCCGTGGGGCGATTTCCATAAAAACCACCATGCCCCGGGAAGGGCGCGTGAACATATACACGGACGCTGCAGATACCGACGGAACCTTCGTTTACTCCCTGCAGGGAACGGATCCAAACAATCACGACAATCGAGCATTACGTGACTGTCTAGATTATCAATGGCCGCTAATTTATTTTTTTGCGGTGGCGGCAGGTTTCTACAAAGCGATATTTCCGTGCTTTGTTGAGGCAATTGACACAACAAGCATGACTTGTCGAGTTTCAGTAGCTTCAGGCGCATCATTGTCCAATCTGAAGGATTCCGAAGCATGGCGTATCGAACGGCGATACACATTGCGCGCGACCAAGGCCAGGCTCCACCAAGCGGAGTTTAGAGAGCGCGTACTCTCCGCGTACGGACATTGCTGTGCTATGACTAGGCTGCCGGTGCCTGAGCTGCTGGAAGCAGTCCATATAATGCCCGACACTCATGACCTAGGAATTGCTGGTATAGAGAACGGAATTTGCCTTTCTCGCATCCATCACCGCGCATTCGATGCAAATTTAATAGGGGTGAATGCGGATTACGAAGTTCAAGTGAGTGACCGTCTTATGGCTATGCGAGACGGAATAATTTTAGAGAGTGGATTAAAGGCTCTACATGGACAACGGATCGACTTGCCTTCCGATAGGCTAAATTGGCCGAAACGGGAATTGCTGGAGCTGAGACATGAGCAATTTAAGAGCTGGGATTGGAATTAGGATCCACACACTTCGCAATTGGAATGCTCGCTTTCTTATCTTCCCGCGACTGCCAAGCTACGCACCTTGCGGAATAAGCACGTAGCGAATGCTCCTCAAGCCCGCACTTCCTTAAGCAGCTCCGGATGCCGATCAAGCACCCTTAATAGTTTCACAAGCGCGAGTGGCGGCTTAGTCTTTCCGTTCTCGTAGCGCGAAAATGCATTAACCCCGCCACCGAAAATTTCCGCAGCTTGCCTTTGATCCAGTGCAAGTTTCTTGCGCACGCGCACAATAAACTCTGGATCTATGTGATCGGCGTTTACCTGACGGTTGAACTCCAGCATGGCTGCACTGACCCGAGCTGACTCCTCCGCATCGAGAATGGCTTCGCCACAAGCCTTGCAGAACTCTGCGGACACCGCCGGAATCACGGTTTTTCTGCCCTTATATGTGTGCGCAAGATTGCGCTTGCCACGTTTGAGTGGACCCTTGCCGCAGGCCGGACACTTTTTCATTGCGTGGATTCCTTGAACGAGACCACCAGCACGTCATCAACAACAACAAGCTTAAGGTAAATGAGGCCTGCGCCTACGCACGGGCGATACACGTCCTGCCAGGTGCGATGATCGTGGTAAGTCGTCATGCTTTTATAGAAATCGGCGGATCGCAGGTCGCTAATCACACGGACGATGTCGAGGAAGTCCATATCAAGCATCGCGGCGCCAGAAAGGGCAGAGCTGGTCGCCCTGACTTTACCGGCGCGTATCAGCGCCTTGACGACGGCAAGGTTGCGATGTGGAGTGTTCTTTTCCATGAACGTCCTGATCCTGGACCAAAATACCCTGCCAAATCCGATTTGGCAACTTGGTTAATGCGAAGGAGGGCTAAGCCTTTTGAAATAGCGCATGCGTGGCATTTTGCCCGGATCACTCAATATTCTGAATCTGCTCCCGCATCTGCTCAATCAACACCTTCAACTCCACCGCCCCAAAAGTAGTTGAGGTCACAATCGCCTTCGAGCAAATCGTATTCGCTTCGCGATTGAGTTCCTGCATCAGGAAGTCGAGGCGGCGCCCGACCTGCCCGCTCTGGTTCAAGGTGCGCGTCACTTCCTTCACATGCGTATCAAGGCGATCGACCTCTTCATGAATGTCGGCCTTCTGCGTGATCAGCACGATTTCCTGCTCGAGGCGTTGGGCTTCGACCTGTAATTGCAGGTCGGCGAACTGGCCCTTGATGCGTTCGGCCTGGGCGTGGAGGATCTTCGGCATTTCATGGCGGAGTGTGGCGACGATGGCGCTGATGGCCTTGAGCCGGTCTTCGATCAGATGTTTGAGCTGGCTGCCTTCGCGTTCGCGTTGATCCTGCAGTGCAGTGAGCGTTTTGCTAAAGAGTTCTAGCGTTTTTCCCTCGATTAATTTGGTATCCTGCTCGCGCTCGATGACGATGCCGGGCCATTTGAGAATGCCGAGCGGATCGAGTGGGGCGCAGCCCGGGATTTTGGCGCGGATGTGCGCGGTGGTGGCATGCAATTGCTCGAGCAGCACGTCGTTGATGCTGATCGTCGCGTCGGGGTTTACGGCGCCGAGAAACTTCAACTGCGCTTCGACTTTACCGCGTTGTACGACGCCGCGCAGTTGTTCGCGCAGGCTCCCTTCGAGGTGACGCAGGCTGTCGGGCAGTCGGAACGCCGGCTCCAGGTAGCGATGATTGACCGAGCGGATTTCCCAGACCAGCGTGCCCCAGGGGTGATCGGAATGCTGGCGCGCAAAGGCGGTCATACTACTGGTCATTGCGTAAGTCTCGTGTGGCGGAAGGGCCAGAAATATAACCCGGCGCTGCCTGTAAAGACATCGGATTCCAGCCCTACGCGTTCGAGCGCAAATTGATATCGGCCTGTGCCGGTACAACAACAGGATTGAGGTATAGATAGTGACAGTACAAAGACCCAGCGGCCGCGCGCCGAACGATATGCGCAAGGTGGTGCTGACGCGCCGGTACACGAAGCATGCCGAAGGCTCGGTGCTCGTGGAGTTCGGCGACACGAAAGTGATTTGCACGGCAAGTGTCGACAACAGCGTGCCGCGTTTCCTGAAAGGTACTGGCCAGGGCTGGATTACCGCGGAATATGGCATGTTGCCGCGCTCGACCGGCTCGCGCATGGAGCGTGAGTCGGCGAAAGGCGCGCAGAGCGGGCGTACGCAGGAGATCCAGCGCCTGATCGGGCGTGCCTTGCGCGCCGCGGTCGACATGAAGCAACTGGGCGAGCACACGATCAAGGTCGATTGCGACGTCATCCAGGCCGATGGTGGCACACGCACGGCGAGCATCACCGGTGGTTGTGTGGCGCTTGTCGATGCGATCAATTTCCTCGTGACGAGCGGCAAGCTCGCACAGAGCCCCCTGCGCAAGATGATCGCCTCGGTGTCGGTCGGGGTTTACCAGGGTCTGCCGGTGCTCGACCTCGATTACGCGGAAGACTCCACGGCTGAAACCGACATGAACGTTGTCATGACCAGCGCCGGTGGTTTTATCGAAGTGCAGGGCACCGGCGAAGCCGGCGACTTCAGCGAGGAACAGATGAATGAAATGCTGGCGCTGGCGAAGCACGGCATCGGGCAGCTGTTCGCTGCGCAACAGGCTGCGCTGGCAGCAGGTTGACTGGGACGCTGCAGCGGCGAGCCACTGCGCGAGCCAAACCTTACAAGATTGAGAATATAGAAAAATGCTGAACTACCAAAAACAATTCCTCGACTTTGTCATCCATCGTCGCATTCTGCGCTTTGGTGAATTCACGCTTAAGTCAGGCCGGCAGAGTCCGTACTTCTTCAATGCAGGCCTGTTCAACACCGGGCAGGCGCTGGGCTTTATCGGGCGCAGTTATGCTGCTGCCATTCGCCATGCCAGCATTCCGCATGACGTATTGTTCGGGCCGGCCTACAAGGGCATTCCGCTGGTATCGGCTGCGAGTATCGCATTGGCCGAGCATTTTTCGCAGGATGTTCCCTACTGCTTCAACCGGAAGGAAGCGAAGGATCATGGTGAAGGCGGCACGATCGTTGGCGCGCCGCTCGCCGGACGCGTGCTGGTGGTCGATGACGTCATTACTGCGGGCACCGCGATTCGCGAAGTCATGACGCTGATCGAGGCGGCGGGCGCGCAGGCAGCAGGCGTCGTGGTGGCGCTGGATCGCGAGGAACGCGGCCAGGGCGAGCTGTCGGCAATCGGCGAAATTCGGCAACAATATGGCATTCCTGTCGCAAGCATCATCAGCCTGGGACAGATCATTGCCTATCTCGAAAGCACCGGAAACCCGGAGCTGGCTAACTACTTGCCTCAGCTGAGGATGTATCAGGAACGTTATGGTGTCGCTGCTTAATACTACGCCTGCGCTATCGCTGGCACTGAAGGCTTTGGTCTTTGTGCTCGTCGTGGGTCTCGCCCAGGACGCTTCGGCGGCGAATACCTACCGCTACATCAATGACGAAGGCCACACCGTCCTCGGCTCCACGGTTCCACCGCAGTTCGTCAAGAACGGTTACGAGATCATCAACGAGCGCGGTGTCGTCATCGAAGTGGTTGCGCGCGCGAAGACGGAAGCCGAGTTGGCCGCGCAAGCGGCGGAGCGCGAGCGCCAGCTCGCCGAAGAGCAACTGCTGAAGAAACAGCAGGAGGCGGACAGCCTGCTGATGCGTCTGTATCGTTCACCCGACGAGATCGCGCGCAAACGCGATGAGCGGCTGCTGCTGATCAACGGGCAACTGACGGCACTCATCGCGAGTCTCGAGAAAACCGAAAGCGAGCTGGCAGTGTCGAAGAAGCTAGTCGATGACTACGCAAGCCAGAGCAAGGAGGCCCCGGCGCAAACCGTGGAAACGGTGCGGATTCAACAGGTGGAAGTCGAGCGCCTCGCTGCGCAGCGCAAGCGCCTTGAAGACGACCGCGCGGCGGCGGTTGCCGATGCCGAGCGCGACATGAAGCGCCTCGTTGAACTACTGGGCCTGCCGGAAGACACCGCGGCTCAGTAAGGCAAACTGCTCCTGCAGGTTGCTGGTCGGCACCTGCTTGAAGTCGGTGCGCACGTACTGGCTGATCTTTCCTTCCATGAAGGCGAGCAAGAGCCCTGCTGTGCTCGTTGCCGACACCGTCGTCCGCAAGCCTTCTTTTACTTCCGCTTCGCGCAGGATCTGGCGCAGCTGCGTTTCCAGGCGGTCGAAAATCTGGCTGACGCGCACGCGCAACCGCTCGTGTTCGCCGGACAGCGCATCACCGTTCAATACACGGGAAATCCCAGGATTCTTCTCGGCAAAACCCAACACCAGCACAACGATTTTTTCGCACTGCGCCAGAGCGGATTCGGGCTCGGCGATGATGCGCGTGATACGCGTGAACAGCGTTTCCTCGATGAAGGCGATCAAGCCTTCGAACATGCGCGCCTTGCTTGGGAAGTGCCGGTACAAGGCCGCTTCCGACACGCCGACCTGCGCGGCGAGCGCGGCGGTCGTGATGCGTCCGCCGGGATTGTCCTGCAACATGCTGGCAAGCACCTGCAGTATCTGTTCCCTGCGCTGTCCACGTTCACGAGCCATGTGCCTCTCCCCTGTCCTGGTTGCGCGTTCAGCGACGCGTTATTTGTGTGCCGATGCCCTTATCGGTAAAGACCTCGAGCAACACGGCATGCGGCACGCGGCCATCGATGATCTGGACGCTGTTGACGCCGGCGCTCATGGCGTCGAGCGCGCAGCCGATCTTCGGCAGCATGCCGCCGTGGATCGTGCCATCGGCAATCATGCCGTTGATGTCGTCCATCGTCAGCGAGTCGGCGACCTTGCCGCTGCGGTCCTGCACGCCGGCGATGTTGGTCAGCAGGATCAGCTTCTCGGCATTGAGGAGCGCGGCCACCTTGCCGGCAACGATGTCGGCGTTGATGTTGTAGGACTGGCCCTCGGCATCGGTGCCGATTGGCGCGATGACCGGGATAAAGTCGCTCTGCAGCATCATCTCGATGATCGAGGGGTTGATGCCGGTGACTTCGCCGACGTGGCCGATGTCGATGATCTCGGGCGCCTGCATCTCCGGGGTCTTGCGCGTGATGGTCATCTTGCGCGCGCGGATGAAGTCGCCGTCCTTGCCCGTGATGCCGATCGCCTTGCCGCCATTCTTGTTGAGCAAGCTGACGATCTGCTTGTTGACGAGGCCTCCCAGGACCATTTCAACGACGTCCATGGTTGCGCTGTCGGTCACGCGCATGCCGTCCACGAAATGGGACTCGATGCCGAGCTTCTCCAGCACCGAGCCGATCTGCGGACCACCGCCGTGGACCACGATCGGGTTCATGCCCACGAGCTTCATCAGCACGATGTCGCGCGCGAAGCTGTTCTTCAGTGTCTCGTCGATCATGGCGTTGCCGCCGTATTTGACGATGATCGTCTTGCCGTGGAAACGCCTTATATAAGGCAGCGCTTCGGTCAGAACGTTAGCAATGCTTTGCGCGGAGTTGGGGTCGAGGGTCATGTCTGGTCTCGCTGATTCTTATACCGGAGCAATCACTTACTTGCGGCTCGGGCGGCATTATGCTGGATTCTTGCCTTGGCGGGAATGAGAGCGAAGAGCGTATCGGCCGACGCATGTCTCAGAAGGGCAGCACGGCGCCCGGCAGCAGGACATCGAGCCGCGCCCGGAAGCGCTCCTTGATGTCGGCAAGGTCCGCGGGACTGTCGGCCTCGAAGCGCAGCACGAGGTTGGGGGTCGTATTGGACGCCCGGACGAGGCCCCAGCCATGGCCAAAGTCGGCGCGGATACCGTCGAGATAGTTGAGGTTCGCGCCGTCGAAGCGCAACTGTTCAACCAGTCTGTCCATGGTGCCGAACTTGTTCTGCTCGCTGACGGGCACGAACAGCTCGGGCGTGCTGAAGCTTTCCGGCATGCGCTCGAGCAGGTCCTGTGCGGAGGCCTGGTACTTGTCCATCAGCTCCAGGAAGCGCACCGCGGCGTACATGCCGTCGTCAAACCCGTACCAGCGGTGTTTGAAGAAGATGTGCGCTGAAAATTCGCCACCGAGCAGGGCGTCGGTTTCCTGCAGCTTCTGTTTGACGAAGGAATGGCCGCTCTTGCACATCATGCCGCTGCCTTCGAGCGCCGCGATCACTCGGGCCAGGTGGTGGCTGCTTTTGACGTCGTAGACGACACGAGCCGCTGGATTCTCCGGCAGGATATCCATCGCAAAGGCCAGCAGCATGTGGTCGGCATTGACGATATTGCCGTCGCCGGTAACGATGCCGAGACGGTCGCCATCGCCATCAAAGCCAATACCGATATCGCAGCCCTTCTGGTAGACCAGGGTCTGCAGATCGCGCAGGTTCGCCGGGCGGGTCGGATCCGGGTGGTGGTTGGGAAAGTTGCCGTCCAGCTCGCAGTACAGACGCACTACTTCACAGCCGAGCTGTTCGAACAACAGCGGAGCAATGTTTCCGGTTACGCCGTTGCCGCCGTCGATTGCGATGCGCCAACGCTTTTTCAGGTGGGTGTCGCTCGTGATGCGCGCGAGGTAGGCCGGCACGATGTCGTGTGTCGTGCGCGTGCCGGAACCCTTGCGCAGTTCGTTGCCGACGATGCGCTCGTACAGGTGCGTGATCTGGTTGGCGGCGAGCGCGCGCTGCTTCAGCACGATCTTGAGGCCGTTATAGTCGCGCGGGTTGTGGCTGCCCGTGAGCATGACGCCCGAGCTGCTGCTCAACACATGCGTTGCGTAGTACAGCAGCGGAGTCGGCACGACGCCGAGATCGATGACATTGCAACCACTCTCGAGAATGCCACGTTGCAGGGCTTCCGAAAGCTCGGGACTCGACAGCCGCGCATCGGCGCCGGTGATCAGCGTGTCCTCGCCCGCGTCGAGCGCTTCGCTGCCGACGGCCTGGCCGATGAGGCGCACACTCTGCGCGTCGAGCCCCTGGCCAACGATGCCGCGGATGTCATAGGCGCGAAAGATCCCGCGCGAAATCACGGGAGCTGTGGTCATCCCGCGCCTGTCAGCCGGGCGGCGATCAGCGCGATCATCTGCCGCGCCAGTTGCTCCTTGCCGCATTGCGGGAAATTCTGCTCGCCGCCGCGCCAGTAGGCGGTGACGCTCGCTTCATCCTGCCCAAAGGTCGCGCTCGCATCATTGGCAAAAATCAGGTCCAGGTTTTTCGCCGCCAGTTTCGCCTGTGCGTTTGCCGCCAGGTTTTCTGTTTCCGCCGCAAAGCCTGCGCAGAACGGGCGCGGCTCGGTTGCCGACATCGTGGCGAGGATGTCCGGGTTGCGCACGAGCTGCAGCGTCATTGCATCGGCATTCTTCTTGATCTTTTGCGCTGCCGCTTCTGCGGCACGATAGTCGGCGACCGCGGCCACGCCGATAAAGATGTCGCCGCTGTGCGCCCTGCAAGCCTGCAGCATGTCTTGCGCGCTTTGCACGGCGACCACCTTGACGCGTTCCGGCGGCGCCAGGCTGACCGGGCCGCTGATCAGCGTGACTTCCGCACCGGCTTCGACAGCTGCGCGCGCCAGCGCGTAACCCATCTTGCCGGAACTGTGGTTGCTGATGTAACGCACGGGATCGATTGCTTCCCGTGTGGGCCCTGCGGTTATCGTCACCTTGAAACCGCTCAATGCGCCGCTCGCAAACAGACCCGCGGCGTCCCGCAGGACTTGTTCGGGCTCCGCCATGCGCCCCATGCCGACATCGCCACAAGCCTGCGCGCCTGCGGCAGGCCCGAACAGGTGCACACCGTTCTGTATCAATTCGGCTAGATTCCGCTGGGTTTGCGCGTTGCTCCACATCGCCTGGTTCATGGCCGGCGCGAGCGCGAGCGGGCCCCGCCGTGCAAGACAGAGGGTCGTCAGGAGATCGCTGGCTTCGCCATTGGCAAGGCGCGCGATGAAGTTGGCGCTCGCCGGGGCGACCACGATGAGGTCAGCCCAGCGCGCAAGCTCGATGTGTCCCATTGCTGCCTCGGCCTCGGCATCGAGCAGGCGGCTGTGGACCTTGTTGCCGGACAGAGCCTGCAAGGTCAGTGGCGTAATGAATTCCTGCGCGCCAGCCGTCATGACCACCCTGACTTCGGCTCCCGCCTTGATCAGCAGACGGCATAACTCGGCACTTTTATAGGTCGCGATGCCGCCGGTGATGCCGAGGATGATGCGCTTGTTCTGCAGGTTGGACATGAAGGTGGGCGGGTTTGGGAGAGGGGGCAAAGCCTAGCAACAAGGGGGGCGGAAAATCCACCCGCAAAATTGGCAGACTCTACTAGACTGGCTCCGGCGGATCGCCGGCGCCGCGCCGGCTCCTGTTTCAGGGAGGAACCATGCCGATCACCAGTTGGCCGAGGCACGAGCGGCCTCGCGAAAAATTGTTGCAGCAGGGCGCCGAAAGCCTGTCGGACGCCGAGCTACTGGCGATATTCCTGCGCAGCGGCACCGCCGGGCTGACGGCACTGGACCTGGCCCGCCAGCTGCTGGTGACCTTTGGCGGCGTCCGCGGTGTGCTCGAGGCTGGCAAGGATACCTTTTGTGCCGAGCCGGGTATGGGCGAGAGCAAATACTCCCAGTTGCAGGCAGCGCTCGAACTGGCCCGCCGCCACATGCTCGAGGAGCTGCAGCGCAGTGATTGCCTGACAAGCTCCGCGCTAACCCGAAACTACATACGCAGCCGCATGCGGGCCTATGAGCGCGAAGTTTTCCTGTGCCTGTTCCTCGACAACCAGCACCGCGTCATTGCGCAGGAGGAGCTGTTCCACGGCACGATCGACGGGTCGATGGTGCATCCGCGCGAGGTCGTGCGCCGCTCGCTGCACCATAACGCAGCCGCGCTGATCTTCGCGCATAACCATCCCTCCGGCGTGGCCGAGCCCAGTCAGGCAGACATCAGCATTACGCGCCGGCTCAAGAATGCGCTGGCTTTGGTCGATATACGAACACTGGATCATCTTGTCGTCGGCGATAGCGAGGTGACCTCTCTTGCGGAGCGCGGTTTGTTGTAGAAACACAGTTACATAAGGTTTTGTGAAGGGAGGTTCAAATTCGGAAGGAAATTTCCGAAAAGCTGCTATATTCCGCCCCCGTTTGTCGGATCAGGACGAGCTCCAGCGCGCAGTCCGCCCAGTCGCGCCGGAGTTCCTGCGACCCCAACAGGCCATGCCTTCCTCAACTGCATACAAGCCAGCCAGGCCTTCCTGCCGGACAGCGCATTTGAACATTTGTTCAGTGAGCTGTTTGTGGAAGGCCGTATCGGCCTTGCAGTGCTTGCGCTGGACGGCAACATCACAGACGCCAACGAAGCCTGGTGTCGACTCTTCGGCTACACGCGCGAGGAGATGGCGGCACTTCGCATCGAACAGCTCTGCCACCCTGATTTCGCCGACTTCCTGCCCGGCAAGATTGCCAGCCCCGAAGCGCGTAATCGTGTCATCAGCATCGAACTGCACCTGCGCACGAAAGCCGGCGCCAGCTTCTGGGGACGTCTGCTCAGTCGCGCACAGGACGACGCGCCGACCATTTCCCTGTTGCTTGAAGACATCTCGACCCGGAAGCATCGCGAGAATGCGCTGACGAAAGCCATGCAGAAACTGCAGATCATCGCCGACAAGATCCCGGCGATGATGTCGTATGTCAGCAGTGATCTGCGGTACCAGTTCGTCAACGAGGGCTATGAGAAGCTTTACAAGCGCAACAAGGAAGAAATCATCGGCAAGCGCGTTTCCGAAGTCGTGTCAGATGCGGTGTGGGCCGTAGCGGGACCCTACCTGCAGCGCGCCTTACGGGGGGAAATGGTCAACTACGAAGGAGTGTTTTCGGGCGACGATCCCGCTATCCGCCATTCGCTGGTCAGCCTTGTGCCGGACACAAACAATTTTGGTGAAGTGCGCGGCCTGTTCATCCTCGTGACGAACATCACCGAACTGAAAAAGACCGAAGCCAGGCTGCAGGATGCCATTGCCAGCCTGCGTGCGAATGAAGTCAACCTGAGGGCGATGATGGAGGCTTCGCCCGATTCGTTGATCGTCGTCGATGCGCAAGGCGACATGCTGTACTGCAATGCGCGCGTGTACGACATGCTCGGGTATCGCGTCGAGGAGCTGCTGGGCAGGCCCGTCGAAATACTGCTGCCGCGGCACAAGCACGCAGCGCACAGGGAGCATCGCGAGCAGTATCAACAGCATCCTACGATGCGGCCAATGCGCGTATCGAAGGACCTTGTCGCCTTGCACAGGAATGGTCAGGAAATTCCTGTCGACATCAGCCTGAGCCCCGCGAAGTTCGACGGCAAGGACGTTGTCATGGCGTCGGTGCGCGACATCGGTGGCATTCGCGCGGCCTTCGAGTCCAGCGAGCAGATCGCCGACATCGTCGAGGCCTCGGGTGATGCAATCTTCCGTTGCACCATGGAGGGGGCGGTCCTGTACTGGAGCAAGGGCGCCGAGAAACTCTATGGCTATCGTCGGGACGAAATGGTGGGCGAGCCGGTCGGCAAGCTGATTCCGGACTTCGACTACGAGCGCAGCATGGAGGAAATCCGTGGCGTGTTGCAGCGCAACGAAATCGTCATGCGTCCCGACACCGTGCGCAAACACAAGGATGGTTCGCTGATCGAAGTGTCAGTCGCCGTGTTCCCGATACGGGATGCGCAAGGAAAGGTAATTGGCGGCGCGTCGGTGCATCGCGATGTACGCGAGCTGAAGCGGCTTGAAGCGCAACTGCGCCATGCCCAGCGTCTCGACGCGGCCGGTTTGCTCGCTGGCGGCGTCGCGCACGACTTCAACAATATTCTGACGGTCATCCAGGGCTACTGCGCATTGATCACCGAAGCGCAGCCACCCGATTCAGTGCTGACGCGCCAGGTGCATGCGATCGAAAGCGCGGCGCAGCGCGCCAGTTCGCTGACGCGACAACTGCTGGCCTTCTCGCAAAAGCAACGCCGCGATGCAAAAACACTGGATCCGCGCGCATTGCTGAGCGATCTCGCGCCGATCCTGCAACGCGCCATTGGCGAAGACATTCGTCTGGAGACCGAACTCAAGTCGACCTGGAACATCATGGAGGATCCTGCCGACTTCGAGCAGATCATCCTGAACCTCGCCGTCAATGCGCGCCACGCAATGCCGAAAGGCGGCGTGCTGCGGATTGCCAGCACCAACATCACCACCCATGGCTACGGCCAGCCGGCGGACAACGCGAGCTTCAGTCCAATTCCCGTACAGGCCGGATCCTACGTGCTGCTCGAAATCGCCGACACCGGCGTTGGGATCAAGGCCGAGGTACTGACGCGTATCTTCGAGCCCTTCTTTACGACGAAGTCTCGGGGCGAAGGCTCCGGCCTTGGTCTGCCGGTGGTGTATGGCATCGTCAAGAATATTGGCGGCGGCATCATTGTCACGTCGAAGGAAGGAAGTGGGACGAGCTTCCTGATCTACCTGCCGCGCAGCCAGGACAAACCGAATGCCGACCGGGCCTTGCCAGCCGCCACAACGCCGCCAGGCAAAGGCACTGTGCTGGTTGTCGAGGATAGTCCGGAAATTCTCAACCTCGTGAAGATGGTACTGCAAGGGGCTGGCTATGCCGTGATCCCCGCCGCCTCTGGTTTGCAGGCGCTGGCCCGGCAGCACGAGAAAGTCGACATGGTCCTGACCGACGTTGTCATGCCCGGCATGAACGGGCCGGAGTTCGCTGAACGCTGGCTCAAGACCCACCCGGAGACGCCAGTGCTGTACATGACGGGCTATGCCGAGGAGTCGGTGCTGCCCTTCTCGGTCAATGCCGACAACTTGCTGCTGAAACCCTTCAAACCCGCCCAGTTGCTGCAAAAGGTCGCGGTGGTGGTCGGTAAAAAGCAGCCCGGAGCCTGAAAGTCGCCGTAAGCCACGGCAAAACGGACCTGGTCAGCTTGCCTTGCCCGGGGGGCTTCTGGTATAAATCGCGCCTCTTTTTTTCAGCCAGTTCCTGGCGACATCCCGTAACAGAGAGTTTGAGGTTCCCCATGTCCAGAGTCTGTATGGTTACCGGCAAAAGCCCCCAGGTCGGCAACAACGTTTCCCACGCCAAAAACCGCACCAAACGCCGTTTCAACCCGAATCTGCACACCCATCGTTTCTGGGTCGAGGCTGAAAAGCGCTTCGTGAAGCTGCGCCTGTCCAGCAAGGGCATGCGCATCATCGACAAAGTGGGCATTGACCAGGTACTGGGCGAAATCCGCGCCCGCGGCCAGAAACTGTAATAGCGGCTCCGGCGAAAGCCGAACAAAGTCAACTAGATAGGGCTTCTGACGCCCTAGTTCAGGAAGGAATAGGACCATGAGAGACAAGATCCGTTTGGTATCCAGCGCCGGCACCGGCCACTTCTATACCACCGACAAGAACAAGCGCACGATGCCGGACAAGATGAAGATCAAGAAATACGATCCCGTTGTCCGCAAGCACGTCATCTACGACGAAGCCAAAATCAAGTGATCGCCCGGCCGCGCAGCGGCCATCCGATCATCACGCCGTAGCCCCCGGGGCGAACGCGGATCAGGCTCGACAGATAGCGCCAGCCAGACACAAAAACCGGGAGCTCCAGCAGGGGCTCCCGGTTTCTTTTTGCCCGTAATTCGCTTTGGGGGACAGACCACCGAGCGGTCTTTTGTTGAGCCCTTAGTGCTGTGTCCGTCAGGCAGGGAGGATGCGTCGTCTCGCTTCCCGAGGACCAATCACGCCCGTGCAGGTTCGCCCCAGCGCTGAATGCCGGTATCCAGTCCGAACAGGTCCAGCGCCCTGCCAACCGTTTGCGCCACCATGTCCTCCAGGGTCCGCGGCTGCGCATAGAAGGCCGGCACCGGCGGCATGACGACGGCGCCCATGTTCGTCACATTCAACATGGTCTGCAGATGACCGGCATGGAGCGGCGTTTCGCGGACCATCAGCACGAGCCGGCGGCGTTCCTTCAGCACCACATCCGCGGCGCGCGACAACAGCGATGCGGTCACGCCGGTAGCAATCTCTGACAGTGAACGAATCGAACAGGGTGCGACCAGCATGCCAAGCGTGCGGAAACTGCCGCTCGCGATCGCTGCGCCAATGTCCGTGTTGTGGTAACTGACATCCGCGAGTGCACACAGCTCCGCATATTTCATATTGCTTTCATGCGCCAGCGTAACGATAGCCGACTTGCTGACGACGAGATGCGTTTCGATGCCGAGTGTACGCAGTATCTTCAGCGCCTCGATACCGTAGATGATACCGGATGCGCCGCTGATACCGACGATCAGCCGCTTGCAGGACTCACCAGTGGAATTCATGTAGACTCGCCGCTCTTTGAATTTGCGCCATTGTAGCGCAGCTTCCGTGGGCTCCTTCCCGTAAGTCCAAACCTCGTAACAACCTACCGTATGCCACTCCTGCGCCTTTCCGACGTCCATCTCGCTTATGGCACACATGTGCTTCTCGATGGCGTGAACCTGACGATCCAGCCCGGCGAGCGCTGGGGCCTGCTTGGCCGTAACGGCGCCGGCAAGTCCACCTTCATGAAGTTGCTGAACAACGTCATCAAGCCGGACTCTGGTGAGATCTGGGTGCAGCCGGAAATGCGTATCGCGTATCTCGACCAGGAATTGCCGAAGCCGACCGAGCAGACAGTCTATGACTACATAGCCGACGGTCTCGTCGATGGTGCGCTGATCAAGCAGTTCCATCACCTGCTCGAACAGGAGCCTACGCCGCAGGTCCTGCAGGAAATGGAACGCGTACAGCAGGAAATCGAAGCCAAGAACGCGTGGAGCCTGCAGCAGAAAGTCGACAACATCGTTTCACTGCTCGAGTTGCCGGCTGACAAGAAGATGGGCGAACTGTCCGGCGGTTGGGCGCGGCGTGTTGCACTGGGCCGCGCGCTTGTCAGCGAGCCGGATTTGCTGCTGCTCGACGAGCCGACCAACCATCTCGACATCCCCGCGATCGAATGGCTTGAAAAAAGCCTGCAGGAATACCGCGGCGCTGTCGTCGTCATCACGCACGATCGCAGCTTCCTGCAAAATGTCTCCAACCGCATCCTGGAGATTGACCGCGGCGCGTTGCGCGCGTGGCAACATGACTACCGCCGCTTCCTCGAATTCCGCGATCAGCAACTCGAAGCCGAAGCGAAGACGAACATGGAGTTCGACAAGAAGCTGGCGCAGGAAGAAGTGTGGATCCGGCAGGGCGTCAAGGCACGGCGTACACGCAATGAAGGCCGCGTACGCGCGCTCGAACAGTTACGCCGCGAGTTCGGCGAGCGCCGCAACGTTGAAGGCAAGGCCAACATGGAGCTGAACACGGCCGGGCAGTCGGGCAAGATCGTGCTCGAAGCCGACAAGATCAGCCACAGCTTCGAAGGCCGCAACATCATCCGCAATTTTTCAACGAAGGTCCTGCGCGGCGACAAGATCGGTCTCATCGGTCCCAACGGTTGCGGCAAGACCACGCTGTTGAAAATCCTGCTCGGTCAGCTGCAGCCGGACCAGGGCAGCGTCAAGGTCGGCACCAAGCTCGAGATTGCTTACTTCGATCAGTTCCGCGCGGAGCTGTCGCCGGAGAAAAGCGTCATCGACAACCTGGCCGAAGGCGCCGACTACGTCACGATCAACGGCAAGTCGCGCCACGTGATTTCGTACCTGCAGGATTTCCTGTTCACGCCCGATCGGTTGCGGCAGCCGGTCAAGGCACTGTCTGGCGGCGAACAGAATCGCCTTATTCTCGCGCGCCTGTTCAGCAAGCCGGCAAACCTGCTCGTGCTCGACGAACCCACCAACGACCTCGATCTCGAAACACTCGAGCTGCTTGAGGAACTGCTGCTCGACTTCAGCGGTACCTTGCTGCTCGTCAGCCATGACCGTGCCTTCCTCGACAACGTCGTGACGAGTTGCATCGTGTTCGAAGGGCAGGGCGTGGTGAAGCAGTACGTCGGCGGCTACCAGGACTGGTTGAAGCAGGGACTCGTGCGCGGCGCCAAGTCAGAGTCCGCGGACTCAGGCAAGAGCAGTGCAGCACGCGCGGCGGCAGCGCCAGCAGCACAACCGGCCGCCAAAGGCACAAAGCTTTCGTACAAGCTGCAACGCGAACTCGATCAGCTGCCCGCGCTGATCGACAAGCTCGAGAAGGAAATCAGTGGGCTGGAACAGGAAATCGCCAGGCCGGAGTTCTACAAGAAAACCTCGGTGGAAACGGCGCCCGTATTCCAGAAACTCAGCGCAGCGCAGAAGCAGCTGGAAACGCATTATTCGCGTTGGGCCGAACTCGAACAGCAGCAGTAGTCAGTCGATGCTGTGCATCGGTGCGCTCAGCATGTACTTGTCGATGGCGATCAACATCGCGGGAATCGTGCCCACGAGATAGATGGGCATACGCTCGAACATCGCGATGCCGATAAAGACCCAGGTCACCACCACCCAGAAAATCATCGCGCGTATGCCATGGACGTAGGGCATCGCCGAACGCCTGCTGCACAGCGCGCACACCGCTGGGCCAAAGCACACGGAACCGAGTTTTTGCACGGTGGAAATGCCCGGCTTACTGCAGTGCGGGCAGGGATGCATGCTCATCAATTGGCGATCTTGATCCACTCACCGGCCGCAGGTTCGCCGGAGGGGTAATCACCATTCATCAGGCGCAACGTATCCTCGGGGAACTGCGGGATACGGCTTTCGCGTGCGAGGTCTGCATAGGTCACGCTACCATTTGCCTGGATCCACTCAACGGTAACGGGATTCGCAAATATGCCTTCGTTGCGGGCGATTGGCCGGAAGGACTTGATGCTTTCGAGTATCGCAGTGTCGAGAGCCTCATCCGCGGTCGCCGCGGTCAGCACGAATGCGCGCTGGCCGTAATACAGCACCGCGATGCGTTCACCGGTGTCGGGCCGAACGCCCGTGAAGCCCGGCAGGCCGAACTGCGCCAGCTGCTCCGACTGCTGCAGGTCGGGAACCTTGAGCACTTCGCGAATGAACAGACGCGGATCGCGATTGTCCTGAAGACGCATGGCCTCGACCTTGAGCGAGCCCTTGTTCTCTGGCGCGAGCGCGGTCATCGTGGTTGTCGTCTCTTCGCGCGTCCACGCTTCCGGCAACACCATCGTGTAGTTCAGCAGCGTCTGGTAGTAGCGATTGCGCGCTTCGTTGCCCGTCATGTTCTGCAGCGTGGGGCCGACGACGAGGCCGGCCAATTCCTGGCGAAATTCAGTCGGGTCGTTTTGCGTTATTGCTGCTGGCTGGGCCCCGGCAGCACCGACGGCTTCCTTGAGGCGAGTATCGTTACGCGGATGCGTTGCGAACAGACCATGGTAGGCAGTGCCACCATTCGAGGTCTTCTTCATGAAGTCTTCGTGGTTCTTCAACACACCGATGACTTCCACCATTGCATTTGGATCATAGCCGGCGCGGCGCAGATATTCGGCGCCCAGACCATCCGCTTCCAGTTCCATTTCGCGGCCGTAACCACTGACGAGCGCGCCGCCGAAGAGGCCAGCCGTTTCACCCAGCACGTTCGTGCCTGTCGTCAGTACGGACGCGACCGATGCAGTTGCGGTCAGCACGTTCGACGCGCGCCCCGCGGTTTGCTGGCGCACCGCGTGGCGCGCCGTGATGTGACCGATTTCGTGCCCGAGTACGGCGGCAAGCTGCGCTTCACTTGTCAGGAAAGTCATCAGGCCCCGGTTGATGTAAACGTACCCCCCGGGCAGCGCGAAGGCGTTGATGTCAGGACTGTCGATGATCGTGAAGGTGTAGGTCAGTTCCGGACGATGCGACACCGAGGCAAGCTTCTGCCCGACGCGCGTGACGTAGGCGGTCAGGTCGGCGTCGTGGTAGATCGGCTCCTTCTGTATTGTCTCCTCATGCAGTTCCTTGCCTTTCTCCAGCTCCGACTTTTCGCTCATCAGGACGAAGTCAGCGCCGCCGGTCGGGTTGGCCGCGCATGCCGCAAGCCCGCTGATGGCCGCGGCGAGCAAGGCCTGCCTGAACAGGCACAACAGGGAATTGGGGGCGAAGCTATTCATACTGCCAGTGTGCTCCAGGAGCGCTGAATCAAAGCTTAAAAGGATGGATGACGCTTAGACGCTGCGCATCAACTGCCGTTGATGAATTGTTTGAGCTGGTTGCCGAGGCCGCTGCAGGCGTTGGCTTCAACGCGAGCAATCAGCGGGATCGGGACGACCAGCGCAGGCATGTAGGATTGTCCCATTGCATCGGTGCTGATGGAACCGACTGTATCGAGAGTTTTCATGTCCCAGATTTCAGCTTCGAAGTTGGAATCGTCCTGCCAGGTACCGAAACCGAA
>JBEGWB010000146.1:0-64883 GCA_041178065.1 Pseudomonadota bacterium | reverse complement strand
CTGGATTTACCGGGGCGCGGCGTCACCGCGCTGTTCGGGCCCTCGGGTTCCGGCAAGACCACCTTGCTGCGTTGCATTGCTGGTCTGGAACGCGCGCCGCAGGGCCGGCTCGTCGTCGACGGTGTCGTCTGGCAGGATGCGAACACCTGGTTGCCGACGCACAGGCGCCCGCTCGGTTTCGTATTCCAGGAAGCCTGCCTGTTCCCGCACCTGACCGTGCTTGGCAATCTCGAGTACGGCATGAAGCGCAGCGCAGGCGAGCGCCGTGTCAGTCTCGATCACGCGATTGCGCTGCTCGGCATCGAGACTCTTCTGGCACGCAAGCCGGCGCGCCTGTCGGGTGGCGAACGGCAACGCGTAGCCATTGCGCGCGCACTGGCCGTTGCGCCGCGCGTGCTGCTGATGGACGAGCCGCTGTCGGCGCTCGATATGCAACGCCGTTCCGAAATCCTGCCTTATCTCGAACGCTTGCACGAAGAACTTGAAATCCCGGTGCTGTACGTTAGCCACACGCCCGACGAAGTGGCGCGGCTGGCGGATCATCTGGTACTGATCGAGCGCGGTCGCATCGTAGCCAGCGGTCCGCTCGGCGCAACACTGACGCGGCTCGACCTGCCGATGAAACTCGGTGGTGACAGCGGTGCCGTCATTGAAGGGGCGATTGCGCTGGTCGATCCGCAATGGCATCTCGTGCGCGTCGACTTCGATGGTGGCAGCCTGTGGACGCGTGACCAGGGAATTTCCGCCGGTCGGCGCGTGCGAGTGCGGGTGCTGGCCAACGACGTAAGTCTCGCGCTCGAGAAGAGCGAGCACACGAGCATCCAGAATTTGCTGCCCGGCGTCGTCGACGCAATCGCCGATGATTCACATCCGGGGCAATTGCTGGTGCGCGTCAAGGTTGGCGAGGTCATGTTGCTGGCGAGTGTCACGCGCCGGGCAGCCGCGGCTTTGAATCTGAGGATAGCGCAGCAGCTGTGGGTGCAGGTGAAGTCGGTCGCGCTGCTGGAGTAGCGTGGGGATTCGTGGTTTGCGGCTGTGCGGATCCGCGAGTTGAGTGTTCTGGACACCCGCGGGATTTAAGTTGCGGCTGGTTTCGGTGCCCGAGTGTCGGGGCCTGAGCACGCTCCACCAGTTGTGTGTTCTGGACACCCACGGTATTTAAGTTGCTGCTGATTTCGGCGCCAGAGTGTCGGGGCTGTGCTGCCTCTGGTGCGCGCGGAGCGTGCGTATGCCGCGTGAACAAAGGCCTCGGCGCCACCACCGCATGCGGAATGCCGCAAGCGGCGGCGGGCTGCATCTCCGCTACGCCGAGATGCTTTCAGCCGAGCAAGCTCGGCTGAACCGGCCTTTGTTCACGCGGCATACGCGGAATCGCCCCAGACGCAGCACAGCCCCGACCCTCGGGCAGAACCAGCTGCGGATTCCGCGGGTGGCAGTCCTACTGCGTCGGAAGAGAGCTAAATGGGGTCAGAGCCCATTTGCTTTGTTAAGAATTTGCCGCAGATTCGCCGTTCCTGTTTCGCCAGCGGACTCCCGCCTGCCTGCCGCTCAGCAGGGCCGAGCAGCGTTCAGCCCAGCACAAAGCTGCGCTTTGTGTACGCTCGGATTCAGCCAAGTTCCGCACATGTCAAAGCGTCCATTTGAGTTACCGTGAAGCAGCACAGGCTCCGACCCTGGCAGATGGACTCGCGTGGTTTTGGCGGCGTTCGATCCACGTGAGACCAGATAACACGCCGCTACTTGCGGAGCGGATGTCTGCGCTCTCCATGTTCGCGGCTGCACAAATAGAGTAGCAAATGGGGTCAGAGCCGAATTAGCCATGCGTCTTAATAAAACAAATGGGCTCTGACCCCATTTAGCTGTTCGGCGCTGCCGCTGCCGCGCAAGGCTGACACCCGCGGAATCCGCAGCTGGTTCTGCCCGACACTCTGGCGCCGCGACCAGCCGCAACTTAAATTCCGGGGGTGTCCAGAACATGCAACAAAGAACAAGCAACAGAGCTGCAGGCGATGTTGGCGCCAAGGTCTTCGGTTCACGCGGCCGACGTACGCTCCGTGCAGCAAAGCCCGACACTCCGTCGCGAATACCAGCAGCAACTCGGATCCCGGGGGCGAGAACGCACGACACAGAACACGTAGCTAGTGAAGCGTGTGGATTCAGGATGCGCAGCGCTAGTCCTGCAAATTGCGCGTCCAGAACTCGATGCGGGTGCCTTCTGGATCGTAGACATAGAAGTATGGCGCGCGCCAACCCTTGGCTTTTATGTCCGTCGTCGTGATGTTCTGGCTGCGAAAGGTGGCCTGTGCTGCGCGCAGATCCTGCACGAAGAACGACAGCGTCATGCCGATACCCCCGCCCGGCGCTATCGTGCAGCGCGCGGCATCGGCAATGCTCAGGTGGGCCGCGCCGTTGACGGCGAACTCGATGAACCAGTCATCCTTCTGGAAGCTGATCGCGAGTTGCAGCACGTCGCGGTAGAACTTCACGCTGTCGGGCCAGTTCCTGCAATAGATGATGGTATTGGCAGCAAGAATTTTCATGAGCCAGGCCGCAGCTCGCGCGAATAGTCAGGCAGATAGTTGGGATCTATATCCTGCTCGCCGCTTGAGAGCAGGCAGGGCGAAGAGCTGGGAAGATCCTCTGCTTCGTGCGTATGCACCGCGCGTGTTAGCCGGACTTTCAACAGCGGAGCTGCGTCAGTATGCGTATCGTCTGGAGACATGGCCTGCTCGCGTCGGTCAGAGAGGTTCGACCCATTATAGGGCCGAACCGCTATGCGAGTGCGGCGGAAATACCCGACAGGAGTATCCGAAAAAATGCAGTGCTATCGAGCGCCAGCACTTTTGAGGATATGCGCGTACTCAGTGCCAGGCCGGTGCTCAGAGACGAGATTGAGGATGGTTTTGCCCCCGGGGCCCGGCGAATTCAGATCGCGGCCGGCTTCGACGAAGAAGGTGATGAAGCGCGCAAAGGCTTCAGGCACCATGCCGCGATAGGCTTTCAACAGCACGTGATAGTCGGCGCTTTCCCCGGCGGCGGGCTGCATGTCGAGGAAGCTGCGGATGCGTTCGTCGGTGAACCATTCGTCAGTGACGGCGGCCTGGGTACGCGAGGCGCCGGTTTTCTTTTCGCTTTTCATTTATGGCTCTTTCCGGTTGTTCGGGCTGCGGTAATCAAGCTTTGAGCTTGTCTTGCAGGATCTGGTTGACCTGCGCGGGGTTGGCCTTGCCTTTGGATTCCTTCATGACCTGGCCGACGAAGAATGCGAAGACCTTGTCGCCGCCGGCACGGAACTGTTCGACCTGCTTTGGATTTGCGGCAATAACTGCATCGACAATCTTTTCGATCGCACCGCTGTCGGTGACCTGCTTCAGTCCCTTGCTTGCGATGATGGCGTCAGCGCTGCCTTCGCCGTTGACCATTGCTTCGAACACGGTTTTCGCAATCTTTGACGAGATCGTGTTGTCCTTGATGCGGATCACGAGGCCAGCCAGTTGCTCGGCGCTGACCGGGCTGTTCGTAATGTCGAGGTCCTGCTTGTTGAGTACCGACTGCAGGTCGACCATGACGAGGTTGGCCGTCAGTTTCGGCTCGCCGGAAATTTTTACCGCGGCCTCGTAATAGCTGGCCGTGTGCGTAGTCGCCGACAGTACTTTGGAATCGTATACGCTGAGGCCGTACTGCTGCTGGAAGCGAGCGCTCTTCGCGTCGGGAAGTTCCGGCAACGACGCGCGTACAGCCTCAATATATTCATCCGTGATGACCACCGGCAACAGGTCGGGTTCGGGGAAATAGCGATAATCGTTCGCTACTTCCTTGCTGCGCATCGAGCGTGTTTCGTTCCTGTCGGGATCATAGAGACGTGTTTCCTGGATGATCCTGCCGCCGTCCTCGATGATGTCGATCTGGCGCTGGGCCTCGATGAGGATTGCCTTTTCGACGAAACGAAACGAGTTGATGTTCTTGATTTCGGCACGCGTGCCGAACTTCGTATCGCCTTGCTTGCGCACTGAGACGTTGGCGTCGCAGCGGAGCGACCCTTGCGACATATCGCCATCGCAGATACCAAGCGAAGTGACCAGCGAGTGCAGTTCCTTCATGTATGCGACCGCTTCTTTTGCACTGCGAATTTCCGGTTCGGAAACGATTTCGAGCAGCGGCGTGCCGGCGCGGTTAAGGTCGATGCCGGTATCGGTGGGGAACTCTTCGTGCAGCGATTTGCCGGCGTCTTCTTCCATGTGCGCGCGGGTGATGCCGATGGTTTTCGTCGAGCCGTCTTCGAGCGTGATCGTCAGCGAGCCCTTGCCGACGGTCGGGTACTCGAGCTGGGTAGTCTGGTAACCCTTCGGCAAATCGGGATAGAAGTAGTTCTTGCGATCAAATACCGAGCGCTTGCCGATCACGGCGCCGATTGCGACACCGAACATGACCGCCATGCGCAAGGCCTCGGCATTGAGCACCGGCAGTGTGCCGGGGAGCGCGGCGTCGTAAAAGCTCGTCTGCGAATTGGGCTCGGCGCCAAATGCGGTGCCGGAGCCGGAGAAGAGCTTGGATCTGGTTGCAAGCTGAACGTGTACTTCGAGCCCGATTACTGTTTCCCATGCCATAAATTCTGTCTCCTTCACGCGCCCGGCGTACGTTTGTGCCAGTCCGTGGCTTGCTGAAACTGGTGCGCGACATTCAACAGGCGCGCTTCGTCGAAATCACGACCGACGATCTGCAGGCCGACCGGCAAGCCATCCACAAGGCCGGCCGGAATCGACATGCCCGGCAGGCCGGCGAGGTTGACGGCGATCGTGTAGATGTCTTCGAGGTACATTTTGACCGGATCTTTGGTTTTCGCGCCCAGCGGAAATGCCGTGTGCGGCGAGGTCGGGCCCATGATGACGTCGACCTCATTGAATGCGCGCGCGAAGTCGTCCTTGATAAGGCGCCGCACCTTCTGCGCCTTTATATAGTAGGCATCGTAGTACCCGGCCGAGAGTGCGTAGGTGCCGACCATGATGCGGCGTTTGACTTCCGTACCGAAACCTTCGGCGCGGCTGCGCTTGTACAGATCTTCGAGGTCGACCGGCTTGTCGCAGCGGTGGCCGAAGCGCACGCCGTCGTAGCGCGAGAGGTTGGCCGAGGCTTCCGCAGGTGCAATGACGTAGTACGCGGCAACCGACAGGTGGCTGTTGTCGAGGCTGATGTCCTTCAGGGTCGCGCCCAGTTTCTCGAATTCTTTCAGGGCGTTGCGGATCTGTACTTCGACTTCCGCATTCAGGCCCTCGGCGAAGTGCTGTGTTGGCAGGCCGATGCGCAGGCCCTTCAGCGGCTGCGCCAGTGCGGCGCGGTAGTCTGGCACGGGCAGGTCGACGCTGGTGGAATCCTTCGGATCGAAGCCGGAGATCAGCTGCATCATGATCGCGGCGTCTTCAGCGCTGTGCGTCAGTACGCCGGCCTGGTCGAGGCTCGATGCGAACGCGATCATGCCCCAGCGCGACACGCGGCCGTAGGTCGGCTTGATGCCCGTCAGTCCGCAGAAGGAGGCGGGCTGGCGGATCGAGCCGCCGGTATCCGTGGCGGTCGCCGCCGGCGCCAGATGGCCTGCAACGGCAGCCGCGGAGCCGCCGGATGATCCACCCGGAACCAGCGCCCGGTTCCACGGGTTCTTCACTGGCCCATACCACGAGGTTTCGTTGGAGGAACCCATCGCGAACTCGTCCATGTTGGTCTTGCCCAACATAACACCGCCGGCGGCGTTGAGGCTGGCCGAAACGCTGGCGTCATATGGGGCTATGAATGTGTCGAGCATGCGCGAGCCGCAGGCAGTTTTGACGCCGGTCGTGCAGAAGATGTCCTTGTGCGCATAGGGTACGCCGGTGAATACGCCGGCATTGCCCTTCGCGCGCGCGGCATCGGCGGCTTTTGCCTGGCTCAGCGCCAGTTCGCCGGTGACGGTGACGTAAGCGTTGATGTCCGGATTGTGACGGCTGATCTGGTTCAGATATGCCTGGGTGATCTCGACGCTTGAGTACTCGCCTTTGGCAAGGGCCGCGGCGATCTCGGTAATGCCCTGGTTCAGCATGCTGGGTGTTCCAAATGGGGAAGTGGGGGGCTTGATGCGGTCGCGCGGCTCACTCGAGGACCTTGGGCACGAGGAACAGCCCCTTGTCGGAGCTCGGCGCCAGGGCCATGAGCTCGCTGCGCTGGTCCGGCTCGCTGACGACATCTTCGCGCAGGCGCTGCGACGCCGCATCGTTGGCATGGGCGAGTGGTTCGACGCCGCTCGTATCGAGCGCCTGCATTCCATCGATGACGTTCAGGATGTTCGTAATGCTGTTCAACGCTTCCTGCTTTTCCGCGGCGCTGAGTTGAAGGCGGGCGAGATGGGCAATGTTCTCCACATCCTTCATGTCGATGGCCATGAGAGTCTCCTGAATTGTACTGCGTGGTGTGACAGGGTTCGGCGATATATCGCTTGCCCTGAAAGTAGGCCGTTGCTAGAGTTGGCGCACATAAAAAAACGCGAATTATACTGGAACTTTTACCATTTTTTAGCCTCTTTCTTTGCTAACGAGCAGTGACAAAAGAAGGGCAGAAAATACTCGTCGAAAGGCCGGCCAGAAGACCGGCAGAAGACTGGCAAAAGCTGGCATAAAGAAGGACAAGAAAACGGTCAGGTTCCACTCGGGCTGCCACAATCAAGACATGGTCGATTTACCTCGATCCTACCTCCGCGCCCCCATCCCAAATTTGATCTCAATGAATTGAGAGAGGCATCATAAAATAAATGTTAAGAAAGCTCAGAGGCATGTTCTCGAACGATCTGTCGATCGATCTGGGAACCGCCAACACCCTCATTTATGTCCGTGATCAGGGCATAGTGCTGAACGAACCCTCCGTAGTTTCCATCCGCATGCACAACGGCCAGAAGACGGTTACCGCGGTCGGCTCCGATGCCAAGCGCATGCTGGGGCGTACGCCGGGCAATATCATGGCCATCCGCCCGATGAAGGATGGCGTCATTGCCGACTTCCAGGTCACCGAGAAGATGCTGCAGCACTTCATCCACAAGGTGCACGAGAACAGTTTCATCCGCCCCAGCCCGCGCGTTCTGGTTTGCGTACCCTGCAAATCCACGCAGGTCGAGCGACGTGCGATCCGGGAATCGGTCATGGGCGCGGGCGCGCGTGAAGTGCGCCTCATCGAGGAGCCGATGGCGGCGGCGATCGGTGCCGGGCTACCGGTCGACCAGGCCAGCGGATCCATGGTTGTCGACATTGGCGGTGGCACGACGGAAGTCGCGATCATCTCGCTGAGCGGCATCGTGTACTCCGAGTCGGTGCGTCTCGGCGGCGACCGCTTCGATGAAGCGATCATCACGCACGTACGCCGTAATTATGGCTCGCTGATCGGCGATGCGACGGCGGAGCGCATCAAGAAGGAAATCGGCTGCGCCTATCCGAGCAAGATCATCCGCGAGATCGACGTGCGCGGCCGCAACCTTGCCGAAGGCGTGCCACGCAGTTTCACGCTCAACAGCGACGAAATCCTCGAGGCCCTGCAGGAACCGCTGTCCGCTATCGTGCAGGCGGTGAAGAGCGCGCTGGAGCAGTCGCCGCCCGAGCTCGCATCGGATATTGCCGAGAGCGGCCTCGTATTGACCGGCGGTGGCGCGCTGTTGCGCGACCTGGACAAACTGCTGAGCGAGGAAACCGGGCTGCCAGTAATCGTTGCCGACGATCCCCTGACCTGTGTCGCGCGCGGCGGCGGCAAGGCGATGGAACTTATGGACATGCACGCGCTCGATTTGCTGACGACGGACTAGTGTCAGGGTGGTGTCCTCCAGGGGACGCCGCAAAAAAGGCCTCGAAGAAAGGTCTCGCAGAAAAGGTCACGGGAATAAACAGCCATGGGTAAAGCGAAGCATATGCCAGAGGCAGGGTTGTGCTTCGCTGAACGCCACTCGGTGCTGCCCGGTGCCTGGATGACCGGTCAACGTAACGCTGGCCCCGTTAAGTAAAGAGGAAACGGCCATCAAGTCCTTATTCGTCCAGAACACATTCCATGGCTACAAGCTGGTCGCGCTATGCCTGCTGTCGCTGGTGCTGATGTTCGCCGACAGTCGCTTCGACTACCTCTCCCGTGTGCGTTATTACGTATCGGTTGCCGTCATGCCGCTGCACTTCGTGGCCAGCCTGCCTGGCCGCGCCGCCGAAAGCATGCTGGGCACCGTGCGTTCACGCGACGAGCTTGCCGCGGACAACGCTGAGCTGCAGGAGCAACTGTTGCAGCAACAGTACCAGCTGCAGAAACTCGAGTACCTGACTGCCGAGAATGCGCGACTCAACGATCTGTTGAAGGCCTCATCGACGATCGCCGAGGAAGTCGTCAGGGTGCAGTTGATCGGCGTGACGCCCGATCCCTTCTCCAAGCGCGTGTTGATCAACAAGGGCAGTCGCGAAAGCGTTTACGTTGGCCAGCCTGTCGTCGACGCCTACGGTTTGATGGGGCAGGTCGTCGAAGTGCTGCCACTATCGAGCTGGGTGCTGCTGATCACTGATCCGCAACATGGCACGCCGGTGCAGATCAACCGCAATGGACTGCGCGCAAATGCCTTTGGTACGCGCGACAGCTTTCATCAGCTGACGCTGAACAACATCCCGAACACGGCCGACATCGAGGTCGGTGACCAGCTGTTCACCTCTGGTCTCGACCAGACCTTCCCGCCGGGCTTGCCGGTCGGCATTGTCCGAAGCATCTACCACGATCCGGGAAAACCTTTCGCCGACGTCGTCGTCACGCCGACCGCGCGGATCGATCGCAGCAGCAATCTGCTGCTGGTGGTCAGCGATCGCTCGGGGCGCGGGCTCGCACCTGCCGTCGAGACGACGGCGACTGAGCTCGCTCCCGCGGTGGAGGGACTCGCACCGGCGGACGCTGCAACTGCCACTGGTGCAACAGCGGAAGTGCCCACAGTGGATGTGCCAACAGTGGATGTGCCAACGGGTGATGCCCCGCCTGATGCCGCGACGGCAGTGAGCCAGCCAGGCGGCGACACCGCCGCCGAGGCAAGCGCAGAACGGCCAGGAGCAGAGAACTGATGGTCGCTTCACGTCCCCATGCTACGTGGTTCATTCTGCTGACGATCATCGCCGCCAGCCTGCTCGGCATCATGCCCTTGCCGAGCTGGCTTGAAATGTGGCGCCCCGAGTGGATCGCGCTGGTGCTGATGTACTGGGTCATCGCGTTGCCGCATCGCGTGGGCCTGTTCACGGCCTGGATCGTCGGTTTCTGCGTCGACGTGCTGGAAGGCTCGCTGCTTGGACTCAATGCGATTACGCTGACCCTGATTGCGTACGTTGCCTTGAGTCTTTACCAGAGATTGCGCATGTTCACGCCGTTGCAGCAGAGCACGACCATCCTGATGCTGATCGGCATCTCGCAACTGCTGAACTTCTGGGTGCTGACCGCCACGGGCAAGAATACGCCACCGAACCTGATGTTTGTCGTGTCCGCGCTGTCGAGCGCACTGGTCTGGCCCCTCGTGTTCGTGCTGCTGCGTTACGGCAGGCGTGCATTGAAGGTGACTTGACGCATATCGACGAATCCTGGCCATGCTGATGCTGCGTATTTCCTTACTTCTTGGCCTCCTCATCACGCTCACGGCCTGCGCGACGCGCGTCGTGGAGCCGCCCTGGCCGGCCGGCGTGCCTGCTCGCAGTCTCTTCGTTGCCGAGTGGCAGGCCAGTGAAAACGACCATGAATTGCAGAGCGAAGCGGACTATCTCCAGTGGGTCGAACGATTTTATGTTGGCTATTCCGGAGTGCCCGGCTGGCTCGACATGACGCGTCAGGTGCTCGACCGATTGCCGCCGGAAGATCGCGAGCGTACTGCCGCGCGGCTGTCGGAACTGGGCGCGCGCATTGGTGGCGAATGGGCGAAAGACAACGCAGTCCGCCGCGTCAACAGCCGCGCTGCCGCCGTATGGCGCGACGCGCTGCTCGAAGCGCTGGCGCGCGACGAGCTGGATCAATACCTCGATCTTCTCGCCGCCGATGTCGATGCGCTGCTCGCCGGCGATCTCAGCGGCGATGCGATCCATTTCGAACGCTATTACGTCGACGAGTTTGATTTCTGATGAGCGCCGGGAAGCGCTGGCTGCAAGCGCCGCAAACGCTGTGGTTCCGCCGCGTGCTGTTCCAGATACACCTGTGGATGGGCATTGGCCTTGGCCTGTATATCCTGGTGATCAGCGTCAGTGGCAGCGCGGTCGTGCTGCGCCCACAGTTCAGCCGCTGGTTCACGCCGAGTGAAGTTGCATCCACCGAAGGCAGCGAACTGACTGGCACTGCGCTGGAAGCGCGGATCGCTGCCGTATATGCGGACTACACCGTGACGCGGGTCGTTCCGTCGACGCGCGCAGGGCGTGCGACGTACGTGGCGCTGGCGAATGCAGAAGGCGAAGAGGTCACGCGCTTCTTCGACCAGTACGCCGGCGCGGATCTCGGCAGCACCTTTCCATGGCCTGTCGCGACGATGGAGTGGCTGACACGCCTGCATGATGAATTGTTGCTCGGGCACGAAGGCCGCAAGCTGAATGGCATCGGGGGCGCGCTGTTCCTGTTGATGACCCTGTCGGGCCT
This sequence comes from Pseudomonadota bacterium, assembly GCA_041178065.1. Lineage (GTDB taxonomy): Bacteria > Pseudomonadota > Gammaproteobacteria > Pseudomonadales > Pseudohongiellaceae > CAILUG01. The sequence continues at coordinate 54,251 of JBEGWB010000146.1, read as the reverse complement.
CGTCATCTGGTGGCAGGGTACGCGGCGCTGGAAGGAGGGCGTGCTGATCCGGCGCAATAGCACTCGCAGCTTCAACTGGCAGTTGCATAGCTTCCTCGGTTTCTGGACTTTGCTGCTGATGTTCGTGTGGGGCCTGAGCTCGGTGTATTTCGCATGGCCGGAACCCTTCGATGCGCTAATCGACGCGATGGATCCGGATCTCGATGACTTCGAGCGCCCCGACGGCTGGCTGCGCCTGATGCTCGACTTTCACTTCGGCCGCTTCCGTGGCCTGTTGTGGGCCAACATCCTGTGGGTCTTCCTCGGCCTGCTGCCTGCCGTGTTATTCATCACCGGCTTCATCCTCTGGTACAGGCGTGTCGTAAAACGCTGGTTGCGGGATCCGGCAGGCTAGAGGAGGGCTGAGCTCCGCTGCCGCATTGCGCGGCCAAAGACAGCGGCAGTACACTCGCCCGCTCAAACTCGCGAGGCATGCGACATGCGCGTTTTCAGAACCCTGCTGATTCTTAGTCACCGTTACATCGGCATACCGCTGAGCTTCATGTTTGTCGTGTGGTTCGTGTCGGCGTTCTTCATGATTTATACCGGCGGCATGCCACGCATCACGCCAGAGATGCAGATCGATGGTGCCACGCCGCTCGACCTTGATCGCGTAGTGCTGACGCCAGGGCAGGCTGCCGATATCGTCGGCTATACCTCGAGTTCCGTCAGCTTGCGCACGGTCATGGGCCGGCCGGTTTATGAATTCCTCGAGCCTGGCTACGACGACGTGCTGATCTACGCCGACACCGGCGCGCCGGTGGGACAGTTGCGCGAACAGGATGCGGCGCGTATCGCGGGGGATTTTCTGGCGATACCGCCGGAGGAGTTCAGCTATGTCGGTGTCGTCAATGACGTCGACCAGTGGACGCTGACGCAGCGCGCCGATTTGCCGATGCACAAGTTCACGGCAGGCGACGGGCTTGGTACCGAAGTGTATGTGTCGGATGCCCGCAAGGCCGTCAGTGTTTACACGACCACGCAGAGCCGCGCGCTTGCCTGGGTCGGTACGATCCCGCACTGGTTGTACTTCACCTCGCTGCGCCTTAATCAGCCGCTGTGGTACGACATCGTCGTGTGGTCGTCGGCCATTGGTTGCGTCATGGCGCTACTCGGACTGATTCTTGGCGTCACGCAGTTCCGCAAGACCACGCCCCTGAATGTATCGCGCTCGATTCCGTACCGGGGACTAATGCGCTGGCACTACATCCTTGGTGCCGTATTCGGTGTATTCACGCTGACCTGGGTCTTCAGCGGGCTGCTGTCGATGGAGCCCTATGCCTGGACGAACTCGCGCGGCGTATCGGTGGATCCGGCCTTGTACGCGGCAGGCGAACTCGATCTCGCAGCCTTTCCCGCCGTGAACACCTACAACTGGAACGCGCTTGCGGCGGGCAACGAAATCAAGCAGGTGGACTTCCAGTGGATCGGCGGAGCGCCGTACTTGCTGGCGAGCTACAGTATTCCCACCGACGCCGCGTCAGCGAAGCGTGATCGCCTGCATCAACCCTACAACATCGTCGGTCAGTCCGATGCCGAAAGCATGCTGATCGACGCCCGCAGCGGCCGTGTCACGAGCGGCTTCGATCGCGAGCAGCTGGTGACGACGCTGGATGCCGCGGTAGAGGCGAATGTCAGCGAGGTAACGCTGCTCGAGGATTACGACGACTACTATTACTCGCGCGGCGGCCAGCTGCCCCTGCCGGCCTTGCGCGTGAAGTTCGACGATCCGGCGCAGAGCTGGGTCTACGTCGACCCTGAACGCAGCGAGCTGCTGACGCTGGTGACAAGAGCGAGCCGTATTGAACGCTGGCTCTATAACGGGCTGCACAGTCTCGACTTTGCATTCTGGTATCACAAGCGCCCCCTGTGGGACATCGGTGTGATCCTGCTCTTGCTCGGCGGCCTCGGCACCAGCCTGCTCGGGCTTTACTTCGGCGTACGCCGCGTGAAATACGACCTCGTCACGCTGGCACGCAGACTGAAGGGAGTTCCGGCGATGGAGGAGGTGGCGCAGGCCAGCTCGTGAGGCCCCCTGCGCCTGGGGCCTCGGAACAAGCGCGGCTGAGTCAGCCGGCGCCCAGCGCAGCCAGCTCAGTCAGTAACGACGTCGAGATGCAGCAGCTCGATGACCTGCGCGAAGTTGCCGGTGAAGACGGCTCCCATGACTTCCTGCTGCAACTGCTGCAGCTTGCCGCCGTACTCGGGCGCGAGCGTAACCGTTATCGTCTTGCCACCCTCGATGAACTCCGCCACCTCCGCGCCGATAGTCATGCCAATGTCCTGAGCGTTCTGCGGAAGGAACAGGTAGGCATTGCGTGTCTGTGAGACCAGCAGGTTGCGCATATCCGCGGGTGACACGCCGTTGTTGGCGGCAGCGGACGCCAGCAGTCCCTCGAGAAAGCCCTGATCCTGCAGGCTCAGGCGCAGCGACGGCACTTCGACCTCGGCCAGCAGGGCCATGACTTGCGCCTGGGCCTGGGCCGGATCCTGTTGGTCGATCTCGCTCATCAGCGCATAGGTTGACGGTGGCAGGCCGCGCGTTACGTTGTCTGCGTCGAGCGTGAACGAGTCCGGAAAGTACAAACGCACGTTTTGCTCCATCTGATGCGCATTGTCGGGATCATAGGTGTGGCGGTAATCCAGTTCCAGCGGAATGGCGCCGCTCATGTTCATGTTGTCGAGCAGCGTGGCGAGAGCGGCGAGTTGCGGGTCAGCGCTGGCTGGATCGATATCCGCGAGTTCGAGGCCGCGGATGGCGACGTCCAGTGTCCGCGGAAACTCGCTGTTGAAGTCGAAGTTACTGAGCCGGATGTCGTTCAGCGTGTATTCGAAGGGCTCCTGCACGATGTGGAGATTCGTCATCGTGATGTCGCCGTTCGGGTGCACGTCGAGGGTTTCGTACTCAATCTCCTGGTAAGCATTTTCCTCGATCAGGTTTGCTATATGCCTGTCGACGGCAGCCTGCGCGGCGCCGTTCACGTACCAAAGTACGCCACCACCGACGCCTGCGACGACAAGCAGGAGTGCGGGAATTGCGATCATTAACTTCTTGCGCATGGTTGCTTCCCTCGACATCGAAGATCTCATTCCCGGGCAGGTGCCCGCTGGAAAAACCGGACCTGGTCTGCGCTCAGCTGCTGCGATGCAGCGCGGCTTCGGCGACCTGTTCCAGTCCTGCACGATACTGATTGTCCGGCAGGGCGGCCAGATTTTTCAAAGCAGTAGCGATGCGGTGTTCCGCCGCCTTGCGGGTGTAGTCGAGCGCGCCGGAATGCCGCACGATGGCGATGATGTCCTGCAGCCGGTCGAGTCCACCGTCGCGGATCGCATTGACGATCAGTTCTTTTTCGGCGGGTGTGCCATGTTGCATCGCATGGATCAGTGGCAGCGTGGGTTTGCCTTCGGCGAGATCGTCGCCGACATTCTTGCCGAGTTCAGCCGAGTCGCCCATATAGTCGAGTACATCGTCTATCAGCTGAAAGGCCATGCCGACTTCGAGGCCGAAGGTGTGTAGTTGCTGTTCCACCGCGGCCGGCGCGTCGGCGAGGATCGCTGCGCTGCTGCATGCGGCAGCGAACAGGATCGCAGTCTTGTTGCGGATGACCTCGAGGTAGGCGGCTTCCGTCGTCTCCGGATTGTGCTGATGCACGAGCTGCAGCACTTCACCTTCGGAAATACGATTGGTCGTTGAAGCCATAACATCCATGATGTGCATGTCGCCGATCTGCACCAGCAGCTGGAACGCGCGCGAATAAATAAAGTCGCCGACGAGCACACTGGATGGGTTGCCCCATGTGACGTTCGCCGTAGGGCGGCCGCGGCGCATCAACGACATGTCCACGACGTCATCATGTAACAGCGTGGCCGTATGCAGGAACTCGATCACGGTGGCCAGGTCGACGTGCTGTGTGCCTGCGTAACCCAGGGCTCGCGCGGAGAGCAAAACAAGCACCGGCCGCATGCGTTTACCACCGGCTTCAATGATGTAGTGTCCAATGCTTTCGATTAGCGGCACCTCGGAATGCAGCTGCGAGATGACCTTGTTGTTGAGGGCAGCGAAATCCTCGGCCACCACCTGATGGATGTGCTTGACCATGTCTGGATTCTGTTCCGGCCGTAAGAGGGAGTTCGGGGGTCTGGTCCGGGGAGACCGGCGCGGCCGCATGCTACTAACATAGACCTGCCAGTTCAATGAAAGGACAAGCGACTGCAGCTCTGTTTCGTGGCACGCGATGCCCGCCCCGAGCTACCGAAAATGCCGCTTCGCGGCCAAAAGAAAGGGGCTTTTCCGCGGCTTGCGCCACCTTGGGGCTTTCCGTACAATGGCCGCCCTTCAAGACCCCCTACCAGCGAGTAGGTGTGCCCGACAGGCAGGGTCCGCAGAATCAGCAGTACAAACACAGCAGTATCAAACAGAAAGGGTAGTTCTGGCCCAGCGCCCCTGTTTAATCAAGCGCGATGGCCTCTGGAGCATATATGTACGCAGTAATCGTAAGTGGCGGCAAACAACACCGCGTGACCGAAGGCGAAATCCTGAAACTGGAACTGCTCGACGCCGGCACCGGCGATACGATCAATTTCGACCAGGTATTGATGGTCGGTCAGGGCGCAGACGTTCAAATTGGCGCACCCTACGTCGCCTCCGGCAAGGTGACTGCGGAAGTTCTGTCCCATGGTCGCGCAGACAAGGTGAAAATCATCAAGTTCAAGCGCCGTAAGCATTATCGCAAGCAGCAGGGCCACAGACAGTGGTTCACTGAAGTCAAAATCACCGGTATCAGTGCCTGAGTTTTCCCCGGAAAACTTACAGAGCGAATCAGCAGGAGTAGAACATGGCTCACAAGAAAGCAGGTGGTAGTACAAGTAACGGCCGCGATTCCCATTCGAAACGTCTCGGTGTGAAACGCTTTGGCGGTCAGGAAGTGCTGGCTGGCAACATCCTCGTTCGTCAGCGTGGCACCCGTTTCCATGCAGGCACGAACGTCGGCATGGGCAAGGACCACACCTTGTTCGCGAAGGCCACTGGCCGCGTGACCTTCCAGGTCAAAGGCGCAGCAAATCGTACCTACGTAAGCATCGAAGTCGCGGAAGCGGCTAACGCCTGATTACGTTCAGACACCGTTTTAAAAAGAGCCCTGTTTCAACAGGGCTTTTTTTTATGAACTGGCAGTGGCGCTCCTGACTGGCCATGCGCGCAGGCCATGTGGCTCCGAGCGCCGCCGGTGCTTGATGGGCTTTCCAGGGCCTGCCTGCTTTGCATCCAGATATTGGCGTAAACCAGGCGCAGTTGCTTCGAGCGCCGCAGGCGCTTCGCAGGCTTGTCGCTATCCTATTTAACATTCCAGGCACGCGATGAAATTCGTCGATGAAGCAGAAATTTTTGTGGAGGCTGGCAAGGGCGGCAACGGCTGCATGAGCTTTTACCGCGCAAAGTTCATCGAACGTGGTGGCCCCGACGGCGGCAACGGCGGTTATGGCGGCAGTCTTTACCTCGTCGCTGATAACAGTCTCAACACGCTTGTCGATTTCCGCTACCAGCCGCGGTATCGCGCCCAGGACGGGACAAAGGGTGGCAATGCCAACTCTACGGGCGCATCCGGCGAGGATCTGATTGTGCGCGTTCCCGTCGGCACCAGCGTCTACGAGGCCGACACCCAGGAACTGCTTGGCGACCTCGTGACACCCGGCCAGCGCCTGCTCGTCGCCCAGGGCGGCAAGCATGGACTCGGCAATGCAGTCTTCAAATCCAGCACCAATCGCAGCCCGCACAAGACCACGCTCGGCAAGCCCGGTGAAAGCCGCCGCTTGCAGTTGCAGCTGAAAGTCGTGGCCGACGTCGGCCTGCTGGGTTTGCCAAACGCCGGCAAGTCCTCGCTGATCGCCGCTGTATCCTCCGCGCGGCCCAAGGTTGCCGATTACCCATTCACCACGCTCGTGCCCAACCTCGGCGTCGTGCGCATAGGTGACGAGGCCAGCTTCGTCATGGCGGACATTCCGGGGCTCATCGAAGGTGCTTCAGAAGGCGCTGGCCTCGGCATCCGCTTCCTTAAGCATCTGGCCCGTACACGTGTGTTGCTGCACCTGGTCGATGTCGCCCCGCCGGAAGGTGGCGATCCGGCCGACGCCGCCGGCATTATCATCGGCGAACTCGAACGTTTCTCGCCCGTGCTCGCCGGACGCGAACGCTGGCTCGTGCTGAACAAGATGGACTTGCTGCCGCCCGAGGCACGTGACGACATGATCGAGCATATGCGCGAAGTACTGCACTGGGAGGGCAAGTTGTTCGCGATCTCGGCCGTCCAGCGCGAAGGCACCCGCGAATTATGCGAAGCCTTGATGGAAACAGTCGCCGAAAAGAATCGCCTGTCGCGCGAAGATGAAGACTGGCAGCACGAAGAGTTGCGGCTGCAGGAACAGATGGAATACGAAATCCGCCAGAGCATCGAGCACGCGAAGACGCTGTGGCGCGAACGCCGCAAGGGTGATGGCAGTTCGAATGACGACGACGATGACGACGATCACGACGTGGAGCTGGAATACGCGCGCTGAACGCGATTCCTGTCAGGTCAGGCATGAGCAATAGAGAACTCCTCAAAAAAGGCAGAACCTGGGTCATCAAGATCGGCAGCGCACTGCTGACCGATAACGGCAAAGGTTTGAATCTCGATAGCATTGGGCGCTGGAGCAAGCAGATCTGCGAGCTGCAGGACAAGGGGCTCGACGTGGTGCTCGTGTCGTCAGGAGCTGTCGCGGAAGGTGTCAGTCGCCTTGGCTTGCCGGGCCGGCCCACCGCCATACATGAGCAGCAAGCTGCCGCGGCAGTCGGCCAGATGGGATTGATCCAGGCCTACGAATCGCAGTTCAAGAAGTTCGGCAAGCACACTGCCCAAATCCTGCTGACCCACGATGATCTGTCGAACCGCAAGCGTTACCTCAACGCACGCAGTACGCTGCGTACCCTGCTCGACATGAAGGTCATTCCCGTCATCAATGAAAACGATACCGTCGTTACTGACGAAATCTGTTTTGGCGACAACGATACGCTCGCCGGCCTTGTCGCCAACCTGATCAACGCCGACGTACTGGTTATTCTTACCGACCAGCAGGGCGTGTTCGATGCCGATCCGCGCAGCAATGCCGAGGCAAAGCTCATCCACGAGGCCAGCAGTCACGATGAAATGCTGATGGCAGTCGCAGGCGGTAGCGGCGCGCTCGGCAAGGGCGGCATGCAAACCAAGATCAAGGCGGCGCGGCTGGCCTCGCGTTCAGGCACCACGACCTGCATCGTGCATGGCAGCAGCCCCGACGTGCTTACCGCACTGCAGGCAGGTGAGCCACTCGGCACATTGCTGTTGGCCGACAAACAACCGCTGGCTGCCCGCAAGCAGTGGCTCGCGAGCCATCTGCAGGTGCGCGGCGCGCTCACACTCGATGCGGGCGCGGTGAAGGTGGTCAAAAGTGCCGGAAAGAGCCTGTTGCCCGTCGGCATCAAAGGGGCTACTGGCGCTTTCAAGCGCGGCGATATGGTGGCCTGCAAGGACGAGCAGGGACAGACCATTGCGCATGGCCTCGTCAATTACGACATGGAGGAGGCGGTAAAACTGCTGGGCAAGTCCAGTGAGCAGATTGTCGCCATTCTGGGCTACGACGGCGAGCCGGAAATGATCCATCGTGACAACCTTGCCCTGCTGTAGATGGGCGGGCCAGTTTCTGCGGACGAAAAAAAACCGGCATTTGCCGGTTTTTTTATGCCTGAAAGTATCAGGCGGCTTTGAGAGCCTTGATTGCGTCGTTCAGGCGGCTCTTGTGGCGGGCAGCCTTGTTGCGATGGATGATGCCTTTGTCGGCCATGCGGTCGAGTACCGGCACTGCCTCGTTATAGGCGGTGGTAGCCTTGCCGTGATCCTTCGTCTCGATCGCAGCCACTACTTTCTTGATGTAGGTGCGGACCATCGAGCGGAAGCTGGCGTTGTGACGGCGGCGGTTTTCAGCCTGTTTGGCGCGTTTGCGGGCCTGTGCAGTATTTGCCAAGGTAAACTCCTGAATTCTCTGCTGTAGTCGCGGGTATTGGGTTTCTGTATCCGGAGCCCCTGAGCGACCCCGAAAAAGGGGCGCACTATGCATTTTCGGGTTCGCAAAGTCAACCCGCCTGCGCCTGAAGGGCTACGGGGTGGCGCGCCCGCCCGGATTTGCGCTGCTGACCGGGTTCCGATTGGGGCTGGTCGCGGGGAGCCAGTCCATCCTGCGCAGCTTATTTCGGCGGTAATGGCTGAATCTGCTCAGAAATCCCCGGTGCGGACCCGTCGCGCCGTAGCCCCTCCGGGGCGAAGGCGGATACCATACGCCCCTTTTAGCGGCGACCCCAATCCATGCAGGTTACCCCGGCGTCTCCCCCCTCCGAAAGTCCCGCCCGGCATTCGGGTTTATTACGTTCTTCGGTCATAACCTCGGGCGCTACCTTTCTTTCACGCATCCTCGGCCTCGTCCGCGAAATTGTCATTGCAGCACTGATTGGCGACGGCCCAGCCGCCGATGTGTTCTTTGTCGCCTTCAAAATCCCCAATTTCCTGCGTCGCCTGTTTGCCGAAGGAGCTTTTTCGCAGGCGTTCGTGCCTGTGCTATCGGAGTACAAGCAAAAATTCAGCAGGGACGAGGTCAAGCTGTTCATCGATCGTATCTGCGGAACCCTCAGCCTGACCCTGGCACTTATCACGCTACTCGGCATCGGCGGGGCTTCGGTGCTGTCCGCCGTGTTTGCACCGGGCTACCTCGACGAGCCCGAAAAATTCGCGCTGCTGGTGTCGATGCTACGGATCACGTTCCCCTACCTCTTGCTGATCTCGCTGACAGGCTTTGCCGGCGGTATCCTCAATAGCTACGGCAAGTTCGCGGTGCCGGCACTGACCCCGGTTCTGCTGAACCTGACACTTATCGCCGCGGCGCTGTTCATGGCACCGCTGTTTCCTGAGCCCGCGGTTGCACTCGCCTGGGGCGTATTGCTTGCAGGCGGGATCCAGTTGCTATTCCAGATACCGTTTCTGACGCACCTTAAAATGCTGCCGCGTCCGCGCCTGACACCTCCCCATGAAGGCGTCAGCAAGGTGCTGATGCTGATGGTGCCGGTGATGTTCAGCGTGTCGGTGGGGCAGATCAACCTCATGCTCGATACCGTTCTCGCCACCTGGATCGATGGCGCGAGCGCCGTAAGCTGGCTCTATTATGCAGACCGTCTGCTTGAACTGCCGCTCGGCATCTTTGGCATCGCGATAGCAACAGTGGTGCTACCCGCGCTGTCCCGCATCCAGAACCAGGGAGACGAAACCGGGTTTTCCGCAACGCTTGACTGGGGCCTGCGCAGCATCCTGGTGCTGGGCCTGCCCGCCAGCGTCGCGCTGATCGCGCTTGCGCAGCCACTGATCGTAACGCTGTACCAGCGCGGCAAGTTCGGCCCTGAGACGGTCGTGCCGGTGGCGGACAGCCTGCAGGCTTTCGCGATAGGCCTGCTTGCCTTCATGGCCATCAAGATTCTCGCGTCGGCCTATTTTTCCCGCCAGGACACGCGCACTCCGGTGAAATACGGAGTCATCGCGATGGTCAGCAACATGGTGTTGAACCTCATATTCATTGTGCCGTTCGGGCATGTCGGCATCGCGCTGGCGACCGGGCTCGCCGGGAACATCAATGCCGGGTTGTTGCTGCGCGGCCTGGTAAGGCGCGGCCTGTTCAAGGCAGACAAGGCCCTGTGGATGTTCATTTTCAAGGTGGTCACGGCATGCGCTGCGATGCTGGTCGTGCTGCTGTTCATCCGCCAGGATCTCGCGCAGTGGCTCGCATGGGCTGACTGGACCCGTGCTGGCGTGCTGCTCGGCATCTGCGCCGCAGGCGGCCTGACTTACCTGCTGGCCCTGCTCGCGCTTGGCGTGCGTCCCTCACATTTCCATGCCTGAGCAGGCGGCGACGGCGCCACGTATAATGCAGCCTTTGATTGATCAGCGTTGGACATGAAAGTACTCGACTCCCTGGCAAGCGCCAGCCAATGGTCGGCCAAGTGCGCCGCCACGATCGGCAAGTATGACGGCATGCATCTGGGCCACCAGCGCATTCTCGACGCCTTGAAAGCCGACGCCGCGCGCCGCAACTTACCCTCGCTCGTCATTCTCAGCGAACCGCACCCGGAAGAATTCTTTGCCGGCGCCGACGCTCCGCCGCGGCTGAATCATTTTCGGGACAAGGTGGACTTTCTCGCCGCGTATGGCGTCGATGCCGTGTATCGCATGCCGTTCGATTACACGCTGAGCCAGCAAAGCCCGGAAGATTTCGTGCGCCAGTTTCTCGTGAGTGGCCTTGGCCTCAAGAGTCTCGTCATCGGCGATGATTTTCGTTTCGGCAGGAATCGCAGCGGCGACATGCATGTGCTGCAGCGGCTCGGGAATGAGCTGGACTTCGGTGTGATGCGGATTGCGCCCGGCCTTGACGGCGGCGAACGCATCAGCAGCACGCTGGTACGTCGCTACCTGCACGATGGAGATTGTGAGCATGTGACCTGCCTGCTCGGCAGGCCATACAGTATCAGCGGCGTCGTCATACGCGGCAGGCAACTGGGCAGGCAGATAGGCGTGCCCACGGCGAATGTCGAATTGCTGACGCCGGGTTTGCCGATGACCGGCGTATTTGCCGTGCATGCAACCTTGCCCGGCCGTGAGCTTCACGGAGTCGCAAATATCGGCTTCAAGCCGACCGTCACTTCGGAGCGCACGCCCTCGCTCGAAGTGCACCTGCTGGACTTCGACGGCGACATTTACGGAGAGCGCCTGCAGGTGCATTTTTTGCACAAGCTGCGCAACGAACAGAAGTTTGCCGGGCTGCCTGAGCTCCAGGCGCAGATTCAGCGGGACATAGCACAGGCGCGCGCGGGTTTCATGCAATCGACGGGAGTACCGCAGTGAACGTGGATGCAGGAATCAGCAGTGCCGCTGCCGCGCGGCAATTTCGCCTGATCTGGCTGTTCCTGCTGGCCGCAGGCATCATCATGCTCGACCAGATGACAAAAGCCCTTGCAGTGGCGTCGCTCGAATACGCCGTGCCGCACACCGTGTTCACTGGCTTCGACCTCCTGCTGGTACACAACTACGGCGCTGCATTCAGTTTCCTCGGCGACCAGGCCGGATGGCAGCGCTGGCTGCTCGCCGCAATCGCGGCGGCCGCGAGCATCTTCATTTGCGTATGGCTCGCGCGACTGCCACGGCACCAGGTTCTGCTCGGCGTGGCGCTTGCGTGCATCCTCGGTGGCGCGCTTGGCAACCTCTACGACCGAGTCGTCATGGGCTATGTCGTCGATTTCATCAGCCTCTATTACCACGATAGTCGCTTTGCCACCTTCAACATTGCGGACGTGGCGCTGAATATCGGCGCGGCGCTGATCGTGCTGGATGTATTGCTGAACAGGAAACAGACGCATGACTGAGCGTGCCCAGGATGCAGACATAAGAAGTTCGCGCATCGAAGTGCGCGATCTCGACCTGGCACCAGTTGCGGTCGAGGCAGTTCCAGGCACCGGCGCTGCTGGGCGTGAGGTAAGGCTGCACTTTGCCTTGCAGCTCGAGAGCGGCGAAGTCATCGACAGTAATTTCGATCGGGAGCCCGTGAGCTTCTGCATCGGTGACGGCAACCTGCTGCCTGGCTTCGAGGAAAAGCTCAGTGGACTGGTCGCCGGCGACCACCGTGAGTTCCTCCTCGAGCCCGAGCAGGCTTTCGGTCCCGTAAACGAAGACAACGTGCAGCGCTTTCCGCATTATCAGTTCGCGCCGGATCTCGCGCTCGCGTCCGGCGCGGTGATTGAATTCGCCGACGCCACGGGCAACAAGCAGGCCGGGGTCGTCCGCAGTGTCGGCAAACAGTGGGTCGAAGTCGACTTCAATCACCCGCTGGCCGGACGCCGTATTCGCTTCATCGTGCAGGTGCACGCTGTCGGACCAAACACTGAACAGGACCTGGACAGGTAATCGACATGAACACCGCAGCACCCAAGTTCTCGATCAGCCTGGCGAATCCGCGCGGTTTTTGCGCGGGCGTTGATCGCGCCATCGATATCGTCAACCGCGCGCTCGACAGCTTCGGCGCGCCGATTTATGTGCGCCATGAAGTCGTGCACAACAAATTCGTCGTCGAAAGCCTGAAGCAGCGCGGTGCTGTTTTTGTCGACGAACTGAAGGACGTACCGGCGGCACAGCCGGGTCAGCCGGCGCCGATCGTGGTGTTCAGCGCGCACGGCGTGGCGCAGGCCGTGAAGACGGAAGCCGATACGCTCGGGCTAAAGGTCTTCGATGCCACGTGCCCGCTCGTGACGAAAGTCCATATGGAGGTCAATCGGTACAGCCGCGCCGCGCAGGAGTGCATCCTGATCGGGCACGCCTTCCATCCGGAAGTCGAAGGAACCATGGGGCAGTTCGACGAAAGCCTTGGCGGAAAGATCTACCTCGTCGAGGACGAAGACGACGTGCAGGCGCTGCAGATTCGCGATCCCCAGCGTCTGACCTATGTCACGCAAACCACGCTGTCGATGGACGATACGTCGCGCATCATCGACGCCCTGTACGCGCGTTTCCCGCTGATCCAGGGGCCGCGCACGAAAGACATCTGCTATGCGACCCAGAACCGCCAGGACGCGGTAAAGCAGCTGGCGCTCGAAAACCAGCTGGTGCTGGTCGTCGGCTCCCCCAACAGCTCCAACTCCAACCGCCTGCGCGAGCTTGCCGAGCGCAGCAACTGCGAGTCTTATCTCATCGACCGCGCTGACGAAATCGACCCGCGCTGGCTCGAAGGCAAGACCCGCGTCGGCGTCACGGCCGGTGCCTCGGCCCCCGAGGTGCTGGTGCGCCAGGTGCTTGCGCGCCTGCAGGGCCTGGGCGGCAGCGTGCCGATCGAGATGGAAGGCGTCGAGGAGAACATAACTTTCTCAATGCCGCGCGAACTTCGGTCGTAATCACTTCAGCACCGCTGTGACAGGGTTCACAGTTCGCCTGTGGAGCCTGTCCCGCCGTCGATAATCTCCTGTCCTGTCACAGTTTTGCTATGTGCGGCGCGACCACAATACACCCGGCCTCTGTAACGGCCGTGTTATAGTCCATTACGATGCAAAACCATGAAAAATCGCGGTTATGTTGATCTCAGCGACCATCTCCGCGCGGTCTCGTACCCGCATGCTTTCATCCCGGGGCTACACCCTGATGGAGTTGCTGTTCGTGATCACGATCGTCGGATTCCTCGCGGCGATGACGGTCCCCAGCTTCCAGGACACAATCCTGCGCAATGCGCGGGAGGCAGCGATGAATGACCTGGTCACCGCCTTGTCGGCGACCCGTACCGAAGCCGTCACCCAGGCTCGCAAGGTCAGCATTTGCCGTTCAATCAACCAGGCCACCTGCGCGGGCGGCAGCGGCGGTGCTGACTGGTATGCAGGCTGGATCATATTTTCCGATGCTGGCACCGCCGGCACGCTCGACGGCGCCGACGTCCTGTTACAGGTGCGCGGCCCCGGCAGCGCCGGCCTCAGGATGACGTTGAAGACGCGCGCCAATGGCAATTTTACCGGCGATTACCTGCGCTTCGACGAAGAAGGTTTCCTGAACAACTCAACGACTGGCGCATATTTCAAAGTCTGCCAAACTGAAAATGTCGCCGCCGACGCGCGCGCCTTGTGGCTCAGCAATACCGGCCGCCCGGCAATGTCCACAACTGGCGCCAACACTGTACATAACGACCTGGCAGGAGCCGACCTCGTATGTCCGTGAAGTCAATGACAGCGCACCCTGTCGCAGCCCACGCACAGCCGGGCTTCACGCTGATCGAGGTGCTGGTATCGCTGACGATTCTTGCCATTGGCATGCTCGGCATGTCCGCCCTGCAAAATGAATCGCTCAAATTCAACAACGCAGCACTGACCGATTCCCAGGCGCAGTTCCTGCTGTCCGACATGGCGGAACGTATCCGCGCGAATCGTGGCAACAATAACTATGTGATGTCCTACACCGATGAACTGGAACCCGTTGCCGTCGATTGCGGCGCCACGATTTGCACTGCCAATGCCATGGCGCTGTGGGATATGACGCAGTGGCGCAGCATCGTGGCTGCGACGTTACCGCAAGGCGAATCGCAGATCCTGTTCAACACGCTGAATCGCAACTACGTGATCTCCGTGCGCTACGACTGGAGCCAGCTCGGCGACGAAGACGTTACCAACGGCAAACGCACCGTGTCGATCATGACCAGGATCTGAGCATGAGCGGCGGCCGCGTCCATCCAGCACTTCCCCCCGCAGCCAGGCTGGCACGACAGCTCGGACTGACGCTGGTCGAGCTTATGGTGTCGATCGCGATCGCCACGACTGTGATGAGCGGCGTTGTGCAGGTGCTGCTCGTCAGCAAGGCGAATTTCATCACCGAGCGCGAGCTGTCCGGCTTGCAGGAGAACGCCCGCTTTGCGATGAAATACCTCGGGGACGAAATTCGCATGGCCGGGTTCTCGGGCTGTAGCGAAGGGAATCCGACACCAGCCTTTGCAAACAACATCATCGGGAGTACCGGCACCGCAGCCTGGTATCTACGCGACCTCGGCATGACCGGCTACGAATATGACGCGGGCATCGGCCTCTTTCCTGCGGCGTTCAGCGCCGATGTATTGGCCAATACGGATGCGCTCGCCGTCCGCAGGGCCGATGACAATGGCTTGCGCGTGGCCAGTGTGGGATATGTGGGAAGTGACCCGGTGAAAGCCAACAAGGCACATTCCTACAAGCCCGGCCAGGCCTTTGTAGCGGCGAACTTTGATTGCTCGCAGATTGGTATCTTCCAGAATTCGGGGCCAGCGAATGCTGCGAACACCGCAGATACGCTGGCACACGCCACAGGAACCGTCGTCCCCGGTAATTGCGTGACCCAAATGGGCGGTAATTTTGCCTGCAATTCCGCAACGACCACGGCGGGTACGGCAACCAGTTATGCCTACCAGCGTGGGTCAAGAATAATGGAGCTGCGCAGTGAAGCTTATTACGTCGGTGCGTCTGAATCCGATAGCAGCGTACCGGCGCTTTTTCGCGAACGGATGATGCTGAACACCACGACCTCGACGCTGTATACCGCTGCCGAGGAACTCGTGCAGGGCGTCGAGAACATGCAAATCCTGTACGGCATCGATACCGACGCCGATGCGGTCGCCAACCTGTATGTCAAAGGCAACAACGCGACCTGGCTCGTGCTTCCGTACGACCCCGTGAAGTGGAAGCGTGTCGTCACGGTGCGCCTGATGTTGCGCATGCGCTCGCTGAACCCCGTCTACAACGAGAATGTCGCGTATCCGGTATTCCAGGATGTAGCAGGCACCAATGGCTCCGACCGCTTCATGCGCCAGAATGTGACGACGACGATCCAGCTCAGGAACAGCTTCTAGGTCATGAACATCCTGATACCACCGGCAATGCAGCATCTCGGCGGGCTACGCAAGCAGCGCGGCGCGCTGCTGCTGCTGACCCTGCTGATCCTGCTGGTCGTCAGCATGCTCGGCATGTCGTCCGTGGACACGACGGGTCTCGAGATGAAGATGTCGAGCAACAGCCGCGACCAGCGTGAAGCGTTCGAAGCGGCGGAATACACGTTGTCATGGGTCGAAAACGCGCTGACGACGAGCGGCTACTTCACCGACTCAGCCATCACCAACGGCGGAAATGGCACCCCTTGCGGGGCCACCTGTTTCTCCGCCGCTGGCGTCAACGGCTATTACTTCAACGGCGACGTCAGCACTGCGACCTTTCCTGCTGTGTGGAATACCTGCAGGCTCAGCCCGCCTGTCACCGAACCCCATGCAGACTCGGCCACCTGGTCGACTGCCAACAGGCATCGTGCACTGGCGATTCCAAATTCGGATATCGTCGCGAAATACATCGTCGAATACTGGTGCTACTCCAGTAGCACAGGCGCCACCCTTACTGCCCTGAACGCCAAGCGCACCTACCGCATCACGGCGTATGTCGTCGGTGAAGGTGGCGCGCGCGTGATGCTACGCAGTGTTGTGCGACAGCCGTGAGTCCGGAGAGAGTCATGAATAACAACAGAAAGTTTAGTGCAGATAACAGGCTTGGGCTCGCGCACGCGCTCGTGGGGCTGGCCCTCGCCGGCGCCGTGCCTGCCGCGCAGGCGCAGTTGACTGCGAGCAACTTTGCGCTGGTTCCACCCCTCATCACCGAAGCTGCTGCACCGAACGTCATGCTCGTGCTGTCGGACGATCACGAGCTGTACAAGAAAGCCTACTCCGACTTTACCGACATTACCGGCGACGGTGTCATCGACGACAGCTATATCGACAGCTTTTCGTACAGCGGCTATTTCGACAGCAATTTCTGTTACACCTATGACGGCACCGATGGCAGGTTCGAGCCAGCCGCAAATATCAGTGCGCAAGTTGGCACCGCTGCCGGGCATTCGTGCAACAGCGCCGGTGTTGCTGGCGACTGGAGCGGCAACTTCCTCAACTGGGCCTCGATGACGCGCATGGACATCGTGCGCCACGTGCTCTTTGGCGGCTACCGCTTCACCGATACTGCGACCAGCGGCGCCACGGCCGGCGTGACAGTCCTCGAGCGCGTGTTCCTGCCCGAGGACGTGCATTCCTTCGTCAAGGTCTTTACCGGCCTGACACAGCTCTATACGCCCTTAACACTCAGCGCCATCAGTCTGTGCAATACGACCTTTGGCGCGGCCACCAATGCGCCAGTGTTGCGCATCGGCAATGGGTCATGGCCGTTGTGGGCTTCGGCCGAAACCGTTCAGTGCCACTACCGCAGCGAAAACAGCAGTAGCGCTGGCGCCGAAAAACCGCAGACCAACGATCGCCCCGCCACCTTTTCGTACAACGCGCGGGTCCAGGTCTGCGTGCCATCCCTCGACGCCACGGCAGCGCGCTGCAAGGCGTACACCAACACTGGCACCGGCGCGACCACGTACAAGCCGATCGGGTTGCTGCAGCGCTATGGCGACAACGGCAATATCAGGTTCGGTCTGATCAGCGGCAGCTACGCCAGGAAAATTTCGGGTGGTGTCCTCCGCAAGAACATCCTTCCACTCACCGGCAATGCTATCGCAGCCAACAACGAGATCAGCACGACCGACGGCACTTTCCTCAACCAGACCGCGACGAGTCCAGGCATCATCAATTCAATCAATCGCATGAAGCTGATGAACTGGAGTTACACGGACAACTACTATACCGACTGCAATACCTTCAGCATCACAAAGGCAAGCTACAAGGCGTCGGTACCGGGCGATGGCGACTACTGTGGCAACTGGGGCAATCCGCTGTCGGAGATCTATCTCGAAGCGCTGCGCTATTTCGCTGGCGACAACGTTATTGGCGCCAGCGCCAATAACGGCCTGCCGACCCCCGCGTTCAACACCAACGATTCGAGCTACTACACATCGCTGCCACAGCTGTCGTGGACCGATCCGCTGGATGGCGCCAACTCCTGCGCAACCTGCGCGATCATCGTGCTGTCGACAGGATTGAATTCCTTCGATGACGATGGCCTCGCTTCAGTGAGCGACCTGTGGAAGGTCGCCGGCACTACACGCATGAGTGCCACTGATCTCAATACGATCGTCAACAGCATTGGCACGCTGGAATCGCTTGGCAGCGGCACCTGGCTCGTCGGTGAGAATGGCACGATCAACGACGGCGACTGCACCGCGAAAGCCATTACGAGCTTTTCGAGCGCCAGGGGGATCTGTCCGGAAGTCGGCAACCTCGAGGGTGGCTACAAGATTGCCGGCCTCGCCTATCACGCCTACACGAAGGACCAGCGCAGTGACTTCGCGGGATTGCAGAATGTCTCGACCTATTCCGTGGCACTCGCGCAGAACCTGCCCAGCTACAGCGTGACGGTGAACAACAAGCGCGTGACCTTCGTACCAATCTGCGAGGCGGGCACGGCGAACCTGAAGCTCAATGACTCCGGCTGGACCGATTGCAGCTTCGTCAACGCCAAGATCGAAGCGCCCACCGCCGCGGAGCAGGCGGATGGGGTGTGGGAGAACGGCGGGCGCATGAACGTCGCCTGGGAGGACTCGCTGTGGGGCAATGACTTTGACATGGACGCCATCGGCCGCGTCGAGTGGTGCATCGGCGTCGTGACGGCGGCGACGGTCGACGACCTCTGCCCCGGCGAAACCCCGAACGCGGATTACGACGGCGGTGCTCTCAACGGTAACGGCGCCGCCGGCAGCGCCAGCCGCACCGGGCATGGCTACAATACACACTGGGCCTGGAAAACCACCGGGCTTAGCGCCGATTCGATCCAGTTCCGGGTTTCGCTGCCGCAAAAGAACGCCGCCAACGCCATGAAGTTCGGCATGTCGATCAGTGGTGTCACCGACCTTGCCGGCGAACAGCTGAAAGTTACCAACGCGCCCACCCGTGTCATGAGCGGTAGCGGCACCTATTGCGTGACCAACGCGCTTAGCCCCAACAATGCGACCTGCAACAACAACAACGGCGCCCTCGGCAAATATATCGTGCGCCTGGCGCAGGGCAACGGAAAGCAATTCCTCGTGCTTGGCGAGGGTGGCTACACCATCAGTCGCGTATCGGGTAGCACCGGCAACCGCATGATCTTTACCGAGCCCGTGGTTTACACGGCGAGCGCGGTCGTCAGCGGTGGGAAGGTGCTGCCCAATCCGCTCCATTTCACGTCCAAGTACGGCAGCTTCAATGACATCGATGGTGACGGCACGCCGCGCTATAACAACAGCCTCGTCGACAACCGTGAATGGGATACGCGCAACGTGGCGGGCACCGAAGTCGCCGACGGCATTCCCGACAGCTTCTTCCCGGTGACAAACCCGAATGAACTCGCATCCAGCCTGCAGCAGGTGTTCGAGATCATCTCGTCGCGCATCTCGTCCGGTACCGCGGCGGCGGTAGTTGCCAACAGCAGCACCGGTCTGGGTTCGGTATACCAGGCTTACTACCATCCCGAGTACATCGACGATTCGAACGCGTCGATCAGCTGGGGCGGCGTACTGCATTCGATGTTCATCGATGACTCCGGCCGTTTCCGCGAAGACAATGGCACGCCCGGCAAGCTCGACGGCCCGAACACGGACTACGTCATCGATATTCGCTATGACACGAGCGTCAGTCCCAACCGTACGCGCTTCCAGCGGTACACACAGGCCGGAAGCGGCGTCGGGGCGGTGCTGACGCCACTCGGCAGCAAGCAGGATCTCGAGGAGATCGGGTCGATCTGGAACGCGCGCGATGTGCTCGCGGATATCAGCCAGGCTGATCTCGTGTCGCAACGCACGACCGATCCAGGGACGAGTTACTTTACGCAGGACGCGGGGGCTCGACGTTACATCTTTACCTATCTCGACAAGCCAGCCTCCGGCACTGTCGGCAAAGTCGACAGTGGTGAAGTCGTGGACTTCGTGCACGCGAATTTCGACCCGGCAGCCGCCGGTAGCAACAATTATCGCTACCTCGGACTAACAGCCACCTCCGAGGCAACCAACCTGGTCAAGTACATCCGCGGCCAGGATCAGCCGGGCTGGCGTTCGCGTCTCGTCGATATCCCGGGCGACGGCACGGCGACCGACAAGTACTGGCTGCTGGGCGACATCGTGCATTCGTCGCCGCTGGTCGTGAACCCGCCGAGCGAGCGCTATGACATTCTGAACGGAGACGTGACCTACGAAGCGTTCAAGCAGCAATACCAGCGTCGGCGCCAGATGATCTATACCGGCGGCAACGACGGTATGCTGCATGCCTTCAATGGTGGCATCTGGGATGCCGTCAATCGCGAGTTCCAGACGCGACGCTACAATTCCGGAACGGGACTGTACACGGTCGGTCAGTCGCATGAACTCGGCGCTGAGATGTGGGGCTTCATTCCGATGAGCCTGCTGCCGCATCTGCAGTGGCTGCGGCAAACGAGCTACCCTCACGTGTATTACATGGATGCTCCGCCGCAGGCCTTCGACGTCAATATCTTTGCCAACGATGCAACCCATCCGAACGGCTGGGGCACGATCCTTGTCGCTGGCATGCGTTTGGGCGGCGGTGACTTCCCGGTAGACCTCGATGGGAACGGTTCCACGGAGACGACGATGATGTCTTCGTACGTGATACTCGACATCACCGATCCCGAAAAGGCGCCGGAGTTGATCGCTGAAATATCCGCCCCTGACATGGGCTTCACGACCAGCATGCCAACACTGATCAAGTCGCGGATTCCCGGCTCCGGCTCCAATTTCGCCAGTCCCAGCGAGAACCAGTGGATGCTGGTGTTTGGCTCGGGTCCCGATACGCTGACGAGTGCAACCAGCACCGGACAGGATGCAAAGCTGTTCGCTTATGACCTGGTCGCCAGGGAGCGCGTCAACATCAACCCGGCCTCGCAGACGCCGTTGGCCGATCCCGCGGGCTTTTTCGGCGACCTGCGCGCGGCCGACTGGGACAGCGATTACATTGACGACGTCATCTATGTAGGCACCGCCGAAGGCAGCGAGCTCGCGCCGACCGGGAAGTTGAAGCGGGTGGTGCTGGATCGGACGAAGGTAAACATGGGCCTGCCGACCGGCCATGCGCTGATGTCCCTGGTGCTGGATGTCGCAAAGCCGATAACGGCGGCGCCGGCTGTGATTAGTTCGGTTGAAAAAAATGAGCGCTGGATACTGTTCGGAACGGGGCGTTTGTTCACGACATCGGACAACCGGTCGACAACGCAGCAGAGTTATTACGGGATCAAGGAGACTGCGACCTACAACACCTCCGCGGTGACGCTCGCGAGCCTCGTTAATGCAACCCCCGTGCTGGTCGAGACTGATGGCGACATCTGGAACGGTGCCATCAACACGACGCTGAGTCTCAGTGGTACCAGTCTGCCGAAGTACACCGATCTGTATAACTTCATGGATTCAAAAAACGGGTGGGTGCGGCACTTTACGTATTCGACGGGGGTCAATCCGTCGGAGCGCGTCTTCAACTCAGCGCTGGTGCTGGGATCAACGGCAGTGTTCACGACTTACAAGCCGAACCCTGATCTCTGTACCGTCGAAGGTAACGGCTACCTCTATGCGCTGAATTTCCGTACCGGAACGGCTGAAGCATTCGGCCCCTTCGGCGCGAACGCGCAGGGCATTGCATATGCGTCGATCGATCTCGGCCAGGGCGCGCCTTCGGCACCAACCGCAGTGGTGCGCACCGGCGACGATGCTGGTGTCGATGCGTCGAACGTCGGCGACATTTCAATCGTCACGGGTTCGACGACTGGTGTTACCAACAGTACCGGCTTCTCGTCGGCGCCGACCGGCAGCGGCAGGGTGTCATGGGAGGAGCTGGAAGTTCCATTCTAGTTCGGTCAAAATCCTCACGGAACAACGTAAAGACAGGCAAGGCGATACGCATGCACAAACAGCTCTCAGGCTCCGCTCCATACTGCGCTTTCAAGGCGCGCGGCTTCACAATGACGGAGCTCCTGATCTCGATGGCAATCGTCGGCATCATTGCCGCAATTGCCTTGCCCTCGTATCAGAACGCTACGCGCAGGTCCAATCGCACCGACGCGCAGATCACGATGGCACGCGTCGCGACGCTGCAGGAGCGCTACTTCTTTCAGAACAACAGCTACGCAGCGAATTTTTCCGACATGATCGCAGGGATGAGTCCAGGCGATGCGCTGGCCAGTGACGATGGCAACTATGTCGTCAGTCTCACGCTGACCGGTGGCGGTACGGGCTGGAGCCTGACTGCCAATGCAGTCGGCGGCCAGGTGAATGACCTCGAATGCGCTGCACTCACGCTGACGAGTCTCGGTGCAAAGACCGCGCTCGATGCGGACGCGAACCCGAGCACCGAGTGCTGGTAAGCCCGATCCTCACCTGAGCACCTGATTGCCAGGCCCGATCCTCCACCAGGCCTAGCCCTCGCATACCAGTGGTGCTCCATCCGCCCCTTCCAGCTGTCCATCTCCATTGCTGTCACGCGCAAAGCGCGAGCGGCCGCTTTGACTGAATATCAGCTGTTGCGCCAGCGCGACATCATTTCCCGGCGGACACCAGGTGAAGTTGCCATTCTGCCTGTAGGTAAAGCCGAGCGCGGTGAACTGCAGGTACTGCCGGTTGGGAAACGAACGCAAACGCAAGCTGCCCTGGATGCGGCCGGTATGCCGCAACAACCGGTCAGCACCATTGCGGATGCGATCCGCGTTGGCGTCAGTGAACAGTAGCAAGCCGTCCTCCCAGTTGCCGTTGCAGGCCAGCCCATCCCCGCTGCGACACAGCGTAACGATGCTGCCGTTTGTGACGGCAGCGGCGCGCGCGAAGTTCATCGTCCGCGCCAGTTCATGGATCACGATCTCGCCAGTCCGCGCCTGTAGTGTCCGCCCCCAGCCGGGAATCGCCATGCTTGCGAACACTGCGACGAGCGCCAGAACGACGAGCAGCTCCAGCAGCGTATAGCCGCGGATAGCAGGTTGCATGATCACCTCCGTGTGATGTGCAGGCGTGATAAGAAGCCACGCGTTGCAGGTCATCCGGACGCGACGCGCGTACCGCAGTTAAGTAGCGATTTCTATTCCTGTAAAGGAGGATTTACGAGCTTACTCGAGGCCCAGTTTTTTCAGGCGATAGCGCAGCGAGCGAAAACTCATGCCGAGTTTCTTCGCCGCCGCGGTACGATTCCAGCGGCTTTCGACAAGCGCTTTCTCGATCGCTTCGCGCTCGATTTTTTCGAGATGCTTTTCAAGCGAGAAGGGGGTGTCTTGATCCTCCGCGTCAGCGCTCATCTCCATATCCGCACCGCTGTCGTCCATGTCCATGCCACTGAAGGTCAGATCCGGCAAATCGCCCGGTTCGATGACGGCGTTATCCGCGAGCGCGCAGGCGCGCTGCAGCAGGTTCTCGAGCTCCCTTACATTGCCCGGGAAGGCGTGCCGCTGCAACGCGTCGAGCGCTGCCCGGCTCAGGGTTGCCTGCGGGTGGCCATTGGTACGGGCGATGTTGCGGAGAATGAAGTCAGCGAGGAGAGGGATGTCGTCAGCGCGTTCGCGCAAGGGCGGCACCTGCACCTCGATGACGTTGATTCGATAGTACAGGTCCTGCCGCATCGTGCCGCGACTGACTTCCTGCGTGAGATTCTTGTGTGTAGCACTGAGCAGCCGGATATCGACGGGAATCTCGGTTTGTGCCCCGACAGGTCGTATCGACTTTTCCTGAATCGCGCGCAGCAGCTTCACCTGCATGTGCAAAGGCAAGTCGGCGATCTCGTCGAGGAACAGGCTGCCACCATGGGCTGCCTGGAACAGACCGATCTTGTCCTGGTCGGCGCCAGTAAAGCTGCCCTTGCGATGGCCGAAGAACTCCCGCTCCATCAGTTCTGCTGGAATTGCACCGCAGTTGATTGCGACGAACTCGCGGTCCTTGCGCGGGCCTTGCGCGTGAATTGCGCGCGCGACCAGTTCCTTGCCGCTGCCTGATTCGCCACTGATAAACACCGGCGCCTGGCTGCGTGCCAGCTTGGCAATCTGCTGCTTGAGATACTGCATCGACTTTGAATTGCCAATGATGCCGGTGCGCGTTGCGTCAGTACTCTCTCCACCCGGTTGCGGGGGTGGCACGCTGAGTTTCAGCGCGCTCTGCACCAGCGTGCGCAGCTTCAGCAGGTCAACCGGCTTTGACACGAAGTCGAATGCGCCGGACTTCAAGGCTTCGATCGCCGTTTGTGTGCTGCCGTGAGCGGTAATCACGGCGACCGGTAATTGCGGATAGCGTGACTGAATGTCGCGCACGAGCTCCAGACCATCGCCGTCGGGCAGGCGCATATCGGTGAGGCACAGCTGGAACTGATCGTTGGCGAGCATGCTGCGGGCAGTGGCGAGATCCCCGGCCGAATGCGTCGCCAGGTTCATGCGGCTCAAGGTGATTTCGAGGAGCTCCCGAATGTCGGGCTCGTCATCGACGACAAGGATTTTCTGGATCGTGCTCACTATGGAATATGTTCGCTGGGACGGCCGGGAAGGGGGTTCAACGGATCAGATTATGTGACGATCGGGATGAGAAAAAATGATCCTGAAGGAACTGCGCTCGTCCGCGGTGCGCCGGAAAAATATTTGCGCCTGATTAGCTTCGCATATTTCCCTGCAGATAAACAGGCCGAGCCCGGTACCGCTGCGCTCGGTCGTGAAGAAGGGTTCAAAGATTTGTTCCTGCTTTTCCGCAGCCACACCGGCGCCTTCATCGATGACATCGAGCATCGCAAAGCCAGTCAACGGATGCAGCCCGACCTTGATCTCGATCATGGCGCGACCGGTGCGTTGACGGCTGTAGCGCAACCCGTTGTCGCACAGGTTGGTTAACAGTTGTTCGAGCTGGCTGGTATTGAAGTAAATGAACAGCGGCTCAGGCGCAACGTCGAGGCTGACCGTGATCGGATCCTGGTAGCTGTTACTCAGACGCGCCCTGAATTCCTCGAGCCATTGCCTGGCACTCAGGCGCTCCGGTACTTCCTGACGGTGACGTGAAAGCTCCAGGATGTTCTGGATGATTGAATTCACGCGCCGGCTGTGTGTGTTGATGATGCTGAGCAGGCGCAGATCGGGGCCGCTGATGCTTGGTGATTCCTCGAGCAGCTGGCTGGCATGGCTGATCGCTCCCAACGGGTTTCTGACTTCATGCGCGATGCTCGCAGTCAGGCGCCCGAGTGCCACGAGCTTCAGGTGCTGGGCCCTGCTGCTCAACTGGGTATGGTCCTCGAGAAAGATCAGCACGCTGGACTCCGGGCCCGTCTGCAGGAAGCTGAAGTTGGCCTGCACTTCGCGACCACTCTCCATAACGCGGAATGGTTGCGCGCGTACATTTTGGTCGGCCTGCCACTCCTGCAGTTGTTCGAGCAATATCGGTGGCAACCGGAGCCGATTGCGCTTGACCGGATCGGGCGCCAGCGCGGGATCCAGCAGCAACCTGTGCGCGGAATCGTTGAAGTTCAGAACCTGGGCATCGCGATCGACTGCGATGATCCCGGTTTGCATGCGCGCGATGATCTGCTGGTTGATCTCCTGCAGGCGACGAATGTTTGCAGCCTGTGCCCGGTTGATGACTTCCTTCTGTTTGATACTGCTGCTGAGGTACTGCAACGAGAGCGACGTAGCGAACAAGGTGATGCCGAGCAGGCCCGCCTGCACGTAATAGCTCTCGGCAGAAGGCGTCGTCAGGTAGATGTATATCTCGCTGTACATCGCGGCAATCGTTGCGATTGCCGCAAAGAAGGTACTCATGCGAATACCGTACAGGATACTGCCAGTCGCGATTGGCACGATCAGCAAGTGCGCCATGCCGCTGCTGACACCGCCGCAGGTATAGCTGAACAGGGCCAGCGCAAGAATATCGAGAATCAATACCGTCGTTTGCTGCAGGCCGTCGGCTGTCCGCGTCAGGTGCAACAAGGGCATGAACAGGCTCAGCACGTTGAACCCGATGTAGAAGTAGCCGAGGTTGAGGTACAGGACGCTATCAATCGAGCCGAGTGGGGATGCCGCGGGGCGATAAATGAAGCTGATCAGCAGGATCAGCGCGAGCACGAGGCGGTAAACGTTGTAGATCGTGAAGATCTGCCGATCCTGTTTCCAGCTTTCGCTGTCTTCGAACCGCGCCCGGCTAAATGGCAGGTGCAATCCTTCGGGTTTCAGGGTTTCGGCACGCACTTTTATTTTCGTCCGGCATATCCGTCAGTCATTTCCGCCTGCCGGTTCACTACAACTTGTGCCGGGCCTGCCAGGCTTGCTTGTGCGCGGGCGTGCAGAACCAGTCGTCGCCCTCGCGTATAGCTTCCTGTTCCGGAAGATGGATTTCGCACTGCTTGCAACGCACGATCTTCGCATTCGCAAGCTTCGCCTTATCCTTGCGCGCGGCATCCCGCATTTCCTGCTGGCGCAGCCAGTTCCGGGCCATGAGCCACAGCACGTACAGGATCAGGACGAAGAACAGAAAGCGAATGAGGCCCATGGAATCGCGCTTTTTTTGCCATGAATTCGGGAATATCAGACAATACCGTACCTCATCCGGTTAATCTACACGTCTGCCTTTAGTCTGCTTTTCGTCCATTTCCCGTCTTCGGAGTGATTGCTTGCCATCCAGTACATTTAACGTCGTCATGGCGCAGATCAATCCATTGGTTGGCGACATTCCCGGTAATACCGAGCTCGTACTGCGCCATGCCGAAGCTGCGCGCGTGCAGCATCACGCGGACATGGTGGTGTTTCCCGAACTGGTATTGACCGCGTATCCGCCCGAAGACCTGCTGCTGCGTCCCAGCCTCGACCTGCGTATCGGCCAGGCGCTGGACGCCTTGTGCGCTGAACGCTTGCCGCTGTACCTCGTCGTCGGCTACCCCGGCAGGTGTGATGGCAAGCTTTACAATATGCTCGCCGTCATCAAGGACGGCGTGATCCTTGGTACATATCGCAAGCAGCACCTGCCAAATTATCTGGTGTTCGATGAGAAACGCTATTTCAGCGAAGGCAGCGAAGCCCTCGTGCTGGACATTGCCGGCGTGCCGATGGCTTTCACAATTTGCGAAGATCTCTGGGAAAGCCGGCCGATGCAGCAGGCCGCGGCCGCGGGCGCGCGCCTGATGATCAATATCAATGGTTCACCGTACCACGCGAACAAGCCGCGTGAACGCATTGGCATCCTTCAGCAACGCATCGCCGATGGGCGCATGCCACTGATCTACGTGAACCAGGTCGGGGGACAGGATGAGCTGGTGTTCGACGGCGCATCCGTCGCGATCGATCAACATGGAAAGGTGCAGGCACAGGCGTGCCAGTATGCTGAACAGTTGTTGCCTGTGAGCGTGCAAATCGAAAGCGGCCAGGTGAACCTGCGGCCTGGCAGCGTGAGTCCATGGCCTGAAGGCGAAGCTGAGCTGTACGGCGCACTGGTGCTGGGCCTGCGTGACTACGTCAACAAGAACGGATTCAGGGGTGTCGTGCTGGGGTTGTCAGGCGGCATCGATTCAGCACTGACGCTGGCTCTGGCATGCGATGCGCTTGGCCGCGAGCGCGTACACGCGATCATGATGCCCTTCGAGTACACCGCGAAGATGAGCATCGAGGATGCGGAAGAAGAGGCGCAGACGCTCGGCGTCGACTTTCGCATCATTCCGATCGGCGACATGTACGCGAGCTTCATGCTGGGTCTGCAGGACGAATTCGCCGGCACGAGTCCCGGCATCACGGAGCAGAATCTGCAGGCACGCTGCCGCGGCGTCGTGCTGATGGCAATTTCGAACAAGAAGGGCTTGCTGGTGCTGACCACCGGCAACAAGAGTGAGATGGCCGTGGGTTACTCCACGCTATACGGCGACATGGCCGGCGGTTTCGATGCACTGAAGGACGTTGCGAAGATGCAGGTGTATGCACTATCGCGCTATCGCAACCAGGCACGCGAATGGGGGCTTGCTCCCGTCATTCCGCAGCGTGTGCTCGAGCGCGCTCCGTCAGCCGAGCTGGCGCCAGGGCAGGTGGATGAAGACAACCTGCCGCCGTACCCGGTGCTCGATCGCATCCTCGAACTCTATATCGAACAGGATCAAAGCGCGGACGCGATCGTTGCCCAGGGCTTCGAGCGCAGTGTCGTCGAGAAAGTCGTGCTGATGGTCGACCGCAACGAGTACAAGCGCCGCCAGTCCCCTTTGGGAGTGCGTATAACGCGGCGCGGGTTCGGGCGCGACCGACGCTATC
Organism: Pseudomonadota bacterium; assembly: GCA_041178065.1. Lineage (GTDB taxonomy): Bacteria > Pseudomonadota > Gammaproteobacteria > Pseudomonadales > Pseudohongiellaceae > CAILUG01. The sequence continues at coordinate 26,428 of JBEGWB010000146.1, read as the reverse complement.
CGATCACGGCGGGATGGAAGCCGGGCGAATAGATCGTCCGGTTATCCAGGCACATGGCGTGCGGAGGGCGGCTATGCCGCGTTGACCTCGTGATGCGTCAGCACCCGCAGGAACTGCAACAATGCGGCGCCGCCGATACAGCCCAGCATCAATAGCGCTACCGGCAAGGGCGTGCCGTCGTAAGTCCACGCGAGCAAGGGGCCGGCGAGTCCGCCCACACCAAAGCGCAAGGTGCCAATTACCGCCGATGCAGAGCTGGCCTGTTTCGGAAATTCGATGACGACCAGCGCATCCGCGTTGACCCACGCGAGCCCCAGACTGCCGGTGACGCAGAAAAACGCGGCGACCATCCAGTACAGGCCCAGGTCAGTTACGGCGATCGCCAGCAATCCCAGCGTGAATAGCGTTCCGAGCAACAGTCCCATGTGCATCATCCGGCGCGCGCCCACACGCGTCACGATGCGCACGTTGACGAAGTTGGCGATAATCAGCGATATCGCGGTCGCGGCGAACAGGACCCCGAACAGCGTTGCGCTGGCACCGTACCAGTTGATGTACAGAAAGGATGCGGCGGTGAGGTAGGTGAAGAAAGCCAGCGCCAGCAGTATGTAGGTGCACAGGTCCAGCCAGATACGGCGGTGGCCGAGAATGATGCGGTAATTACCGAACATCGTGCGCCGTTCCCCGGGGGCGAGTTCCGCGCGGGTTTCGGGCAGGCGCCACCAGCTCAGTAGGAACAGCACGACGGTGTACAGCGTCAGCAGTGCGAAGATTCCCTGCCACGACGCGAGCGTCAGCGCGAACGAACCCATCAGCGGCGCCACCAGCGGCGCAATCAACATGATCATCATCACCGAAGACATGCCCTTCGCCGTGTCCTTGCCATAGCAGTCGCGGATCATCGCCGGCACATTGACGGTTGCGGCACTGCCGAGGAAACCCTGCAGGAAGCGAAACAACAGGAACATCGTCGCGTTGTCGCTCAGCGTCAGGAACAGGCTGGACAGCGCAAACCCGATGAGACCGAACAGCGCCATCGGACGGCGTCCGTAACGATCGGAAAAGGGCCCGAAGAACAGCATGCCGAGCCCGAAGCCGAGCAGGAATATGCTCAGCGAATTCTGGATCGTGTTGATGTCGGTACCGAGGTTGTCTGCAATCTGCGGGAACGCGGGCAAGTACATGTCGACGGCCAGCGGCGGCAGCGCGGCGATCGCCGCCATCAAGGGTAGCGGCAGCTTGTCCCGCAGGCCGGGTGAGGAGCTTTGGGATTGCACGGCTTACCGATTCTCGCTGTTTGCAGGCAGGTCGTCAGCGTCGGGCCCGATGTCGGGCCCTATGTTGGGCCGCAGGTTTCGTGCCGCCGAGTCCACTCGGCCGATGGCCATTTCAAGACGGATCGACGCAAAGAATTGACCCTCGCGCCGCTGCAGCGCGTCGAGTTTGTCCCAGCGATAGGCCGGCGAGACTTCGAGAAAGAGCCAGGGCCGCGCGATGCTACGACGCAGGCGCGCGCCGACCTGGTAACGGCTGACGAAGTTGTTGTCGCTGAGCCCGCTGGCGCTGGCGAAATAGATCATTGCGAAGTTGCTGTCGTAACTGGAGACATGGTTCAGCGACGTACTCCACTCGAGGCCATGGAGATCCTCTTCCGCGCGCACTTCATTGGACCAGCGTATGAGGCTGACGTCGTTCAGCTCGCGGTCGATCTGGTATTGCGTGAATGAGCCGAAGCCCTGGTCGTCGATGAAGTACACCGTCTCGGAAAGGCGATGCAACATGTTTTCGGACAGCGCGTCTTCGAAGCGGTAGCGGACGCTGGTGCGCAGTTTCAGGTTGGAGCGCAAACCAATACGGTAGTCGAAGCGATGCTTGTCGGTTTCGCTGAGGTTCACCTCGAGGTTGACACGCGTGCTCTGCGGCTCATTCAATAATTCGTTTTGCGAGTAATAGCTCGCACCTTCACCCTTGTCCTCGGAGAAGATCAAGCTGATGCGCTCGTTTACGCGCGGCAGGTAGAGGCGGCCGCGCAGACGCACACGGGGTTCGAAGCCGTCGCCTTCGGTCCAGCGCATTTCGGTGCCGAAGCGCAACGACGAATAAGCAGCTTCGAGGTCACTGCGTTCGACGCCGAAGAAACGATCCACGCGGCCAGCGAGCGAGTTGGCGCGCGCCGACGCGTTGGCCTGCGTCCGGTCGAGCCAGCCAAGGTCGAAGAAGCCATCGTCGTCCACTGTGCCTTCCCCATCGGCCGCGTAGCCCGCCGTCGGCTGCAGCGCGGCCAACATGCATAACAGCATTGCCAGCCCGAACGGAGGGCGGGCCACTGCAAAGCTGACCGGTAGGACGCGCATTGAAAAAGTGCCTGATGGGAGTTGCCTGGCGCTCATTGTGCCAGATTGATCCAGCGTTGGTGCAATGCCCGGCTCCAGATCAGGGTTTCATTGAGTGAATTGAGGGCTTTTACGTCGACACCGCGCCAGTTCAGGTCGCTTGCTTCCGTGAAGTCCATGTCCGTGACAACGGTCGTCAGGCGCTTGTTCAGCGGCAATATATGTCCGTGCTTGAGGACCAGGGCGTGCACGCGACTCGCACCCCGGAACTTCATGTCGGCGATCGCGCCGATGTCCTGCAGGATGTGTTCGATGGACTCGAACTTCTGCAGGATCTTCGCCGCCGTGGCATACCCCACGCCTGGAATGCCGGGGATGTTATCGATCTTGTCGCCCGATAGCGCGAGCATGTCGGCAATCTGCTGGGGGCGCACACCGAACTGCTTGCGGACGCCATGCTGGTCCAGCAGCCTGCCGCGCGCGAAATCCCACCACTGGTCTTGTTCGCCGATGACCAGCTGAGTCAGATCCTTGTCGGCGCTGACGACGGTGATCGCAAAACCCTGGCGCCGATAGTGATGCGCCAGCGAGCCGATGATGTCGTCGGCCTCGAAGCGATCGCTGTCGAATTCTGGAATGCCAACAGCGCGGCAGAGTGCGCGGCAGAGTGTGAACTGGTGCTTCAATTCCTCCGGCGCGGGGTCGCGATTGGCTTTATATGAGGGATACAGCTCACGGCGGTAGGACAGGGTCTGCGCCGCATCGAAGGCGCAGGCAATGTGACTCGGCTTCTTCTGCTGGATCAGCTGGTACAGAAAATCACCAAAGCCGAACACGGCGTTCGCTGGCTTGCCTGTGCTGTCGATGATCGTTGTTTCGAAGGTGTGCCAGGCACGGAAGATGTAGATGCTGGCGTCGATCAGGTATACGCGGGGTAGTGACATTCGTAGCGCTTACTCGTGAAGAGTGAACGCATCGGCGTCCATCCATGCGGGAAATTTGTGGCGCCATGCCTGCAGCGCCGCGTGTGACAGGGTCGTGTGGTAGACGCCGGCTGCCGCGCCCGCCTGCAAGGTTTCGACACCCTGCGGATCGACGACTGCGCTATGGCCGACGTAGTCGAGATTGTTGCCATCGCGCCCAATGCGGTTGACGCCGGCGACGTAGCACAGGTTCTCGATCGCACGTGCCTGTAGCAGCGTACGCCAGTGATGGTTGCGCGGCGCCGGCCAGTTGGCGACGTAGATGGCGAGGTCGTAAGGGTCGGCCTGCGTATAGCGGCTCCAGACAGGAAATCTGAGGTCGTAGCAAACCAGTGGCAGTATGCGCCAGCCCTGCCATTCGACGATGACTTTGCTGCTGCCCGAGGCGTAGCGCTGGTGTTCGCCGAGCATGCGGAACAGGTGGCGCTTGTCGTAGGACACGGCGCTGCCGTCGGGTTTGACGAACAGTAGCCGGTTGTAGCGTTCGCCCTGTTCGAGCGCTGCAATGCTGCCGGTCACCGCGGCGCCGGTTGCGCGCGCCATCTGTTGCATCCACGCAAGCGTCGGCCCCGGGTGTTCCTCGGCTATTGCGCCGCTGCCCATCGCAAAGGCGCTGGTGAACATTTCAGGGAGGATGATGAGGTCGGTGTTGTCCGCGAGCGGGCGAATCAGGGCTTCGAGCAAGCTGCGGTTGTGTTCCGCGGCCTGCCACTCTAGATCGGTCTGGAGCAGTGAAACCCTGAGGTCGTTCATGTCGCCGTTCTCGTTGGTTCAAGGGGGACAGGCCTGATGGCCTGTCCCGCGCTGACCCGCGCTCAGTCGTACAGCGCGTCCGCGTGATGTGCGATGTGGTCAGCGATGAAGCTCGCAATGAAGAAGTAGCTGTGATCGTAACCCGCATGGAGGCGCAGCGTCAGTGGATGTTTCGCCGCGAGGCAGGCTGCTTGCAACAGTTCCGGCTTCAGCTGGTTGACGAGGAAGCTGTCGTCCTGGCCCTGGTCGACGAGGATGTGCAGCCGTTCCTTGGCCATCGGGATCAGCGCGCTGGCGTCGTACTGTACCCATGCAGCCTTGTCCTGGCCGACATAGTTGCCGAGTGCCTTTTCGCCCCAGGGGCAATGGATCGGCGAGCAGATCGGCGAGAACGCCGACACGGCCCGATACTTGCCCGGATTCTTCAACGCAATCGTCAGTGCGCCATGGCCGCCCATCGAGTGGCCCATGATCGAGCAGTTGTCGACGTCGAGCGGCAGGTCACTGGCTTTCAGCAGCGCCGGCAACTCTTTCGTCACGTAGTCGTACATGTGGTAATGCTTCGAATAGGGTTCCTGCGTCGCGTTGACGTAGAAGCCCGCGCCATGACCGAAATCCCACGACTTGTTCGGATCGCCGGGCACGTCGTCGCCGCGAGGACTGGTGTCGGGGCATACGATCGCAACGCCTTCTTCCGCGGCATACTGCTGTGCGCCGGCTTTCTGCACGAAGTTGTCATCGGTACAGGTCAGGCCCGAAAGCCAGTAGATCACCGGCACCTTGTTCATCGCGCTCGCGCCGGGCGGCAGGTACACGGAAAAGATCATGTTGCAGTTGAGTACGCTGGATGCGTGTTTGAATTTGAGCTGCTTGCCGCCGAACATTTTCGCGGCGCTGACTTGTTCGAGACTCATGTGGTGCTCCTGGGGAGAATGGCGCCTGCGGCGTTTGAGGCAAAGGAGCCCGCACTGCGCCGGTCGATTCCGGATCGAACGGGTCTCCGTTCATTAAAAGCGGCGAGGGGGTCACTGACCCCCTCGCGTTTGTTGCTTGCTGGCCTTGCAGCTTAGTACAGAACGACAGACCGGATGCTCTTGCCTTCATGCATCAGGTAGAAGGCATCGTTGATCTTCTCGAGCGGCATCGTATGCGTGATCAGTGGGTCGATCTGGATGCGGTTTTCCATGTACCAGTCGACGACTTTCGGCACGTCGGTACGGCCGCGGGCGCCCCCGAAGGCGGTACCGCGCCAGTGACGGCCGGTCACGAGCTGGAAGGGACGGGTCGAAATTTCCTGGCCTGCGCCGGCAACCCCGATGATGAAGCTCTGGCCCCAGCCCTTATGGCAGCACTCGAGTGCCTGACGCATGACTTTGACGTTGCCGATGCACTCGAAGGAGTAGTCGACGCCGCCTGTCATCTGCACGATCGTGTCGACGACGTTCTCGACAGTTTTTGGATTGACGAAGTCGGTCATACCGAACTGGCGTGCCATCTTCTCGCGCTCGGGGTTCAGGTCGACGCCGATGATGCGGCTCGCGCCAGCCATGCGCGCGCCCTGGATGACGTTCAGACCGATGCCGCCGAGGCCGAACACAGCAACCGTCGAGCCGTACTCGACTTTCGCCTGAAAGATTACGGCACCGACGCCGGTGGTCACGCCGCAGCCGATATAGCAGATCTTGTCGAAGGGCGCGTCTTCACGCACTTTGGCCAGCGAGATTTCGGGCAATACGGTGAAGTTGGAGAACGTGGAGCAACCCATGTAGTGCAGGATCGGCTTGCCGTCCAGCGAGAAGCGGCTGGTACCGTCGGGCATGACGCCTTTGCCCTGCGTCGAACGGATCGACTGGCACAGGTTCGTACGCGGATGCAGGCAGTAGTCGCACTCACGGCACTCGGGGGTGTACAGCGGAATCACGTGGTCGCCTTTCTTCAGTGACTTCACGCCCGGGCCCACGTCGACAACGATGCCGGCACCTTCATGGCCGAGGATCGCAGGGAACACGCCTTCCGGATCGTCGCCGCTCAGCGTGAACGCGTCGGTGTGGCAGATGCCGGTGGCTTTCAGTTCGACGAGCACTTCACCGGCCTTTGGGCCTTCGAGGTCGACTTCGAGAATTTCGAGTGGTTTGCCGGCGGCAACAGCGACGGCTGCGCGAGTTTTCATGGGAGGCGTTTCCTGTATTTGTGGCGTTGTATTGTGGCTTTGAATTGGGGGCGATAGCTCCGCGAAAGCCGGGCAAATATAGCGGGTTGCCCCTGGGATGGGTAGCCTGCGGTGGGCTTAATTCCTGTGCCCGCAGCCATCTGCATTTTTCCTCCATGATCAACTATTGCGGCCGTCATTCACACGGCACAGGCCCGGCCGGCGTGCGGCGATACAGCATGTGGCGGCGGACCCTGGCTATAATGCCGGCCTTGAATTTTGCTATCGAGGTAAGTCATGCCATTGGTCAAATATGTCAGTCACGATGGTTCCACGTACGAGGTGGACGTGCCAGTTGGCACATCCGTGATGCAAGGTGCGGTGGACAATATGATCGACGGCATCGTCGGCGAGTGCGGCGGGTCGTGCAGCTGTGCCACCTGCCACTGCTATGTTGACGAAGCCTGGTTGCCGAAGCTGCCGAAGGCAGACGGCATGGAAAGGGACATGCTCGAATGTGTGCTGGAGCCGCGCCCCAACAGTCGCCTGAGCTGCCAGATCTCCGTGACTCCCGCCCTCGATGGCATAGTCATCCACATGCCGGAATCACAATTTTGAGAATGACGTAAACCCCCCGGAACTTTTGGCGCCGGCCGTACTCCAAATAAGCGTGGAGAGTCTGCCCCGGCTCTCCACCCCCTGAGAGATGATTGATTGCGATTGTTTGATTGTTGTTGATCACGGAAAAGCCCGGTTCCCTCCGGGCTTTTTCGTTTCCGGGTGCTTCATGCGGGCATTCCCTTCGTTGCCTTCCCGCACCCATGGGTGAAAGCGCTGAACTCCGCTGCCACATTGGGCACCGCGTCTTCCTTCGGTGAACAAAGCTCGGCGCTACAGGCGCTGGTCGACATTCTCAGTTGCCGGACTGATGTGGGCTGCGAGCCCTGTAGCGGCTCCGGCGTCAAGGGCAGGGGCCTGTGCGAGCGCTGCCGTGGCAGGGGAGCCCTGCTTGCGAATGTCGCGACCCCGGGCCGCGTCCAAGCTTTCTTTCCTGTCGACCGGGCTGTATGGCGCTACTGGTCGGCTGCGTCGAGCGCTTCCGGCGTATCGATATCCCGTAGTATCCCCGGATCATCCACTTCGAGCTTGATCACCGCCGCGGCGTGCTGTTGCAGCAGTGCGCGTGCGCCCTGGTCGCCCTCGAGCCGGGCCAGTTCGGCAAAGTACGCCCGGCCGATACCCACGGGGTTGCCACGCTCGCCACGATAATGCGGAACGACGAGTGAATCGGCCGCTGCAGTGGCATCCTTCACGGCTGCATAGGTGGCGGGCTGTATCGACGGCATGTCGGCCAATGCAATCACTGCGCCGGTCCAGTCCGAGGCCCGCTGAATGGCGGCCGCAAGACTGTGGCCCATGCCCCGGGCGGCATCTGCCGCATACACGACTTCCCATTCTGGCGCGAAGCGACGGGCGAGGACTTCGTCGCCTGGGCGCAGCACGAGTACCTGTTTGGCGAACACCGGCGGAATGCTGCGGAGCGTGTACTCCAGCAGCGTACTTGCGCCGTAATGCGCGACGCGTTTGTCGCTGCCGAAGCGACTACCGGCACCAGCGGCCAGCACGATGCATCCGATACGGGTGTTTGCCATAGTCATACTTTTCCATCGCGCAAGGCGGCGCGCAGTTGCGTGAGTTCGGCGAGGATCGCGATGGCGATCTCCGGGGGTGTCTTGCTGCCCAGGTCGAGGCCGACCGGGGCGTGCAGGCGCGTCAGTTCGACGTGCGTCACATCGAGTTCGAGCAGGCGCGCACGGCGCTTCTCCGAGGTGCGCTCCGAGCCCATCGCGCCAATGTAGAAGGCATTGCCGGGCAGGGCCTCCATGAGTGCCATATCGTCGATGCGCGGATCGTGACACAGCGCGATGACCGCCGTGTTCTGGTCAAGCGCCATCCCGCGCAGCCAGTCGTCAGGCATTGCCTGGACAAGCTTCGCGCGCGTCGGCGGCGCATTGGCGATGAGTTCAGGGCGCGGATCGCAGACGGATACTTCGTAGTCGAGCGCCTGCGCCATGTCGGCGAGATACCAGGCCACTTGCACGGCGCCAACCAGCAGCAGCCGGAATGAAGGGCCGTAGACATGTTCGAGCGTCGTGTCATCGCAGGTCAGGCGCTTGAACACCGGCGCTGCCTGCAAGCGCGCGGAGCCGCTAGCAAGATCCACCGTGCGCGTCACCAGCTGGCGCGCGGCGATCAGTCCGGCCAGTTCGCGATACAGCGCGGCCTGCGCGGGCCCGATCGGTTCAATGACGACTTCGAGGCTGCCACCGCAGGGAAGACCGAGCCGCAGGACGTCGTCGACAGTAACGCCGTAACGGATACGCTCAGGCCTGTCGCGTGCGAGTTCGCCGTTCTGGATGCTCTCGCGGAGCTTGTCTTCCACGCAGCCGCCCGACAAGGACCCCACGTAAAGCCCCTCTTCATTACAGGCGAGCAGCGAGCCCACCGGTCGTGGCGATGAGCCGAAGGTTTCAATGATCGTGCATAACCAGCAGCGCTTGCCCGCTTCGAGCCAGCTGGTCAATTGTTCAACGACTTGTTGGTCCAGGCTATTCATGAGGTTCCCGCGAGTACACAAGGCGCGGGGATTATACGGGAGGAACTCAGGGGAGAGGCTAGCAGCGGATCCGTCCGAACGGTGGAGGCAGGACGTCAGCGAACGGCACTAAGGCTGTCGGGGGGGAAGGGGCGTAAGGGCAAGTCGGGGGACAGGCCTCAGGAGCCTGTGCCTGTCCAATCGTGGTGACACGCAAAGGCAACATTGCCCCCTGGTGGTCTGTCCCCTGACTTTTGTCCCTTGCCGTGCGGCCAGTCTCAGGCCGGTTCGTAACGATCCAGGATGTGCTTCACAAGGCCGCTGCGCACGATATCCCCGCGTTCGAAAGCATGGATATGCACGCCAGGCAGGCCGCGTACTTTGTCGATTGCGTCGGCAAGTCCGTTCGGCCCGCGAATGTCGCTCTGGCGGATGTCGCCATTGATGACTACTTTCGCGTTCTCGCCGATACGCGTCAGGAACATCTTCATTTGCGCGGGGCTAGTGTTCTGCGCCTCATCGAGAATGACAAAGGTGTTGTTGTTGAAGGTCTTGCCGCGCATATACGCCAGCGGGGCGCCGACAATGCGGCCGTGACGCAGACAATAGTCGACGACGCCACGGCCCAGACGTTCGTTGAGAATGTCGCGGAAGGCGTCAATGTATACCGCATATTTTTCTTCCACTTCACCCGGCAGGAAGCCCAGCTGTTCGCCGGCTTCGACGGCGGGGCGCGTCAGGATGATGCGTTCGATTCGGCCCGATTCCAGCGCTTCGGCGGCCAGTGCTCCCGCGCAATAGGATTTACCGGTACCGGCGGGGCCGATGCCGAAGGTCAGGCAGTTATTCTTGATGGCGTCGATGTAGCGTTGCTGTGAAGGAGTCTGGGCGCGCAGTGGCGCCTTGATGCGGTGCGGAGTGTAGGCGGTGTCGACCTGGTTGTTGCGTGCAATGAGGTCGACGATGTTGCTGGGTTCTTCGTGCGTTTTGCGCTTGTGGCGGCCTCTCTGCTCTTTGCCGCGCTTGCCGTCGTGGAAACTGTCTCGGTAACTTGTCGCCTCGTGTTCACCCTGGACTTTGCCCTGGCGCTTAACATGAGATCTTCTGGCCATATATTCACTGCCTCCGCTAAATGAGCTGATAACTGAACATCTGGAACTGCTGGCAGAAACAAGCTTGTGGCACGGTCCGGGGCTGATGGATGGCTGCCGGAAAGAGCTGCAAACCTTGAAGAGCGTGCGCCGCTGGGTGCGCTGCACTCGGAACTTGAATCAGGTTTTTCAGGAGGTGACGAGTACCCTCCTCGCCGGCTTGCGGCATTCGGACACTCTATCGGAGGACAGCAGTCTCACGTCGTTCGCAGTCCCGGTGAAGGTACCGCGTCCAGCTCGAGACTCTGGCGTGAAGGCAACATAACGCTCGCGTTTGGTTGCTGGGGGATGACCGCAGTCTGCCACAGTGACACAAGGGCTCGCAATGCCAATTTGAGCTCGCGGCTGCAGGCGGAAAAGCCGCGTAAAAACGAGGTTAAGAGCAGGTAATTCCCCGGTGTAAGGGCTTGGGTCTTTTGGGTATGCTACCGGCTCTTTTTCCCAGGGTCGTACACGTGAACAAAACCGCAATGATAAGGACCGTCAGTGCACTCGCTGTGCGTTCTGTTTTCCAGCCGACACTGTCGGCTTCCATGCTGGCAGTTTCCGTCTCGATGCTGGCCCTCGCTCCGTCGGTGCAGGCGGCGGAACAGGATTTCAGCAATGTCGATGTCGTGGCGCACGAACTGGCACCGGGACTCTTCTATCTCACGGGACAGGGCGGCAACATCGGCGTGTCGATCGGCCCGGATGGCGTGTTCCTCATCGATGACCAGTTTGCCCCGCTGACGGAAAAGATCATTGCCGCAGTGCAAGACCTCAGCGACCAGCCGATCCGCTTCATTTTCAATACACACCATCACGGCGACCATACCGGTGGCAACGCCAACTTCGGCGAGGCCGGTGCCGTCATCGTCGCGCATGACAACGTGCGGACGAACCTGGTGAAGGGTTTCACCGGCGCGGACCTTAATCGCGCGCTCAGCGCCGAAGAGCGGGTTGGTCTGCCGGTGGTTACCTTCGCTAACACCGTCGACTTTCATCTGAACGGCCACGACATCCATGCGTTCCACGTCGCACCCGCGCACACGGATGGCGATTCGTTCGTCGTCTTCGAGAATCTCAATATCATTCATACCGGCGACGTGTTCCGTACCGTCGGCTATCCGCGCGCCGATCTCAGCGCCAATGGCAGCATCCTTGGAATCATGTCAGCCTATGAACAATTGCTCGAAATTTCTGACGACGACACCGTTCTCCTCCCCGGCCATGGCGTGCCGAGCAGGCGCAGCGACGTGCAAGCGCAGCTGACGATGCTCGAGACGATCCGCGCCCGAATCCAGGCCGGCATCAGCGCCGGCAACGACCTTGAACAGATCAAGGCCGGCAAACCCACCGCGGAATACGACGAGCAGTTTTCGGCCGGCGTCGCCACGGCTGGCGACGACTTCGTCACGGCTTTTTTCAACGAACTTTCCCAGAACTGATTCAAGACAGAGCGCACAGTAATATCGATGAGATTCCGTCCCTGCATAGATTTGCACAACGGTAAGGTCGTCCAGATCGTCGGAGGTTCGCTCGATGAGGCGAATACCGACAATCTTCGCACCAACTTTAGCACCAATCGCGCGCCCGCAGACTACGCGGCGCTGTATCGCGATGCAGACATGCCTGGCGGCCACGTTATATCACTCGGCACTGGTAACCAGGACGCCGCACTGTCCGCGCTGCGCACATGGCAAGGCGGCATGCAGTATGGCGGCGGCGTGAATCCGCAGAATGCACCGCTATTTCTCGAAGCGGGCGCGAGCCATGTCATTGTCACCTCCTTCGTGTTTTCCGGCGGCCGTATCGATTATGGCAAGCTCGCGAAACTCGTCTCGGTAGTCGGCCGCGAGCGCCTCGTGCTCGATTTGAGCTGCCGCAAGCGCGCCGGAGCCTTCTATGTTGTCACTGATCGCTGGCAGCAATTCACCGATGAGAAAGTCGATGCCGCGTTGCTGCACAAGCTCGCCGACAGCTGCGCCGAATTCCTCGTGCATGGTGTCGACGTCGAAGGTTTGCGGCAGGGCATACAGGAAGAGTTGATCGAACTGCTCGGTGAGCACAGTCCACATCCGGTCACGTATGCCGGTGGCGTGCATGAACTGGCCGATCTCGATCGCGTGAAGACACTCGGCAAGGGTCGCGTCGACCTGACGATCGGCAGCGCGCTCGATATCTTCGGCGGTAGCGTGCCCTTCAGCGCTGTCGTCGAGTGGCAGAAGAACAACCGCTAGCCGCGTGGTTCCAATGCGCAGCCGGCAGGGGGTTTCCCGCAAGGCGCGCGGCGCCTGGAGCCTGTTTCCTTACTCGGGCTTGCGCCTGTAGTAATCCACCAGACTGACGCTCGCATTCGGGCTTTGCACCACGCGCGCATGCTTGCGTGTCAGGTGCCGTGCGTTTGGCACGCCACAGGAATGCGCGATGACGTTCAGTTCCCGGATCATGTTGCGCTGGTAGTTCGCCACGCGTTCGGCCTTGTCGCCGACGATGAGGCCGCGCTGCAGTTTCGGATCATGCGTCGTGATGCCAGTAGGGCAGGTGTTCTGGTTGCACTGCATCGCCTGGATGCATCCCAGCGAGAACATGAAGCCACGCGCGTTATTGATGGCGTCGGCACCGATACACAGCGCCCATGCCACGTCGGCGGGGTTGATCAGTTTGCCGGATGCGATCACGCGGATACGATCCTTGAGGCCATACTGGTGCAGCTTGTCGACAAGTAGCGGCAGGGCTTCACGCAGGCCCATGCCCACGTCGTCGATCAGCGTCATCGGCGCCGCGCCTGTGCCGCCGTCGGCGCCGTCGAGCGTAATGAAGTCGGGCGCCATGTCCGCACCCATCTCGTGCACAGTCTGCAGCAGTTCGCTGATCCACGTTTCGTCGCCCAGGACGGTCTTGATGCCTACCGGCTTGCCGGAGAATTCACGCAACCAGTTGATGTGCTCGAGGAGCTCGCGATTGTTTTGAATGTCGTAATGGCGGTTGGGACTGATCGACGCCTTGCCTTCAGCAATGCAGCGGATGCGCGCGATTTCCGCGGTGACCTTGACAGCCGGCAGGATGCCGCCCTTGCCTGGCTTGGCGCCCTGGCTGAGCTTGAGTTCCAGCATCCGGACCTGCGGCAGTCCGGATACTTCCTTCAGCCGTTCGAGATCGTACTTGCCGAATTCGTCGCGCACACCGTATTTTGCCGTACCGATCTGGAACACCACGTCGCAGTTGCCTTCGAGATGGTAGTCGCTCAGTCCGCCCTCGCCAGTGCACATCCAGCACCCGGCCATCTCGGCGCCGCGCGACAGTGCGCGTACCGCAGGCCTGGAAATCGCGCCGTAACTCATGCCCGAAATGTTGAACAGCGAGGAGCTACTGTAAGGCTGGCGCGCGCCTGGCCCGAATACGATCGGCTCGACTGGCGTGCCTTCCTCGTCGAGTGTCGGAAAGCCCGCGTTGACGAAGACGATATGGCCTTCACGCTCGTGGTCGCGCGTTGAACCGAAGGCCTGTGTGTTGTCGAGATTTTTCGCCGCCCGGTACACCCACGAGCGTTGCGCGCGATTGAAGGGCAGCTCCTCTCGATCCATCGAGAAGAAATATTGACGGAAGAATTCGCCGAGCCGTTCGAACAGGTAACGCAGGCGCCCGATCAGCGGGTAGTTGCGCCGGATGGTGTGTTCGGTCTGCGTCCTGTCGATGATGTACAGCGCGATGCCTGCGAGGATCAGCAGCGACATGCCGATAATGAATGCGTCGAATAGCATGGCCGAGATCGTGTGGACAACTCGGCCAAACTGCGGGAAAAAATCCATGAGTGGTGTTCCGTTAGACTACGGTGCGTTCTGTGAAAGGATCGCAGTGGATGTTGGCCGAGCGCAGGCCCTTGAGGAACAGGCGTTTGCGCATCGCGTGGACAAACTCGGGAGCGCCGCAAAGGTAGGCTTGCGTTTGTGCAATTGCTGAACTGTCGAGGCCCTTTTCGACGAGCGGCTCGAGACGGCCCTGCAGGAGTCCCGCCGCCGCGCCGGTGTCGCTGACGCAGCCATGATAGTGAAAATTCGGATGTGCAAGGGCCAGAGCACGGAGCTCATCAACGTAATAGAGCTGTGCAGTTGTGCGTCCGCCGTGGTACAGGTTTATCTCGCCGCGGTGTCCGCGTTGCAGGGCATCGCGCGCAATGCCGTACAGGGGCGCGAGTCCCGTGCCAGTGCCCGCCAGCAGCAGTGGATGCGAGTCGCCGTCGATGTTGGCGTAGTGACACTCGCCCGCCGGGCCGCGCATGTGCAGCATCATGCCGCTTTGCGCCTTGGTGAATAACCACTGCGTAAATTCGCCATGCGTCGTACTTGCGATGTGCAGTTCGATGAAGCCCTCCGCTTCGTAATCATTGGCGATCGAATAACTGCGCGCGAGCCCCGCGGGATTGATCAGCGTCAGGTACTGGCCGGGGCGATAGGCAAACATGCGCGCCGGATCTTCTGGCCGCAAACATACCCGCATGACGCGTTCATTGAGCACGGCGAGCGAGTCGATGCGCGCGGCCACCGAAAACTCCTCGATGGCGGGAACTTCCGCGGCGACGTCGCCCTCCGGCACCCACTGGCAAGCGAGCGTGTAGCCCCTCGCCTGCAGCGCCGGTTTGATCCACTTGCGCGACTCGGGCGTGGCCTCGCAGTCCACGGCGCGAATGAGGCAGGCCTGGCACATGCCCGCCTTGCAGGCATAGGGGAGATGCTCGCCGTTGCGCAGCAGGCAATCGAGTACGCTTTCGTAGGGTTGCAGTGGAAGAGAACGGTTCTTGAAACGAAGTTCGGCCATGCAGTGATTAAAGCAGATTGATCACGAGAGTGGAATTCAGTGCGTGTTCAGGCAGTTACGGGCATAAGACTAATACCCCTGCTGCTGCTTATAGGCGATAATGGCCGTCCTTTTCGCAAGCCCGATCAAGCAGTCGCCTCGCCATGCAGCCCAGTCCAGCCCAGGCCCAGCTTTACCTCGCTTCGGCGTCGCCTCGCCGCCGTGAATTGCTGGCCCAGGTCCGCTTGAGCCCCGCGCTGCTGCCGCAGGACATCGATGAAAGTGTTGTGGCCGGCGAAAGCCCCGACATCTATGTCCGGCGTCTGGCCACCGCGAAGGCCGCTTCGGCATTACGCGATGTGCGCTATCTGCAACCACTCCCCGTACTCGCCGCCGATACCACCGTCGTGTGCGACGGACAGATTCTTGGCAAACCCGCAACGCTGAGCGAAGCAAGCGCGATGCTGCACCTGCTGTCCGGCCGCGCGCATCGCGTACTGACTGCGGTTGCCGTTGGGGTGCAAACGCGGACAGAAGTCGTCGTCGTCAGCACCGAGGTGCATTTCCGCATGATCGAGCAGAACGAAATCGAAGCCTACTGGGCCAGCGGCGAGCCGCTGGACAAAGCCGGCGGTTATGGCATTCAGGGGCTTGGTGCGATCTTCGTCAGTCGTATCGAAGGCAGCTACAGCGGTGTCATGGGCCTGCCGCTGTTCGAAACCCTTCAACTGCTGAAGATGTTCGGCGTCGATCCACTCATGCAGCCGCGTCTCGCTGGCAACCTGTCGGCGGCATCTGGGGAACAACAAGGGGTTGCCATATGAGCGTCGAGATCCTGATCAATTCCAGCCCCAGCGAAACCCGGGTGGCATTGACCGAGCAAGGTTTGTTGCAGGAAATCTACATCGAGCGCAACAACAAGCGCGGCCCGGTCGGCAACATTTACCATGGCAAGGTCGTGCGCGTGATGCCTGGCATGCAAGCGGCATTTGTCGAGATTGGTCTCGAGCGCGCCGGTTTCATCCACGCCGCCGACATCGCCCTGCTGGGCCCGGACGGCTTCGAGGTGCCGCAGGAGCAGGAGCGTTCTATCGCCGAACTGCTGCACGAAGGCCAGCATCTCGTCGTCCAGGTCGTCAAGGAACCGATCGCCACGAAGGGTGCACGCCTGACTACGCACCTTTCAATTGCCGCGCGCTACCTCGTGCACATGCCACACAACAAGCATCTCGGCATCTCACAACGCATCGAAAACGAGGAAGAACGCCAGCGCTTGCTGACAGCGTTGGGTAATTCCGTGGCGCAGGCCGGCGCGCAGGACCAGGGCGGCTTCATCCTGCGCACCGCAGCCGAAGGCGTCAGCGAGAGCGAGCTCCTCGTCGACATCCGATTCCTGCGCCGCGTCTGGGGCGCGGTAGCGCGCCGTATCGGCGAGACGAAAGATGTCAGCGTCATCTACAGCGACCTCGTGCTGTACATGCGCGCGATGCGTGATCTGCTGAAGCCGCAGGTGGAGCGCATCCGCGTCGACGACCGCCAGATATATGAAGAAGTGCTGCAGTTCGCGCGTGAGTTCATTCCGGAGATCGAGCGCAACGTCGAGCTGTACCAGGGCGAGCGGCCGCTGTTCGATGTGTTCGGCATCGAGGATGAAATCCAGAAGGCACTGAGCAGGGCGGTGCGCCTGAAAAGCGGCGGCAACCTCGTCATCGACCAGAATGAAGCGATGACGACGATCGACGTCAACACCGGCGCCTTCCTCGGCTCGCACAACCAGGAAGAAACCATCTACAAGACCAACCTCGAAGCCGCGAAGGCGATCGCGCGGCAGCTGAAGGTGCGTAACATCGGCGGCATCATCATCATCGACTTCATCGACATGGCCGACGAGGAACACCAGCGCCAGGTCCTGCGCACGCTGCAGAAGGCGCTCGAGCGCGATCCTGCACGCACCCGGATTTCACCGATTTCGGAACTCGGTCTCGTGCAGATGACCCGCAAGCGCACGCGCGAAAGCCTGCAGCAGATCCTTTGCCACGAATGTCCAACCTGCAAGGGGCGCGCGAGCATCAAGACCGCCGAAACCGTGTGCTACGAAATCTTCCGGGAGATCATGCGTCTGTCGCGCGCCTTCGAAAACAGCGCGCTGCTGGTGCGCGCCGCGCAGGTCGTCGTCGATCGTTTGCTTGACGAGGAATCCGCGGCGGTCGCCGATCTCGGCCAGCTCACGGGCAAGAGCATCAGCTTCCAGGTCGAGGCCATGTACAGCATCGAGCAGTTCGATGTGGTGATGTACTGATGGGGGAGACCCGGAAAAAGCGCCGCCTGCACGCCCGCATTTTACGGCGGCTGAAGCATCTGGGCGTGTTCGTGCTCGTCGTGCTGGCGATCTACCAGACCGCCGGACGCTTGCTGATGCCGCAACTGGGCCGACAGGTCGTCGGCATCGAGACGCAGTTGTCGCAGTTGCTCGGCGCTACCGTCACGATCGGCGAACTCCGCGGCGGCTGGTTCGGCTTCGGTCCGACGCTGGAAATCCGCAAGCTCGCGCTCAATAGCGGCGCCGATGGCCCACAGCAGCATGTTGATCACGTCACGCTCGACCTGAACGTGCTGGACAGCCTGCTGCAACGGCGCGCGGCGATCGATAGCATTTATGTCGGCGGACTTGAGCTCGTACTGCAGCAGGACCCGAGCGGACGCTGGACGCTGGCGGGACTCGCTGCCAGCAATAGTCCCGATTACACGCAGCAGATCCTCGATTTCGTATTGCAGACCCGCGGCATCAGCCTGACCGATGCGCAGCTGCGGCTGCAGCGCGCGGATGGACGTGTCGCCACTCTCGAATCCCTGCACCTCGACCTGCGCAATCGCGGGCGTAGGCATGACCTGCAGAGCAGTGTCCGTATCAACGGGCAGCGAGAGGCGACCGAACTCAATCTCAGCATGGAAGGCGACCCGCGCGCGGTGTTCATCGCCAGCCTCTACGCCGATGCGCAAGCACTCGAGCTCGCGCCGCTGCTTGGCGCCGACGCCATTGCCGGCTGGGACCTGCAAAGTCTGAACATCGGTGGCCGCCTTTGGCTCGATGCCGACCAGAACGGCGTACAGATGCTGCGCGCATCGGTCGACGCGGTCTCCGCCGGCGCGAGGCATGCCGAGACGCAGTTGAGGTTGTCGCTGGAACGCGCGGCCTTCAGCGCGCAGGCGCGCCTCGCCGAGCCCGGCGTGCTGGACATCGCGATCACCGATCTGACTTTTGACTGGCAACAAGTGTCGCGCAGTATTCCTGCACTGCAACTCCGCGTCGCCACCGAAGCCTCCCCTGCTGTGACGCTTCGGGTTGCGGAACTCGACGTCGCGCTGTTGCAGCAGCTGGCCTTGTCTATTCCGACCTTGCCCGAGAACGTTTCGCCGATACTGACGACGCTGAACCCGCGCGGCACCTTGAATAAGGTGCAGTTCGATACGGCGCTCGACGGTTCCTGGCCCGGCGGCTTCACGTTGCAGGCAAACCTGGTCGACATCGCCGCCGATGCATGGGGCGCCGCGCCCGCGGGCAGCGGCCTGGACGGCTACTTGCACTTGCAGGCGCGCGAAGGCTTCGTTGAACTGGACAGCGATGACGTTCAACTGCATTTCCCACGCCTGTTTAACGAAGCATGGCGTTACGACCACCTGAATGCGCGCGTCAGCTGGCAAGTGGACGCAGGTGGCTTCCGCGTCGGAAGCTCCGCGATCGACCTGCTCAGCGCGACGCCCGGCGCAAGCCTCGACGGTAGCGTGCGCTTCGACCTCTACAACACGCGCGACGGCGCAGGCCAGCGTGTCTCCGAAATCGCGCTGCTCGTTGGTATGAATTCCATGGACGTAGGGCTGCGCTCGGCCTATCTGCCAACACTGCCGCGACTGCGCCCGACGATGGCCTGGCTGCAGGACGCGCTTCAGGGCGGACGCATCCATGACAGCGGCCTGCTGCTGCGTACGTCGACGATACCGAACGGCTTGCCGACGAACACTTTTGCGACCTGGTACCGGGTTGATGACGGCCGCCTGCAGTTTCAGCCGGGATGGCCGCCTCTCGAAGACATCGCGGCAGAAGTCGTTGTGCACGACGGCAACGTGGTTGTGCAGGCGCAGCAGGCAACCATTGCCGGCATTGCGCTCGACCGGGCAACGGCCACCGTCGCGCCCCAGGCCGCGGGAGGTTCGCTGCTGACCGTGCGCGGCACGGCAAACACCGACACCGCTACCGGGTTTGCCTTTCTGCGCGAGTCTCCGGTGCATGAGGCCATCGGCTCCTTCATCGACAACTGGGAGGCCAGTGGCGAGGTCGGCGTCGATATCGCGCTCGACATTCCGCTCGGCGCGCGCGCCAAGGAGCGCCAGGACGAACGCATCATCGACGTCAAAGTGCTCACTAGCGGCAGCGAACTCCTGTTGCCGGACTATGCCCTGACGCTCAGCGACATCAATGGTCTCGTCAACTACCACTCCGCCACAGGTCTGGCGGCAACTGCGATCGAGGCCCGGCTGTTCGACTTTCCGGTGGCCGTCGGTATTGAAACCCAGGGTGATGCGAGCTCGGCCCGCCACACGCGTATCACCAGTAGCGGCCAGGCTGCGGTCAGTGCCTTGCGCGACTGGCAGCGCCAGCCGGAATTTGTGCGCAACCTGCTTGGCTACATGGGCGGTGAACTCGGCTACACGGCCACGGTCGACATCCTGCATCGCGTCGACAGTGACGGAGTGCGCACGCGCCTTTCGCTCGCGTCCGATCTGGTCGGCATGCGCAGCGATCTGCCGCGTCCCTTCACCAAGTTGCCCGCAGAAGCCATTCCACTGGAGCTCGAACTGAGCTTCAACACGAGCGGGCAGGTGCTCGCCGCGCGCTACGACGACTTTGTGTCGGGCCGCATCGTTCTCGATGCCGATGGTATAGAGCGCGGGCAGCTGTACTTCGGCGAGCGCAACCGCGACTTCAACGTACGCCAGTCCGACGAAAGCACCCCCGGCCTGCTGTTGCTTGGTGACCTGCCGTACTTCAACTACGAGGAATGGATGACGCTCACTGATGAGTTGAGCGCGCGTGCAACGACGCAGGCCAGGCCTCTGGCCGAGTATCTGCGGCTCGTCGACATGAAATTCGGCACGCTGAACATCATTGGCCAGGACCTCCAGGACATCTCAGTACAGGTACAGGTCGATGACAGGGGCTGGCAGATCCAGGGCACCAACGCTTTTCTCGGCGGCAACTTCACCATCCCGATGGCCAGTACGCCATGGACAGTCAACCTGGACTATCTGCGTTTTCCGCCGCGTGAAGAGCCCGAGCTCGATGCGAATGGCAAGCTGGTAGAGGAGGAGAAGGTCGACGTCCTCGAAGCTGTCGATCCAACCGTACTACCGCCTTTCGACTTCTCTGTGTCCGAGCTGAGCGTTGGCGATCAGAATCTCGGGACCTTCGATTTCCGGCTGCGTCCGAATCGTAACGGCGCAAAGATCAGTGATTTCCGCATGCAGGCCGAAGACTCCAGCATCAGCGACCTTGCGCTAACTGGCGGCGCGACGCTCGACTGGCACTACGCGCGCGGTGTGCACGATAGTACCTTCAACGGCCAGTTCGCCGCGACAAACCTCGCGCTGGTGCTGCCGCGCTGGGGCCACGCCGCCAACGTCGAAAGCACGCAGGCGAGTTTTGCCGGCATGCTGCAGTGGAGTGGCTCTCCGCTGGCCTTCGCCCTGCGCGACACCAGCGGGCAATTGAAGCTCGACATTCGCGATGGTCGCTTCATCGATATCCAGCCCGGCACCGCGCGGGTGTTTGGAGCACTTAATTTCGAAGCGCTCGTGCGGCGTCTTCAGCTCGACTTCAGCGACATATTCGAAAGTGGTTACAACTTCGATACGATCACGGGGGACCTGGCACTCGATGTGGGTGTGGTCACGACCACTGGCCCTGTCATCATCGATGGGCCTTCGAGCCGCATCAGTATCAATGGTGAGATCGACCTCGCGCAGGAAACGATCGCGGCGGACATGAACGTGCAGATTCCGCTGGGCCAGAACATCTCCCTGCTCGCCGGCCTGCTGGTGTCGTGGCCGGTTGCAATCAGTACTTACGTCGCCAGCCTGATCTTCGCCGAAGAAGTGGCCGACTTTGCAACGATCATCTACCGGCTCGACGGCCCCTGGGATAATCCCTCTGCCGCGTTCGAAGCGCCGGGCGCAGGCGCCGCTGGGCCACCCCCCGCAACAGAGGAACCCTGACATGCAGGCTACATTGCTCGACAAAAGTTTTTTGACCAACTTACTGGCTGCCCTGTTCGCGATCGCCGGCTTCCTGCTGCCCGGCCTTGCCGGCGAACTGGTGCTGACGACCGGGCTCTACGCGCTGTCCGGCGCCTTCACGAACTGGATGGCGATTTACATGCTGTTCGACAAGGTGCCGGGCTTTTACGGGTCCGGTGTCATCCCGCTGCGCTTCGAAGAGTTCAAAAGCGGCATCCGCGAGCTCGTCATGCAGCAGTTTTTCAACCCGGAAAACGTCCAGTTGTTTTTCAGTCGCGGCACGGGAAATGACAGCGGCATCCAGGCACTCATCGACGGCATTGTCAGGAAGGTGGACCTCGACAAGGCCTTCGATGCGATCGTAGAAGTGATCATGCAGTCGTCATTCGCGGGCGCACTCGCGATGTTCGGCGGCAGCAATATGCTTGAACGCCTGCGTGATCCCTTCAAGTACCGGATGATGGATTACCTGGCGGAGGTCGGCAGGGACGAGGACTTTCTTGCGCAGCTAGGCACGCATTCGTCGCAGGTATTGCTGGCCAAGGTCGAGTTGATCGTCGATCGCCGGCTCGATGAGCTCACCCCGCAGCTCGTCAAGGAGATCATGCAGCAGATGATTCGCAAACATCTCGGCTGGCTCGTGGTGTGGGGCGGAGTCGTCGGTGCACTGATGGGCTTTCTGGTCGAACTGTTCCTGTAACGGTCGATCTGGACTCGCTATTCAAATTTTTATCGCAGATATGCGCAAAGCGGCTTGCGATAAGCCTTTCAATTCCGGTTTTTGACTGGCGAAGCCCCGGGACTCTGTATTAACATCCACGCCTCACTTAGTGGAATTACGCCGGTATCCACGAAGTTTCCTCAATTCAGACTCGATTTCCCGCACTGTTGTTTACGTTTGTTTACGTTTGTTTAAGCGTTGCTGAAGCGTTCGTTGAACTGATTGTTGACCTGATCGTTGGGCCGATTCGTTGAACCAACCGCTGGGTCTATCGCTGAATCGGGACCTGCTACTAAATCTGCTAGACCTGCCAATCCGCTAGTGCTCTTTATCCGTATATATACCGTTTGCACCCTTTCCGATCATCAACCAAACATAGAGGCATTTTATCCATCATGGCCAGACCAGTTGAATTTGTTTACGAAGATGTACTGGAACGTGCAATGGAGCAATTCTGGAAGGAAGGATTCGAAGCCAGTTCAGTACAGAAGCTACTTGATGCCACCGACATCAACCGTGGCACCCTTTATAATTCCTTCGGTGACAAGGATACGTTTTTCAAGTCCTGCGTGGATCGTTACAACGGCAAACTCAAAGCCGTCGTCGATGCGACGCTGGGTGACAAGACCCTGAAGGCCGACAAGGCGCTGGCCAGCTTCTTCGAAATGACGGTCGTCAATGCGCCTGCGAAGCAACGCGTGCTTGGTTGCCTGCTCGTGAACTCGGTCTGCGAAAGCATCGTGTGGGATGCGGATATCCAGAAACTGCTGAAGGATTCCCTCAATACCCTGCGCAAGGCACTGGTAGTTCGCACCCGCGAACTCGAAAAAGGCAAGCTGCTGGCAAAGGGCCTTGGCGCCGACAGCGCCGCCGATGTGCTGATGACGCAGTATGCCGGCCTGAATGTCCAGGCCCGCGCCGGCAAGTCCTCCAAGCAGCTCGCTGAGCTGGCCGCGTTTGCGCTCGACTCCCTGAAACGCTGATCCACGCGCGCGGCCGGCAGACACAAGCCGCGCCGCGCACTAGAATGCTGTGTGGCGCCAGCTCAGACGCTGGCCGCCGGACACTTTGAAAACCTTCGATATCCAATAATAAAGGGGGCTGACCGTGGAACTCGTTATCCTGATCGTCATGCTGGCATTGATCCAGTACATCGTGTTCGCGGCGCAGGTAGGTAATGCACGCGTCAAATATGGGGTCAAGGCGCCGGCGGTCTCCGGACATCCGGTTTTCGAGCGCCGCCTGCGCGTGCAGATGAATACGCTTGAACAGTTGATCATCTTCATTCCCGCGCTGGTGTCCTACGCCTGGCTCGCCGATTCACTTGAATGGTATGGCAGCGAGATCGCGGCGTTCCTCGGCGTCATCTACCTGATCGGCCGGCAACTGTATGCGCGTGCCTACCAGCAGGACCCACAGAAGCGCTCTGTCGGCTTCATGTTGTCATTCATGCCTAGCGCCTTCCTGATCATTGGTGCGCTGGTCTGCGTGCTGCTCACCGTCATCCGCTAGGTATTCCCGTGAAACATGGTTTTCTTACGCAGGTTGTCGCCGTACTGCTGACGCTGGGCAGTGTTGTCGCATGCGCGGATGTGCCGATTTTGAAAGCGCGTGTCGTCAATACCTTTCCACACGATCCCGACGCATTCACGCAGGGCCTTGTCGTACTCGGTGGTGAACTATACGAGGGCACCGGTCGCAACGGGCAGTCCTCGCTGCGCCGTGTTGCGCTTGAAACCGGCGAAGTATTGCAGCGCCACAACCTCGGTAGTCTGTATTTTGGTGAAGGCATCACTATCATGGGCGAGCGTATCTACCAGCTGACCTGGCAGTCGCAGATCGGCTTCGTCTACGACCGCGCAAGCTTCAAGCTGCAGAAGACCTTCCTGCTGCCCGGTGAAGGCTGGGGCATCACGCACGACGACACGCATCTGATCGTCAGCGACGGTACCGCTTTCCTGCGCTTCCTCGACCCGGAGACGCAGGCGGAAGTGAAACGTGTCACGGTGACCGAAGACGGCCTGCCGCTCGAGCGGCTCAACGAACTTGAGTTCATCGATGGCGAAGTCTGGGCCAACGTCTGGTACACGGACTTCATCGTGCGCATCGATCCGAAGACCGGCAATGTCACGAGCAAGGTCGATCTCAGCGGCCTGCATGAACAGCGCGGCGCCGACGACGTGCTAAATGGCATTGCATGGGATGAGATGTCGGACAGACTGTTCGTCACCGGCAAGCTGTGGTCATCCCTCTACGAAATCGACGTCGTGGAAGCGGCGGCGGAATAGCCGCCGCATGCGTAACTTGTCCCTCAGCAAGTGGCTGGCACTCATTACCACGATGATGCTCGGCGCTTGCGACACGCTCGGCTATTACACGCAGGCGGTCTCCGGCCAGCTCTATATCCTGACGCACCGGCAGAAGATTGAAGGTCTGCTGGATAACCCCGCCACCGATCCGGGGCTCAGAGCGCGCCTGGGGACGATCACACGGATTCGCGCCTTTGCCGGCGACTCGCTGGCGCTTCCGGTCGAGTCCCATTACGCCACCTATGTCGACCTGCAGCGTTCATATGTCGTGTGGAATGTCTTTGCCGCGCCGGAGTTTTCGATGGAACCGCGCACCTGGTGCTATCCGGTCGTCGGCTGCGTCAGTTACCGGGGTTATTTCAACGAAAAAGCCGCGCGCGACTTTGCCCGAGAGCTGAAGGACCAGGATCTGGACGTGTACGTCAGCGGCATCGTCGCCTATTCGACGCTCGGTTGGTTTTCCGACCCTGTGCTCAACACCTTGATGAACCGGCAGGAGCATCAACTGGCTGCGCTGCTGTTCCATGAACTTGCGCACCAGGTCGTGTACGTGCGCGGCGATACCGAATTCAACGAGAGCTTTGCGACGGCGGTAGAGCGCGAGGGGCAGCGCCGCTGGCTCGAAGCGAATACGGCGGAGCCATCGAGGCGTGCGGAGCTGGAAACGGCGATCGGAACCGAGCGGCAACGGCAGCAGCAGTTCATTGCGTTGGTGCAGAGCGCAACGGCGGACTTGCGGGTGCTGTACGCCAGCACGACCGATGAATCGGTCTTGCGCCGGGAGAAAGCGCTGCGCTTCGAGCGCCTGCGGGCCGACTACGCGGAACTGAAAAAGCAGTGGAAGGGCTACAGCGGTTACGACCCCTGGTTCGCTGGCGACCTCAACAATGCGAAGCTCGCGACGGTAACGACCTACAATAATCTCGTGCCCGGCTTCACGGCCTTGCTTGCGCAACAGGGGGGCGATCTTGCCGCTTTTTACCGGCGTGTTGCGGAAATGGCCGAGCTGTCGTACGACGAGCGCCGACAGGTACTGGCCACGGCGCTCGCGTCGCGGTAGCGACAAGTCACCATGCTAGAATTGCCTCGTTTTTGAACCAGAACAGGTAACCCGATGATCATCAAACCCCGCGTGCGCGGCTTCATGTGCATAACCACCCATCCCGTCGGTTGCGCGGCCAACGTGCGCAGCCAGATTGACTACGTCAAGAACCAGGGGCCTGTAAGCGGGCCAAAAAAAGTGCTGATCATCGGCGCGTCGACGGGCTATGGGCTTTCTTCGCGCATCGTTGCCGCATTTGGCGCGGGCGCGGCAACGCTTGGCGTGTTCTTCGAGAAGGAAGGCACTGAAGACAAGCCCGCGTCAGCCGGCTGGTACAACTCCGCGGCCTTTCATGAAGAGGCCGACAAGACCGGGCTCTACGCGAAAAGCATCAATGGCGATGCGTTCTCCGACGCAATCAAGCAGAAGACCATCGATACCATCAAGGCTGACCTCGGTCAGGTCGACCTCGTCATCTACAGTCTGGCATCGCCACGGCGCCAGCATCCAGTCACAGGTGTCGTGCACAGCTCCACGCTGAAACCGATCGGCAAGGACATCACGATGCGCGGCATCAACACCGACAAGGAAACGGTGCAGGAGATGAGTGTCAGCGCGGCGTCGGACGAGGAAATCGCGAACACGATCGCCGTCATGGGCGGCGAAGACTGGCAGATGTGGATTGATGCGCTCGGCAAGGCCGGTGTGCTCGCGCCTGATGCGATCACGACCGCCTACACCTACATCGGCGACAAGCTGACCTGGGACATCTACTGGAATGGCACGATCGGCGCAGCGAAGAAGGACCTCGATCAAAAAGCAGCCGCGATCCGCAACATGCTGCAGGCCTCGGGCGGTCAGGCGCGTGTAGCGGTGCTCAAAGCCGTGGTCACGCAGGCGAGTTCGGCGATCCCCGTCATGCCGCTGTACCTTGCGTTGCTGTTCAAGGTCATGAAGCAGAAAGGCACGCACGAAGGTTGCATCGAGCAGATCGACCTGTTGTTCCGCGAGAGCCTCTACGGCGCGCGCAATGGCAAGTCTCCGCGCATCGACAATGAAGGCCGGTGGCGCGTCGACTACAAGGAGCTCGAGCCAGCCGTGCAGGAAGAGGTCGCGGCCCTGTGGCAGCAGGTGACAACGGAAAATGTAAACGATCTGTCCGACTTCGGCGGCTACAAGACCGGCTTCCTGCAACTGTTCGGTTTCAACGTGCCCGGCGTCGACTACGACGCCGAGGTCAATCCCGTCGTGCCGATCCGCAACATGGCCTAGCAAGAGGGGATCGACGGCCTCATGTCCCGATCCCAAGGCCACGAGCATCATC
>JBEGWB010000145.1:0-13403 GCA_041178065.1 Pseudomonadota bacterium | reverse complement strand
CGTCCACGCGGCGCGATGGCGGGCGAGCCCGCTCCATCGACGCCAGGGGCGCGGAAGCTGTTGCGGAACTGCGAAAAGATCATGGATGTCGCATTGCGATTGAATGCTGGAAGTCTATCAGGGTTCATCGCGCACACTGCTTGATTCATACCGCATCCAGCGCATCACCACGTGCGTCTTCGCACTCACGGCAGACCAGCGCAGCACCGGCAGATAGCACTGCTCACGCGGCGTGAAGGCCATTCCCACGCGAACGTTTGAGGTCAAATTCGTCGACCTTGAATGCGAGTGACTTGCTGGCTGTCATGATGTCGCCAGCGGGCTGGATGGTGCCCGAGATCGCGCCGACGCCGCCCGTGGACCTGCCGTTGAAGTGGCCACTTCGCAGGTAGACCTGATTGATACAGCGCGCGGATTGTATGGAGGGCCCTCTTTGGCGACCAAGGGAAAAACTCCCAAAAGCATGAGCGCTGGCCGACACTTGCGCGAGTTCAAACGTCCTCGCGAAGCTAGCGCGGGACGCGCGGAATGACCCGGCCGACGGGCGCGAGGAAGCTGTCCAGCACCCCGACAAGCTCACTGAAATGCGGGTTGTAGGCGATGCGCTCGACGACGCCTTCCGCGAGGATCCCGGGGGTGGTTTCGCCGAGGAAGTCGCTCTCCCCGGCCATGCAGGTCGCGTAGTTCGCGGGGCTGATACTGAAATAGTGGCCGCATTCGCGGCTTGTGCGGTCGCGGCCGAAGGTCGTATCGGAGCCGGGCAGCATCAGGCCCAGGTGTGACAGGCTCAGGCGCCTGTACTCGGGAAAGGCCGTGAGCCGCAGCGTCATCGCTGCCGCGGCGCTGACCTGCTGCCGGCTGTACACGTAGGTGTGGCTCTGCGGATGGGTCCGTGCCGCCATGTAGGCGAGCACCGCCTGCGGATCGACTGTCGTATCGTCGAGGCTCAGCACGGAAAAAACGGGGATTTCCGCGGCTGTGGACGGCAGCGCGGCCTGGGTGCTGGCGACGAGTCCATTGATTTGCGCGAACATGGACCAGGGGCGCGACGCATCGCGATACGGTGTTGTCGCCGGCACCGCTTCCGCCCAGCGCGCCGGCGCAAACAGCCAGCCGAGCGCCGACCCGGCGACGGCCTGCCAGGGCGGCGCCTGCAGGTCGAGCCGCGGCGCGAACAGCACGAGACCGTCGACATCGGCATTCGTCGCCGCTTCGAGCATCGCCAGTGTCGCGCCGACGCCGTGTCCGGCGAGATAGAGCGTTTCTACTTCGCGGCCAAGCTCGCGCGTGGCGAAGCGTTGTGCCGCGAACCAGTCCTGCCAGCCCGAACGCAGCAAGTCGCCGGCCCGTGTGCCATGCCCGGGCAGCAGCAGGCCATACACCACGAAGCAGGTACGCTGAAAATACTCGCCGAGAGCGCGCATCGTGTAGGGCGAGTCCTGCAGGTCGTGCGTCAACACCACGCCGCTGCGATAGCCCCCGCTCGCCGAGCGCGGACAGTCCGCCGGCGGTTCCAGGCGGAATGGCGCAAGATTGGCGATGACCACGTCGGCGAGCTCCGGGTGCGCAGCGCGCAGGCGCCGCTGCGCATAGTCGTCGTACGCGATCAGGGTAGCGCCGCCAAAATCGAAGCTTTCGGCAAAATCCAGCGGACGATGGCGCACATCGAGCGCCTTGCCGCGCGCCAGTACGGCGTACAGCAACGCAAGGACCAGACACACGACGAGCAAGCCACGTAGGCCGGGCAGCACGTAGGGTTTGCGCAGGAAGGGATGCATTGTCGAGTACCAGGCAAATAAGCGCTGCATTATGTCGCAAATAAAAAAGCCAGGACTAGCCTGGCTTTTTCGCGCTCATGTGGCGCAGTACCTCAGCGCAGGATTTGTCGATTTTGCCCAACCAGCGTGGCGGGAAATCTACGGAATCAGTTCATCAGCAACTACAGTGACGACTAATCCAGGCACGCCCTGAAGCTGCGGACATGGGAGAAAGTCCCGAACCACCGGCGCGCTGCCGGCATTAACTGCCCTGGCTCACACTGGTCAGGGCGTCTTCAGCAGACCCTGAAGCAGTGCCACCGTATCGTCGTGGAATACGCCGTCGGTGCCGACGAAGCCATAACCACCCGCCTTGCCCATTGCCGCGTCCAGCGGTGACAGGCCCTTGCTGTCGACGTAGTCGACCCGCGCGCCCTGCTCGGCGAGGAATTTCACGACCTCGGTGTAGCCGAACATCGCGGCGCCGAAGATCGCACTGCGTCCGTCGTTGGCGAGCGCATTGATATCCAGGCCTTCGGCGATGCAGAGCGCGATTGCCTCGATGATCTGCGCTTCGGTTTTATAACGCCCGGTCGAATCGGCTTCGCGCGTGCCAAGATTCGCCGCGGTCATCAGCGGATTGATGCCCTGCGCCGTGCCGAGCTGCGCATCGGCGCCGTGTTCGAGCAAGAGCTTCATCACCGGAATGTCGGCGCCTTTCGCGGCACGCAGGAAGGGTGTCGTACCGGCGACCAGCATCGTATCGTTGCCGCGATCCAGCTTGAGGCGGTAAGGCGCCTGCTTGCTGAGCTGTACGTTGACGTCGGCGCCGCTGGCAATCAGCAACTGGATCAACTCGAAACTCGTGTGCGTGTTGACGAAAACGTCAGGCGAAGGCCGGTTCGATTCCGGCATCGTGTTGAAATCCACGGCAGCATACAGCGGCGAACGCTTCGTATCGTCGTTGAGGTTGACGTCGGCACCGGCTTCAACAAGTTTCCACGCAACATCGTAGTGGCCGTTGATGATCGCGCCGAGCAAGGCCGTGATGCCCTTCGGCGTTGCTGCGTTGATATCGGCGCCGGCTTTCAGCAATTCGTCGATGCAGTCGAGGCAGCCTTCGCGCGCGGCGAACATCAGCGGTGTCATGCCGCCGGGCGGCAGCCATTTTTCGCGCGGTTCGTCGGTAACCTGCTTCGCCCACTCCTCGACATTGGAACTCGCGTTCACCTTGGCGCCATGCTCGACCAGCAAGGCAATGATGTTTGCATTGCCTTGCGCGGCGGCCCACATCAGCGCTGTCTGTCCATGCCACTGTTCGCGCTCGTCGACCTTGGCGCCCTTCTCGAGCAGGAGCTTGACGGTGGCGTAATCGCCGGTGCGCGCGGCGGTCATCAAGGCGGTTTCGCCTTCACGATAAAGCTGGTTGGGATCGGCGCCGGCCTCGAGCAGCACGGCCAGCATCACGGCGCTGCCGTTCTGCGTGGCGAGATAGATCGGCGTAACACCGTAGCGTGTCGCTGCATGCACGTTCGCGCCGGATTGCAGCAGGCGGCTCACCAGCTCCGCATCGTTGTTCAGCACGGCGTAGTGCAGCGCGGTCATGCCGTCGGCTTCAGGAACATTGACGTCGGTGGCGCCGTCGAGCAACACGAGCGCGGCGTTGGTTTCGCCGGCCTTGACGGCATTGAGCAGATCGACGTCGCGCTGCGCCGTGCTGTTGATGCTTTGCGCGTACGCCGACGTTGCGAGCATGGCTGCACTTAGCGCAGCGACTTTCAGTAAGGCTTTTGGTGCGCGCAGGTTCATCTTCATACTTCCGCGACGATACCGGTGCTATCGCCGAGCGTGTCCTGCTCGACGCCAGCCTTACGCAGCATCGTCAGCACGAGGTTCGTCATCGGCGTGCGTTGGTCATACTTGATGTGCTGCCCGCCCTTGATCGTGCCTGCGCCGCCGCCGACGAGAACGTTCGGCAGGGGATAGTGGTCGTGCGCGTTGCTGTTGCTCATGTTGCTGCCGAACAGCAGGATCGAGTTGTCGAGCAGCGTGCCATCGCCTTCCTGCACCGCATCGAGTTTGTCGAGGAACTGCTTGAACTGGCCGACGTGCCAGGTCTGGATCTTGACGTTCTTCGCCATCTTCTCCGCGTCGTTCTGGTGATGCGAGGTCGCGTGGTGACCCTCGTTGACGCCGACCATTGGATAGGTGCGATTCGACAGCTCGCGCGCCATCATGAAGGTCGACACGCGCGTGATCTCGCTCTGGTAGGCGAGCACCATCAGGTCGAACATCATCTGCAGGTGTTCTTCGTACACGAAGGGAATGCCGGCCGGCGCTTCCGGAATGACGATGTCGGCGTTGCGCGCGATCTGCGCTTCAGCCTGCTGCAGGCGGCGCTCGATTTCGCGGATGCTCTCGAGATAGTCGCTGACTTTCTGCTTGTCGGCGGCGCCGAGCGTGCCGCTGAAGGCCTGCGTCTGGCGCACGACGCCATCGAGAATACTGCGATCTTCTGCCTGGCGTGCGAGACGCTGCTCGATGCTGCCGCCTTGTCCGAACAAACGCTCGAACACTTTACGTGGATTGATCTCCATCGGGTTCGGTGTCGTCGGCGTGCGCCACGACAGCGTGTTCATGTAGATGCAGCCGTAGTCGCGGTCGCAGGCGCCGATCAGGCCGCTATGGTCTTCCGTGGCGAGTTCGAGCGAGGGCAGCGGCGTGTCCTGCCCGATGATCTGCGCGGCGAACTGGTCGGCGGTGACGCCGGCGAAAGCATCGGAGCCGAGCGTGGCTTTCGGGCGAATGCCGCTGAGCCAGGTGCAGGGACTCAGCGAATGCACGGCGGTCGTGTCCGCGGCCTGATGACCGAGGCCGCTGATAATGTTGAGGCGCTCGCGATACTGTTCGAGCGGTTTCAGGATTGGCTTGAATTCGAAGCCAGTGCCGACCGCATCAGGCGTGTACTGGCTCATGATCGCGCCGTGCGGCACGTAGACGAAGCCGAGGCGTGGCGTGACATTCGCCGCGGTTTGCGCGAATGCGGTCAGCGCCGGAATCATCGCATCGAGCAGCGGCAGCGCGAGCACGGTGCCGGCACCTTTCAGAAAGTGTCTGCGACTGAGGTGCTTCCTCGTGATGAACATATTCCTCTCCTCTTGTTTGGCTTCAGCTCTTGTTTAGCTTCAGCTCTGAGCCCAATCAGGTCTGCGTTGATCGAATGGGGTCAGAGCTGAAGCTCTGACCCCGGCGCCGTCGCGGCCATGTCGGCCGCGTTTACCGGCGCCCGCTTCATGCGGAACGGCACGCTATGCACGATCTCTTTGACGAGCGCCGAGAAACGATAGTCGTCATCGGCGGCCTCACTGACGATCTGGCGCACCACCGGCATGTCCTTGTGCGTCAGGCCGCGGCCAAGCGCATAGGTCAGCAATTTTTCCGACAGCGTATCGACGAACACCTCCGGCTTGGCGAGCAGGATGCTGCGCAGCGTGTTGACGTTCGTCACCGGCGTGCCGTCGGCGAGTTCGCCGCTGCTGTCGATCGGGCCGCTCGCGTCCTGCGTGCGATAGCGGCCGATGGCATCGAAGTTTTCCAGCGAAAAGCCGAGCGGATCCATGACGGCATGGCAACCGCGGCAGGCGGGATCTTCGCGATGCTTCTCGAGGCGTTCGCGCACCGACAGCGTCGCCGTGCCGGGTGCGTTCTCGATCAGGTCAGGCACATCGGGCGGCGGCGGTGGCGCCGGCGCGCCGATGAAGTTCTCGAGCAGGAACTTGCCGCGCAATACCGGCGAGGTGCGGTTCGGGTACGAGGTTACGGTCAGGATGCTGCCCTGCCCGAGCAGGCCGCGGCGGTTTTCGTCGGTCAAGCTGACGCGGCGGAAATGCGAGCCGTAAATGTTCGCAATGCCGTAGTGCGCGGCGAGACGATCGTTGATGTAGCTGTAGTCGGCATCGAGCAGATCGACCACCGAACGGTCCTCGCGAATGACGCTGCCGATGAACAGCTTCGTTTCGGTGCGGAAGGCCTGGCGCAGCTTGTCGTCGAAATTCGGGAAAGTGCGCGTGTCGGGATTGATGCTCTGCAGGTTGCGCAGGAACAGCCATTGCGACGCGAAGTTGTCGACCAGCGCGACGGCCTTCGGATCCTTCAGCATGCGCTCGATCTGCGCATCGAGCACGGCATCCTTGCCAAGTTCGCCGCTCTCGGCGAGTTCGAGCAGCTCATCGTCGGGGATCGTGCTCCACAGGAAGAAGGACAGGCGCGAGGCGAGTGCCAGGTCGTCGAGCTTGTAGATCGCGCCGGGCGCAACGTTTTCCGGATCGGGCTCGCTGCGGAACAGGAACTCGGGCGAGGTCAGGATAAAACGCAGCGCGGTCTGGATGCCCTGCTCGAAGTTGCCATTCTCGCTGCCGTCTTCGTAGTAGCTCATGATCAGCTCGAAATCTTCTGACCGCAGCGGCCGCCGGAAGGCACGGCGGGCGAGATTGCCGAGGATTTCTTCGGGACAGCCGCCGTTGTCGCTCGCACTTCCGGGATAGCAGGTGAACACCTTCTCGCGACTCGCCGTGTTCCCCGAGCTCGTGGCATTGAAGGGACCAACAATGTCAACGTAGTCGAGCGTCGGCACGCCGACCATGTCCTGCAGGTCGAGGTTGCGCGTGAATAGTTCGAGCGGCTCGTGGGTTTCGGCGGCGTTCTTCTGGATGAAGGTCACGGCGACCTGGTGCAGGCCGGCGCTGACCGGAATGCGTGTCTTCAGGCGTGCGTCGATCGTGTCCGCCGCCGCGGCGAAGTTGGCGTCGGAGGCGGCGTTGTCTTCCTCACCGCCGACCGGCGCCAGGAACACCTGCTCGCCGTCGATGCTGATTTCGAACTGATGCGGCCATTCGAGGCCGGTCATGTAGCCGACGATGTTGCGCGTCAGGAAGCTGCTGATTTCGTATTCGCCGTCGACCGGGAAGTTGTGCTCGATCAGCAAACCGCCGCGCGTGCCGAGCGGCAGGCCGGGAATGTGCTGCGCCTGCGGCAGGTCGGGCGCCACCTTGTAGACCTTGCTGATCGGCTGTACGCGCAGGTCACCGAGCGCGAGTTCGGCGATCTTGCGCGAGGCGCCGAGATACTGTTCGAGTAGCGAAGGCGAAGTTCTCAGCACATCGGCGATGTTGTCGAAGCCGTAGCCTTCGTCGTCGGCCGGCAGGTATTCGCTGATGTCGACATCGAGCGCCAGCAGGTCGCGAATCGCGTTGCCGTATTCGGTGCGGTTGAGGCGATGCAGCGAGCTTGCGCCCGGATCCGCGTCGGCCAGCGTGGCGCTGTCGATGGTGTCAGTCAGCCAGTGCGAGAACGCGGCGTATTCTTCGGCCGAAGGCCGCGGGTTGCCTTGCGGCGGCATCATGTTGCCGCGGAATTTGCGCAGCACCTTTTCCCAGGTTTCGGCATCCGTCAGCGGATTGGCCTGGTCGACCAGCGCGAAGTCGAGGCTGCCGGCCCAGTCCTCGGCGTTGTGGCATTCGGAGCAGTAGGTGTCGATCAGGTTTGAGGGCGCGGGCGCCTGGCCCAGGGCCGTCAGGGGCAGGCAGGCGATCAGGAGCGCGAGGCTCTTGTGGCGGTGCAAACGACGCATTCAGTACCTTGGGAGTCTTCGCTTGAGTGAATCTTAGTTATTGTTTTTGTTTTGGTTTTGGCGAACCGGGCTTCGTGTTTCGAGTCCGCACAGGCCTTGGGCGAGCATAGCCGAGGGTATCGGGCAATTCAATCAGAGACCTGCCCCCTCTGGCTTTGACGCAGACTATCGAATATAGTTCGAACTCCATTCGAACGTGCTTCGGACATGCCCATGCCCGCCCTTGCCCCCAGCGCCAGCCAGCAACAGGAAGCCCAGATCCTGCAGGCGGCCGCCACCTGCATCGAGGCCTCGTCGCTGCTCGACTTCACGATGGGCGCGCTGTCGCGCGAGGTTGGTTTGTCGATGGGCTCGATCTACAAGCACATCCAGAGCAAGGAAGACGTACTTGTAGCGCTCGGCTACTACTCCCGCATTCACTTCGAACAGCTCGCCCGGCGCGTACTCGCCCTGCCGCTGCCGATGGCGGCGCGGCTGGTCGCGATCCAGCTGGTCGACATCCAGCACGCCTCGCCCTACAGCTTCGGCGCGCAACTGACGACCCTGCTCGGCAACGAAGCCCTGCTACGGCGCGCCTCGGCCGGCTGGCTGGAGCGCTACATTGCGCGCGACCGTGCCGTGGAAGCCCTGTTTCACCAGGCACTCAGCGCCGCCGCCGACTCAGGCGAATTAGGGATTGCCGGAGCCGCGAAAGCGCCGATGATCGACGAAATCACCACGGCGATCTGGTCGCTGTGCGTCGGGCATTCGCAGGTGACGCGGCAGCGCAACGTGCGCACCTTCAGCGAAGACCTCGTGCGGCTGAATCCGGACTCGATCATCGTGCGTACATTACAGCGCCTGCTGAATACCTATCCCTGGCGCCACCCCGTCAGCGCTGAACTGATCGACGAGACCTGCCGCGTGCTCGCGGCCGAAGGTCTGCGCTAAGTCCTCTTTATCATTTTGCACACCCCTTCAAGGAGAAGGACTATGGCTTTCATCAAATGGACCGTCACCATCGGCGCCTGCGCGCTCGTGTTCGGTGGACTCGCGGCCTACAAGGTCATGGACATCCGCGCGGCGATCGCCGCGGGTGAGGCTTATCCGGAGCAGTCTGAGTCGGTGGAAACGGCGCTGGTCAGCGAGGCCGACTTTACGCCGGCTCTGACCGTCATCGGCGAACTCGTGGCGCCACAGCGCCTCGACTTGCGCAACGAACTCGGCGGCGAAATCACTGCAGTGAACTTCGAATCGGGCGCGCGCGTCCGTGAAGGTCAGGTGCTGCTGCAACTCGACATCGCCGTGGAACAGGCCAACCTCGCCGCTGCGCGCGCACGCACCGACGTTGCGCAGCTCAACTTCAACCGCAACGAAGAGCTGTTCACCAAACGCGTCTCGACCCAGGACATGCTCGACCGCGCGCGCGCCGAACTCACCAGCGCGCAGTCGGAGATCGCCGTGCTCGAACGCATGATCGAGCAAAAGACCCTGCGCTCGCCCTTCAACGGCAAGGCTGGATTGCACACCTTCGAAGTCGGTCAGGTGCTTGCGCCCAGTACGCTGATCACAACGCTGATCGGCGACAGCGACCACATGTGGGTCGACTTCCAGGTGCCGCAGTTCTACCCGCGGCTCGAGCCGGGCGTGGAACTCGACCTTGCCTCGATCAGCGGCGAAAGCGACGCGCCGGATATCGCCGCCACCGTCATCGCCGAAAACACCGTGATCAATGCCGGCAACCGCAGCCGCGGCTATCGCGCCAGCCTGCCCGATGCCGAGGGCGTGCTGACGCCGCATACGATGGTCGAACTCGACGTGCCCGTGGCCGCGGCCGAGCGCCTCCTGCAGGTGCCGGCGGTTGCGATCCAGAACGATCCACTCGGCCAGTACGTGTTCGTGTTGCGTCCCGACGGCAATGCCTTCCGCGCGGTGCGCCAGCAAGTCAGCGTGCGTTCCATTGAAACCGGGCACGCGCTCGTCGAGCCCGGCGCTGGCTTGAGCATCGGCACGACGATCGCCGCTGCCGGCGCCTTCAAGCTGTACGAAGGCATTCTCGTGCACGCGCGCGAGCGTGACTCCGGCATTGAACCCGCCGAACGCCCGGCGCAGTGACAGGGACAAGGCCATGGAAATCTTCGTAAAACGTCCGACACTCGCGCTGGTGATCTCTGCGGCAATCCTGCTTGCCGGGCTCTTCGCCGTGCGCTCGATCCCCGTGCTGCAGTTCCCGCAGATCGAAAGCACCTCGCTGCAGATCTCGACGGCTTATTTCGGCGCTTCGGCCGAAGTGGTGCAGGGCTTCATCACCGAGCCGATCGAAAAAGTGGCGATGACGATCCCCGGCGTTGACTACGTCGACACCACGACCACGGCCGGCACCAGCCGCGTCACGGCCTGGCTCGACCTCGAAGCCGACAGCACGCGCTCGCTCGCCGAGCTGACGACGCGGCTCGCGCAGATTTCCTACGAGCTGCCCGAAGGCGCCGAGGATCCGGCCGTCGAAATCATCCGCGCTGATCGCTCGAATGCACTCTTCTACCTCGACGTCAAAGGCGAAGGCTGGTCGCGTACCGAACTCACCGACTACATGGAACGCCAGGTCAGCCCACAGCTCGCCGGCATCGATGGCGTACAGCGCGTCGGCGTCGAAGGCGGCCGCGCGCCGGCGATGCGTGTGTGGATCGATCCGCTGCGCATCGCCGCGCTCGACCTTGGCGCCGACGAAGTCATGGCGGCAATCCGCGCCAACAACGTCATCGCCACCGTCGGCAAGACCGAGAATGCGGAGCAGCAGTACAACCTGCTGAGCAACGCCACGCTCGAAACCGCCGACGACTTCCGCAACCTCGTGGTCGCAGACCGTGACAACGGCGTGATCCGCCTCGGCGACATCGCGCGCGTCGAGGTTGGCGAAACCCGCGGCAGCGACAACGCGCGCTACGACAACGACACGACGCTCTACCTGTCGATCTGGCCAATGCCCGGCTCCAACGAAATCGCCATTGGCGATGCCGTGTACGTAAAGCTCGACGAGATCAACGCCGCGCTGCCCGACGGCCTCGACATCCGCATCGCCGAAGATGGCACCACCTACATGCGCGATTCGCTGCGCGAGATATTCATCACGCTGTTCGAAACGATTTTGCTCGTCAGCATCGTCGTACTGGTGCTGATGGGTTCCTTCCGTACCTCGCTGGTGCCGCTGGTCGCTATTCCGATCTCGTTGCTCGGCGGCATCGCGGTGATTCACCTGCTCGGCTTTTCTCTCAACCTGCTCACTGTCCTCGCTGTCGTGCTCTCGGTTGGTCTCGTCGTCGACGACGCGATCGTCGTCGTCGAGAACGTTTCGCGCCACATGCAGCAGGGCAAGAGCCGCCTCGACGCGGCGCTGACGAGTTCGCGCGAACTGTTCTCGCCGATCCTTGCGATGACCTTCACGCTGACGGCGGTGTACACGCCGATCGCCTTCGTGTCGGGCTTCACCGGCAGCTTGTTCAAGGAATTTGCGCTGACGCTGGCGGTATCGGTGCTGATCTCGGGCATCGTCGCTATCACGCTGTCGCCGATCATGAGCTCGTGGGTCGCGGCGGAGCATGGGCGCGAAAGCGGCATGACGCGCCGCGTCAATGGGTGGTTCGAAAACCTGCGCATGCGCTACGAGCGCGCGCTGGAAAAATCCTTTGGCTGGCGCAACCAGTTGCTATTCGTCGCCTTCTTCATCTCGCTGCTGATGGTGCCCTTCTACATGTTCTCGGCCACGGAGCTGGCACCAGTGGAAGATCAGAGCAGCATCTTCATCATCATCGAGTCGCCACCGGAAGCCTCGATTGACTACACCGATGACTACATGCACGACGTCATCGCGAGCCTGCAGCAAAATGTGCCGGGCCTCGAGATGATCTGGCAGGTCATCACGCCGAACGGTGGCTTCGGCGGCATCGAGCTATTGCCCTTCGAAGAACGCGAGCAGTCGGTGCAGGACATGCTGCCGCAGATCAGCGGAC
Organism: Pseudomonadota bacterium; assembly: GCA_041178065.1. GTDB lineage: Bacteria > Pseudomonadota > Gammaproteobacteria > Pseudomonadales > Pseudohongiellaceae > CAILUG01. The sequence continues at coordinate 2,031 of JBEGWB010000145.1, read as the reverse complement.
TGCTCAGCGGCGTGACCGGCCTCAGGGTGTTCCCCTCGCTGTCGGCAAGCCTGCCGAGCGCGGGCCAGAGCGACGTCGAGCTCGTCGTTCAGTCCACCGACAGCTACGAGAACATGGCGGCCTACGCACAGCAACTCGTGCAGGCCGCGCAACAGAGCGGCCAGTTCCTGTATGCGAATGCAGACCTGACACTTAACCTGCCGCAGTACCGCCTCGAGTTCGACCAGGACCGCATCGCAGACCTCGGCATGGACGTGAACTCGGTCAGCTTCCAGCTCGCGACCTTGCTCGCCGAAATGGACGCCAACCGCTTCAACGCCAACGGCAAGGCCTACCGCGTGATCCCGCTCGTCGAAAACGCCGCGCGTGATTCGCCCGATGCACTGCTGAACCTGTCGATACGGACCCCTGAAGGCGGATTGATCCCGCTCGATTCGCTCGTCGACCTTGTGCCGCTTACTGGTCCGAGCACGCTCGCTACCTTCAACCAGCAGCGCGCCTTCCGCATCACCGGCGCCGTGATCCCCGGCACGACGAGCGGCCAGGCGCTGACGACTCTCGAGACCGCCGCACGCGATATTTTGCCGGCCGGCTACAGCCTCGATCACGCGGGTGTGTCGCGGCAGCTGCGCAAGGAAGGCACGACAATGGTCTCGGTGCTGCTGGTGTCGGTGGTGATCGTGTATCTCGCGCTTGTCGTGCAGTTCAACAGTTTCAGGTTGCCGCTGGTGATCCTGCTGGGTTCCGTGCCACTGGCGCTGTCGAGCGCGATGCTGTTCAGTTTCCTGAACCTGACGACGATCAATATTTATGCGCAGATCGGGTTTGTGACCTTGGTCGGCCTTGTTGCAAAGAACGCAATTTTGATTACGGAGTTCGCGCACAAGCAGCAGGTGGCGGGGTTCAGCAAGCATGAGGCAATTCGCAGCGCGGCCTCGTTGCGACTGCGGCCGGTGTTGATGACGACCGCGGCGACGGTACTGGGTCACTTCCCGCTGGTGTTGGTCGCCGGCGCAGGGGCCGAAGCGCGCAACAGCATCGGGATCATTCTGGTGGCGGGGATGGCGATCGGGACGCTGTTTACCTTGTTTATTCTGCCGTCGGTGTATTTGTGGCTGGCTGGGGAGGAGCATGGGCAGCGCGCTGCGGCGGAGAGTGGTGTGGTGGCTGTCACTGCATGATCGGGATGGGGTGAATAATGGCTCTGCTGACCCGGCGTTTCGGCCTCAGCCCGACAGCCGCGGCTACATCCCCAACTCCTGAAGGATTTCCTCCTCGGGGCTACTCGATCCCGGATGTCGCCAAGCGTGTTGGGATCACGGCCAAGAGGGTGTGTTCTTTGCCGTTGAGTCAAACAAAAATACGCGTTGTGGTCAGCATGAGCCGCAAAGGAAATTGTCACGACAATGCGGTGGCTGAAAGCTTCTTCCAGCTACTCAAGCGTGAACGCATCAGGAAGAAGATTTACACCAGCAGGGGCGCTGGCAGGCAAGATGTGTTTGATTACATCGAGCTGTTTTACAATCCGGTTCGACGTCATGGGACAATCAAAACTTGTCGGCGATCGAGTTTGAAAAGACCTATTTTATGAAGCTGCAGAGTGTCTAGAGAACTTGGGGCGATTCAGGAATCAAGTTACTCTGACCCCTTTGATTCCCTGACCCCTTTGATTCCGACCACCAACCACTTGCAGGAGTCAGACGCTTTTCGAGATAGATTGGTGTTGAGTTACCAACTGCTCCAGCACACTGACTAAACTCCTGCCGGTCTCTTGCATCAGAATTTCGTCTTTTGATGCCCGAATCCCTTCTATATCAAACCGCATAATGGGCTCATTACCAGCCATCGCCATGGCCCACTCTGAAAAATTTCGTCGATCTATCGGCTCAAAATGAAGGACAGTGATCTCGCTGTGACGCGCATCCATCTGGATGGTTTCAAAAAGATCTTCCAGCGCAGTCCTCTCTCCCTCTATTACCTGGCAAAAATAATCACCCGACCAAAGCAGAGCACCGGTGACACCTACCTTCT
>JBEGWB010000144.1:0-10263 GCA_041178065.1 Pseudomonadota bacterium | reverse complement strand
TTTGAACAGCGCGCCTTCGAATATGAACTCCTCGTCCGACACGAACTCGATAATTTCACCCGTATAGCGTCCAACGCCGGCAACCGCTGCCTGCACATCCGACAACAGCTCCAGCGTAAGCTCCAGCTTTTCGCCTTGCGCGGTGCGCGCATCGACCATCGGGAGGCCAAGCGCTTGATTGCGCCTGAGCCTGACGCGCGCCAGCAGGCCGCCGCTCGTGTCGACCGGCTCATAGAGGCCAAAACGGCGGAGCCACGCGCCACTGATCTGCTGCGGGCTCACCGACGCGGCCAGGGCCTGCGGCGGCGCTCCATTCGCCGCGAGCGTGATGTAACGCTTGTCGCCATCGAAGATGAACTGGAGGCGTGGTGCCTGCAGGCCAATAATGCGCGATGGCACCGGGATCAGCCCCAGCAGGCGCAGACTCGGAATGAAAGTGTCGGCGCCGGTGGCGATCAGATGTGCGTTTGCCAGCCCCGTCGATACGAGGCGTAGCGTCAACTCACTCTCGTCGTTGTCGACCTCCAGCAATCCAATGCCCGCGGCGAAATACAGGCCGGCATAGCGCGCAGCCTCGGCTTCGCTCTGTTCGACCTCGACCGGTTCCGGCGCGTCCGCCGTCGGTGCCTTGGCGCTGCCCGCAGCGACAAACTCCAGCGCGACATCGCGCAAGCGGGTGCCGAGCAGGTTCGTATAGTTCGTTGCATCATCGTTGGTCTCCAGCACGATGATGCCGAGCTGCTGCTCCGGGAAAAAGCGCATGTATGCGTAGTGCCCGGGCAGCGCGCCGCTATGTCCCGAACTCATCTGCGGCGTGACCGGCGGATATGCCAGCTGGAAGGCCAGGCCCTGGCGTCCGCCGCCGACGGTAGCAGCATCGTCCTGGATGCGCTGCATTTCGCGGAACGATTCCTTCGACACGATGCGCTCACCTTCAGCGAGCAGCATCTGCATGAATAGCGCCATGTCGTTGAGGCTCGATACGATCGAGGCCGCGGACAAGGCGCCAATCGGCTCGTAGCCGAGTTCGCGCGGATCGTGCGTGGGCTGCACAAGAGGCCATGCGCCGGTGTCATCCGGCACCAGCACGCTGGAGTGTTGCATCTGCAAGGGCGCAAAAATGTGTTCGCGGATGTAGTCGTCATAATTCTGGCCGCTGACGCGCTGGATGACGATGCCGAGCAACTGGAAGGCAAGGTTCGAGTAGCTGTGCGCCAGGTCGGGTCGTGACTTCAGGTGCGTCAGCGCCGTGCGCTCCACCGTCGAATCGAACAGCGCGCGCGTCAGCGCGGGATCGGCGGCGGAGAAATCCTGCATCAGGTCGCTCGGCAGTCCGGAGTAATGCGTCAGCATTTGCCGCAGCGTGAAGTCGCCGTTGCCGAAGCGCGACTTGATGCTGAACTCCGGCAGGTAGGTGCGCAGGTTTGCGTCGAGCTCGACCTTGCCCTGCTCCACGAGCTGCATCAGCGCGAGCGCCGTGAACAGTTTTGTCACGGAACCGATATGCATCGGCGTATCCGCGCTGAGCGGCAGCGCCTCCGCACCCGTGCCAGTCATCGTGCCAAGGCTTAGCGACCACAGCACAGCGTCGTCATCGACGATGGCTGCGCTGAAGCCGGAACCCAGGTGTTGCTTCAGCGCGACATGCAGCAATTCATCGCCATAGTCCCGCAGGTCAGCGATGCTGTCGACGGCGGCGGGCTTGTCCAGGTCGGCAATCGAGTTGGTACTGTGGCAAGCGGCAAGCGCGGAAAAGCCGAGGCACAGGCATGCGAGCTTCAGCAAGGTCCCGGTCGTGCTATCCATGAGACTGCGTTCCCGCATGCAAATTCCCTGTCGAGTTTGGGGTAAAGCTGGCAGTTGGACTGCTAGGTGTGCCTGAAGTTCTGGTCTAAATTACCACATCCTGAATTCAGCGATGATTCGGCAATCAGGGGGTATTTACATGCATCAGTACACTACCGCAGAACCCGCGCGCACAGACGTCGACGCGATCACGGGCGCGCTGCTGCTTGAGTTCGGCAGCAATGACTGTGGCATCTGCCGCGGCACGCAGCCCTTGCTTGAGGAAGCGCTGAAAGGATGGGAGTCCTTGCCTCACATCCGCGTCGAAGACGGACGCGGCCGTCCGCTGGGACGTTCATTCCGCGTCAAGCTATGGCCGACGCTGATCTTCATGAAGGATGGCCAGGAAGTGACGCGCCTGGTGCGGCCGGATTCCGTCGAGGACATTCGCGCGGCGCTGGCCCAGCTCTGAATTCCGCCGCGCGCTGATGGAGTCAACGCGCGGCCTTCGCCAAGACGGCAGAAGCGGAGAGGACAGCGAGGCTTGTTACTGGCTACCTTTCTGCAGCATCAGGTCCTGCAGCAACTTCGCCGTTTCCGGACGGGGCGTTCCACCGCCGCCGCGTCCGGCGCCATTGCCGGTTTTGCCGAGAGCGGCGTCGAGTGGCGTGAGGCCGTTGTTATCGGTGGCATTGAGGTCAGCACCCTGTTCGGCGAGGTAGCTCACCACTTCGTTCCAGCCCCAGCCCGCGGCGCCGTGCAGCGCAGTCTTGCCGCTGTTGTCGCGCGCATGAATGTCGCCGCCGTTGGCGAGCATGACTTCGAGTGCCGCTTTCGCCAGTTGACCTGCGAGTGGCGTGGCGTAGTCGCCGCGGGTGTCGATCGCTGTGGAACCGAGCCCGGCGGCGGCCATTGTCGGTGTCGCGCCATTGCGATTCGGCAGGTTCGCCAGCGCGCCGTGTTTCAACAGCAACTGCATCGCCGGAATGTCGAAGGCTTTCGCGGCGCGCAGCAGCGGCGTTGCGCCGATGCCGAGCATGGGATCCGCGCCGCGATCGTCCTTGATGTGGCGATACGTCGGTTGCAGTTTCAGCTGCAGATTTGGATTGGCGCCGGCGGCAAGCAGTATTTCGATCATCTGCAGGCTCGTCGTGGTGTCGGTGGACGGGCGGTCGGGATAGCCACCGTGCGGAATCGTGTTGACGTCAACGGCGGAGTACAGTGGATTCTCGCCGCGCAGGCTCCACTTGTTGACGTTGGCGCCGACTTCGACGAGATACTTCGCCGTATCGAAGTGCATGTTGATGACAGCGGCGAGCAGCGGCGTGACGTTCTCGGCATCGCCCTGGTCAATCTCGGCGCCGGCGTCGACAAGCAGCTTCACGCAATCGAGGCAGCCTTCACGTGCCGCATACATCAGCGCGGTCAGGCCACCGGCGGGACGCCACTGGAAGCGGCGCTCCTGGCTGATCTGGCGATCGCGCTCGTTGAGCATCGACCGCGAATTCGGGTTGCCGCCGGAATCGAGCAGCAACTCCAGCATTTCCGGCTGCGACTGCGCCGCCGCCCACAGCACGGCGTTCTGCCCGCGCCACGCTTCCGTTGCATTGACGTCGGCGCCGGCTTTCAACAGGAGCCGCGCGGCCTCGAGATTACTCGAGCGCGCAATGACCATCAGCGCGGTCTGGCCGTCGGCATTCGCCGCCTCGGGATCGGCGCCCGCGTCGAGCAGTAACTTGAGGATCCCGGCATCGCCGAGGAGCGCCGCTTCCGACATCGGCGAGGAACCGTAGCTGTTCATGGCGTTGACGTTGGCGCCGGCCTCGATCAGCTTTTCGACGAGCTCGATGTCGCCATTGTGCACCGCGTAGTGCAGCGCCGTGGTGCCGTTGCCCTCCGCTTCATGGACATCGGCGCCCCGTGTGATCAGAGCCAGCGCCGTGTCGTGATCGCCGGCGCGCGCGCTGTCGATCAACGCTTCAGCGCTTGCGCTGACTGGCGTGAAAGCCATTGCCAGCGCCAGGCCATACGCCATGCGTTTGCGCGGTGCCTTGCCTTGTTTCATCGTTCGGTCCTCGGCTGACGTGTGTAGATGCATGTAAATGGGGTCAGAGCCCTATTTCTTGTGTAAATGGGGTCAGAGCCCTATTTCCTCCACTTAAGCGCAGACCCAGCCATAGCCGAAGGAAATAGGGCTCTGACCCCATTTACACACCAGCCACTGCGCAAGGAAATAGGGCTCTGACCCCATTTCCATCTATACCGCCTCGAAAGTCCCCGTGCTGTCGCCATGCGACTCCACCGGCGCGCCGGCGCGCTGCAACAGCGTCAGCAGCAGGTTGGCCAGTGGCTCCTGGTTGTCGAACTTCACATGCTGGTTGCCCTTGAGCGTGCCGGCGCCGCCGCCGAGCACCAGCGAGGGCAGCGGGAAGTGATCATGGTTGTTGCTGTTCGACATGTTCGATCCGTAGAGGAAGATCGAATTGTCGAGAATGCTGTTCTCGCCGTCCGGCAACTCGGCGAGCTTGCCGAGGAAGTTCGCGATCATCTGGCTGTGCCAGGTCTGCAATTGCGATAGCTTCACGAGGCTGGCTTCGTTGTTGTTGTGATGCGACAGCGGGTGGAAGGCATCGGGAATGCCGATATGCGGGTACGCCTGGTTGCTGACTTCCGCCGCCATCATGAAGGACACGACTCTTGTCATGTTGGCCTGGTAGGCAAGCGCGATCATGTCGAACAACAGCGTGATCTGCTCGTCGAAGTTCGGGATGCCGACCGGAATCTCGGGCAGTTCGTAAATCGACAGGTCACGGCTTTCGTTATTCTTCACGCGGCGTTCGATCTCGCGCACGCTGTCGAGGTAGGCATCGAGCCGCAGCTGGTCGGCGGCGCCGAGGCTGCGTTTGAGCGTGCTGGCTTCAGCGCGCACCATGTCGAGCATGCTCTTGTAGTCGTCGGCGATCATCGCGCGTTCCTGATCGTTGGTGCCTTCGCCGAACAGTTTCGCGAAAAATTTCTTCGTGCTGTATTCCATCGGCAGCGGACTCGTCGGGCTGCTGAACGAAATTGTGTTTCCAAAACTGCAGCCGTAGGTGCCATCGCAGGCAGCGCTGCCGCCTTTTTCTTCAGCCGCGACTTCGATCGAGGGGAGTGCAGTATCCTGGCCGATGTACTGCGCCGCGACCTGGTCGGCGGATACGCCACCGAAGGGCGCGTTGCTGCGGCGCGGTGGTACGCAAGACAGCCAGGTGCCCGGCGTGATCGCGTGCACCGCGGAACTGCGCGCCGGTTTGTTGTCGAGGCCGGAGACGACCGTCATGTACTTGCGATACGGCGCAAAGGGTTTGAGGATCGGCTTGAGGTCAAAGTCCACGCCGACATTGTCGGGCGTCCAGTCGCGCATGATTGCGCCGTGCGGCAGGTAGAAGAAGCCCATGCGCGGCTTCGGCGCGGCGACCGTTTGGGCGAGCGCGGTGGCGGCCGGCACCATCGCATCGAGGAAGGGCAGCGCGATCGTCGTACCGAGGCCGCGCAGGATATGGCGGCGCGACAGGTGTTTCTTCGTGATGAAATTCGACATGGATGACACTCCTCTGGATCAGCGCACCAGCGCCAGTCCCGCGACGGCGGGAATGGCGCAGCAGTTATTCATTCAGTGACACGGTTCCGGCACTTTCTTCCTCGACCGGCAACGACTTCAGGCGGAACGCATCGCTTTCGACGATGCCCTGCACGATCTCTTCGAATCGATAGTCATTCTCCGCCGCGCGGCGCGCGACGCTGCGCACGATCGGCATGTCGTAGTGTTCGACGGTGCGGCCGAGTGCAAACACCATCAGCTTCTCGGTCAGTGCCCAGGCGAATTGATCGGGACGCGCCATCAGCGCATCGCGCAAATCCTGCGGGCCGCTCAGCGCCTTGCCACTGACAGTACGCCCCTGCGCGTCGATCGGCGACTGCGCGAAGCGGTCGACGTCGCGCCACAGACCAATCGCATCGAAATTCTCGAGCGCGATGCCCATCGGATCGATGACGCCGTGGCACTGGTTGCATGAGGGCTGCGCGCGATGCTCTTCGAGGCGCTGGCGCACCGTTGTTATCGCTTCACCCGGCGCGCGCGTATCGAGATCGACCTCCACGCCGGGCGGCGGCGCGGCCGGTGGCGTGCCGATCAGCGTTTCGAGAATGTAGGCGCCGCGCAACACGGGCGAGGTGCGATTGGGGTACGAGGTCAGCATCAATACGCCGCCCTTGCCGAGCAGGCCCCAGCGGCGCTCGTCGTCGAGCGTGACCTTGCGGAATTGCGAGCCGCGCACGCTGTCGATGCCGTAATGGCGCGCGAGACGCTCGTCGATGAAGCTGTGCTGCGCCGTCAGCAAGTCGAGCACGCTGCTGTCGGAACGCAGGATGCTGTCGACAAATAGCGCGAGCTCCTGCTTGAAGGAATTCCGCAGATCCTTGTCGAACTCGGGGAAGATGCGTGGATCGGGATCGATGGCGTCGATGTCGTCGATCTTCAGCCACTGGAAGGCGAAGTTCTTCGTCAGCGCTTCGCCTTTCGGATGCGCGAGCATGCGCCGCACTTGTGCGCGCAATACTTCGGGTTGCTGCAGTTGGTTTTGCTCCGCGAGCGCAATCAGTTCTTCATCGGGGCCAGTGCTCCACAGGAAGAACGACAGGCGCGACGCGAGTTCCATGTCGCTGACAGCGAAGGTCTGGCCGGGCTCCGCGCCTTCGGGCAGCGGCTCGGCGCGATACAGGAACTTCGTGGACCCGAGCATCGCCATGATCGCTTTCTGGATGCCGGTGTCGAAACCGCCCTGTTCGAGGCCGCTGCGATAGAACTGCAGCAGCGTCTGCATGTCGGCATCGGTTACGGGACGACGGAAGGCCTGGCGCGCGAGCGTCGAGATGATCTGGTTTGCGCAGGGCGCCTGGTCGGCCGTGGTTGCCGGATAGCAGGAGAAAATCTTGCGGCGGCTGGCAATGTCGGGAATGCCCGCGGGATTGGTAGGACCGAATGCCTTGAATTGCACCACAACCGGAATGTTGTCCTGGCCTTCGCCGGGGCTGAGATGGTCGACGACGCGATCAGACTCGGCGAAGCTGCGCGCAACGAAACCGGCGGCAATCGTGTGATGGCCGGCGCTGACAGGCAGCTTGATGCCGTTGAAACGATTCTGGATCTCGGTGATCGCCGGCGTCTGGATGCGGTCGACGGCTTCTTCGTCGTCAGGCCCGCCGAGCGTCGTCGTGTACACCTCTTCGCCGTCGAGCGTCAGGACGAAGCGATGTTGCGATTGCAGCCACCAGGTGGGATACGAACGCTGTAACGAACCTTCCTGCGACGCGATCTCGACGTTGAATTCGTACTCACCATCGGCCGGAAAATAATGTTCAGCGGAAAAACCACCGCGCGTGCCGAGCGGCAGGCCTTCGACATGGCGGTATTGAGTAGCGAGGCTCGGGGCTTCGAAGGTCGCGACTTCCGGCGCCGGCGTGGCGTCGCCAACGGCGAGGATGCTGACTGCGCGCGCGGCGGACAGGTACTGCTCGAGGAAGCTTGGCGACACCTGCAGCACTTCGGCGACGTTGTCGAAACCCTCGGCGGACGTATCCGGCGGCAGCAGGTCTTCGGCGTCGATCCTGACCGCGAGGATGTCTTCAACGGCGTTCTGGTATTCCTTGCGGTTCAGGCGATGCACGGCAATGTGGCCCGGATTGGCGCCTTCTGTTTGCGCCAGCGCGTCGAGATAGCTTTCCATGTTGCCGACGAAGGCATCGAGCGTGGCTTCGTCAGGGCGTTCATTGCCGGGCGGCGGCATCAGGCGGCCGCGCAGCTTGCGCATCGCGTTTTCGAAGACTTCGGTGTTGTCGGCAACCATGTCGGGCGACATACCGTCGAAGGCTATGCTGCCGGCCCAGTCTTCGTTGTTGTGGCAGCTGACGCAGTAATCGTCCAGCAGGTTCCACTGGCCTTCGACGGCGTGCAGCGCGTCGGTCTCCGCCGCGGCGGCCGCGAGCGGGTGCAACACGAAGCCCGCGCAAAGCAGCGCCGCGAACAGGGGCAGGCAACGGCGGATGGACGGCCGGGCCGCGGATGGATTCAGCGCTTCAGCTGCACAAAGCGCCGCCGATGCGGCGGCTGCAGGCAGGACATCGGATCGAACGGAAGTCATCAGATAAAACCACCCATGTCGTAGGTATGCGCCCACATGCCGCGATAGCTTTCGAGCACGAACTCGGTGGGGTCGCCCCAGCGCGCGTCGTAGTCGGCAGTCAGTCGGGCGTCGAGCATGTCCTGGCCGCTCAAGCCTTCCTGCGCGGCCGCTTTCATTTTCGCGTACAGGTCGGCGAGCATGTCGTGCTGCGCCTGCAGGTCGGCTTTCGTCAGGGCCGGACCACGATCCGGCACGATGATCGTGCTGTCGTCGATCTTCTCGAGCAGTGCCGCATTCGCCTGCAGCAGGCCGCCGATCCAGCCGCCCGAGGCGATGTCGCAGATCGGATAACGGTAGTTGCTCACCAGACCGCCGGCCACGAGCACCTTGCTGTCGATGAAGTAGACGGCCAGGTCGCCGTCGGTGTGCGCCTGCGGGTAATGCAGGTATTCGGCGAGCTCGCCGCCAAGGTCGAGCCGGCCCGACACGTAGAAAGTTGCGTCGGGCAGCGCCGCGGCTGGGCGCGGCTTGTGTCCCTGGTTGCGCCATTCGACGAAGAAATCAGCGCCCAGCCACAGCTTAGTGTTCTCATGTGCAAGAATTTTGGCTCCGCGCGCCTTCAGCGCTTCGTTGCCGCCGCTGTGGTCGTCGTGCCAGTGGGTATTGATGAGCGTGCTAATCGAGCTGCCGGCGCCAAGCTGGTCCAGCGTCGCCAGCAACTCGGACGCCGCGTCCTTCAGCCCGCTGTCAATGAGCACAAGCCCTTGATTTCCCTTGTAAACCACTATATTGCCGCCGGCACCCGTGATCAGGCTCAGCCTCTCGTTCAAAGGCTGCTCAGCAAGCGTGGCGGCCGCAGCCCGCCACGCCAGCGGCCCGGTGAATGCGCCAAGGGCGGCTGAGCTGGCGAGACCTTGCAGCAGGACACGGCGATTACGGGCAAGTGGCGACATGACGACTTCTTTTAGTGCAAATATGGCTGGAGTTTACTCTCAAACGGAGCGTGGCCGACACTGCATCGGCCGGATTACCCATTGGCTATGAGGCTTCGCCCCGCCGTTGCCGCGGACTTAAACTTGTGAAATGTTCTGATCTCATACGCCCACACCGCGCTCAAGGGTCAAAGCACTAACGGCTCGCATTTGAACGGTTAGTGCGTTGCCCCCGGAGTTTCACCCTTAGAGGACATGCCGATGCCCCCCACGCTTTCCCTGTCCAGACGTCGCCTGCTGCAGGCTGGCACCCTGACGAGCATCAGCGCCACCGCGCCAGGACTTTTCGCCGCCGAAGCGCGGCGCTTTGCTGCGCGCCCGAAGGCGCCGACCGACACTATCGCGCCCGGCGAACACGTGCTTGACGATAACAATGGCCGACGCGCGATCCTGTTCGTTCCATCCTCGTACGCGCCCTCGAAGCCGGCGCCCTTCATGTTGATGTTGCATGGCGCGCGCGGCGACGGCGAGCGCACGCTCGAACAGCAACGCGCCGTGGCGGAGGCGCATGGCGTCGTCGTGCTGTCGCCAAGTACGCGCTCAGGCACCTGGGATGCGATTCGAGGCAACTTCGCGCATGACTTCGACAAGCTCGACGCGCTGATGGTGCAGGTGTTCGAACGCTGCAACATCGATACTGCGCACATCGCCAGCGGCGGTTTCTCCGATGGTGCGAGCTATGCGCTGTCGATAGGGTTGATGAACGGCGCGCTCTTCACGCATGTCATCGCGCATTCGCCGGGCTTCATCATCTCGGACGAACGCGAAGGCAAGCCTGCGGTTTATATTTCGCATGGGCGCCAGGATGAAGTACTTCCCTTCGATCGCTGCGGCGCGCGCATTGCGGCGGAGCTGGAGCGTGATGGTTATGCGCCGCGCTTCGATGTCTTCGATGGGGGGCATGCAGCTTCGCCGGAGCTGCGCAGTGCGGCTCTGGAGTGGTTTGTCGCCTGAACGGGTTCGGGTACCGGACTGTTGAGGCTGTGCTGCTGCCACCACATGTGGCTCTGCTGCTCCTGCTAACTGTGTGTGCTTTGTTGTCGGTGCTTTGTTGTCGGTGCTTTGTTGTGGGTTCTGGACACCCCCGGGATTCGAGTTGCTGCTGATGTCGGCGTAAGAGTGTCGGGGCTGTGCTGCCTCTGGGGCGGCGCGGAGCGTGCGTCTGCCGCGAGATCGCCCCAGACGCAGCACAGCCCCGACCCTTGGGCAGAACCAGCTGCTAGTTCCGCGGGTGTCACCCTTGTGTGGCGGCAGCAGAGCTAAATGGGGTCAGAGCCTATTTATGCAGGAAGACAATTTCTGCGGTTATGGACTCGCTTGTACTT
>JBEGWB010000143.1:0-42173 GCA_041178065.1 Pseudomonadota bacterium | reverse complement strand
TGACATTTTAAATCAAGCGGGTATCGCTAAATCGGTGGACAGAATCAACCCCTACGCTAAATATTTAGACGCCACTTTTGGCCGCTTAAAGCACTATCTAGCCTTTATATGCCATAAATGTTCTTTTACAGGAATCTCTCCTACCAGAGCGCCGCCGCGCCAGCCAAGGCTCGGCACCCCCTCTTATCGATAACGACCCCGTGGTCTTCGGTAGCCCGAGGCCTCCTCCCCTCGACCAGCTTTATAACCATAAGCAATAAACACAAGCCTAAATATTCTTATAGTGATATAGGAGCTGTTGATATAGTGCGCCCTCTTTTCGGAGCGCCTATGTCCTTTGATCTCGGTTACATCCTCGCAGGCTTCGTCGTTGGCTGGCTCGTTGGCTTGACTGGCGTAGGCGGTGGTTCGTTGATGACTCCGATCCTGCTGCTGTTCTTCAATGTCAAAGCCGCCGTGGCGGTTGGCACCGACCTGCTCTACGCCAGCATCACGAAGAGCGTCGGTATCTTTGCCCATGGCAGGCTGGGCAATATCGATTGGCGCATCGTCGGTACCCTCGCCCTCGGCAGCGTGCCGGTATCCTTCATCACCACGCTGGTCATCAGCAACTACGACCTCGGCTCGGAAACCCTGGTCAATAGCATCAAGTTCTGGCTCGGCCTTGCGCTGCTGCTGACCTCCTTGTCCGTGCTATTCCGTCATGAACTGATGAAGTCCCTGAAGCATGACGATGTCGTCAGCCCAAACCTGACGCCAGCACTGACGCTGGTCCTCGGCATGATCCTCGGCTTCATGGTGACGCTGACCTCGGTCGGCGCTGGCGCGCTCGGCGTCACGGCGCTGCTCTTGCTGTATCCGCACGTGCACATTACCCGCATCGTCGGCTCCGATGTGGCGCACGCGGTACCGCTGACGCTGGTTGCCGGTCTCGGGCACGCCACGCTCGGCACGGTCGATTACGGTTTGCTTGGCACGCTGTTGATCGGATCGGTGCCCGGCATCTGGATTGGCAGTCACATGACGCACATGGTCGGTGAACACTGGGTGCGCACCCTGCTGGCGCTGATCCTGGTATATGTTGGACAGAAGCTCGCGTTTCCGCAGCTGAACCAGTTGCTCGGCCTTGGCATTCTGCTGGCGGTCGTCGGCATCAAGTTCGCGCTCGATGCGCGCAAGCCGAAGCCCATCGCGAACGAGCCCTGATCAGCTTCCAAGATCTTCGTACGCTTGCGGCCTGAAGCGCGGCGAGCAGATCGCCAGAAACACGAGATCCTCGTCGCCGATGTTAGTGATGCGTTGCCGGCATTCGGCAGGTATCAGCACCACGCTTCCCGCCAGCAGGTCCTGCGCAGGTAGCTCACCAAGCTCGACGCGCCCCTTGCCGGACAGAACCACGTAGCGCTCGACGATGCCGTGCAGCCGGTGCCAGCGCGTCGTCATTCCTGGCGCGACCCGGGCACGCGCGATCGACACCGACTCGTCGTCGTCGGTGTTCGCCAGCTCGTTGATGAAACAGCCTTCCTCGAACCAGTACTCGGCCTGCGCCTGCAGGTGGCGGACTTGTGCACGCATGACGGATTACTCCTGCCTGGCCTGCAGCGCCCGGCTCAGCACGTTTTCACGATGATAGCTGATCAACACGTGGGATTTCGCGCGCGTCCGTACCTTCGCAAGCTGCCAACGGCGACTGTCGCTAGCGCAGCAAGCCATCAAGCGTGGACTGCAGGCGGCCAATGTCAGCTGCGTCGCAGCGCAGTGCCAGATACCCGTCCGGCCTGATCAGGTAAATCTGCGCAGCGGCCCCGCTCGCCAACAGCTCGCGCGGCGCGGGGGCAAGTACATGCGTCACGAGACTGAAGCGCGGGTTGACCTGCACGCGCGGCGCTTCCGCCTCGCTCGCCGCGCAGACAATGATGGTATAGCCGCCGTGGCGCGTCAGATCACTGAGCCACTTGCCGCTGTATCTACCGGCCAAACTCACGTTCGGCATGCGGTCGCCCGCGAGCAGCATGCCATCGCCCTGCTGCGTCTCGTTTTGCCGATAGTGATAAGCAATACCGGAAACCTTGCCGACAAGCTCCGTCAGAAAGCCGGAGCTTTTCATCTCGACCAATGCATCGGCGCCACTGTGGCGCCCCGCCATGAACAGCTCATGGATCGCCGAGGCCGCGCCGATGACCTGCTTGCCGATCGGCTTGCGTTCGCTTTCATAGGTGTCGAGCAATTCCGGGCGCGCCTGGTCTTTCAGCACGAGCGCGAGTTTCCAGCCCAGGTTGTAGGCGTCCTGCATGCAGCAGTTCATGCCCTGGCCGCCAGCGGTGGAATGCACGTGCGCGGCATCGCCGGCGAGGAACACGTTGCCTTTGCGATAAGTGTGCGCGAGCCGCACCTGACTGGCCCAACGCGAATGCCACAAGGTCTTGCCGAAACGAATGCCATCGAAGTGCTTCGCGAGGATATTGCTGAACACCGACTGTGGGGTTTCGACGACATCCGCCTTGTCGGCCGGCTGGCTCATCAACAGGCGCGTGTAGCCATTCTGCATTTTGGCGACCATGACGAAATGCGCCGGCCCCATGCAGTAATGAATCCACTCGTCCTTGTCCGGAAAGGCGAGCAGCTCGACGTCGAGGTTTTGCAGCACCGTACCTGAATAGTCATTACCTTCCTGCGCGAGCGCCAGCTGCTGGCGAATGCGCGAATTGGCGCCGTCGCATGCCACGAGATACTGGCAGCGCACGGTTTCAATGCTGCCATCGGCAGCCTGCAACGTGGCTTCGACCACCTGGCCATTCTGGTTTACGGCCGTGCAGGTCAGCCCCCACTCGGTATCGAACTGGTATTTTTCCTTGAGGTAGCCGCGCAGTGTGCCTTCCGTTTCATCCTGGCTGTGCACCAGCAACATCGGATATCGGGACGGCAGCGCGGTGAAGTCGAGGCCGGGACGCACCTCGCGGCGCTTGCCCTCGCCATCGACGAAATGCATCACGTAACCGGGACTGTGAACGCCGCGCGCGAGATAACGCTGCACCAGTGCCGGATCGATCTGCTCGAAGATTTCAAGCAGGCGCGCATGCACGGTGACAGCGCGTGAGTATTTCGAAGGTCCTGGCAGGCGGTCGACCAGCCTTGTCGCAATGCCCTGGCGCGCAAGCTCGAGCGCGAGCATCGTTCCGGCAGCGCCGCTACCGACGATCAGGACTGGGATATGGGAGATTTTTTGCATCATGCGTTCCCCAACGTGTGGCGCCGCCTGTATCGGCTGCTGCTCCTGTTTTATACCGGTACTGCGCCAATAGTTTACTCGAAAGTCACCGCTGTATGCGCGATCTGCAGGAAATCCTGCATGGACACCAGCATGTCCTCATAAAAGGGATTGAATGCAATGCGTTCGATGACGCCACGCGACAGGTTGTCCGTGGTGGGCTCGCCATAGAACGCACGCCGGCCGCTCTTGCATTGCACGAACTGCGGATTCACCGATCTGGAATAGTAATGGTTGCAGTTGCGGTAATCACCGCCGCGGCCGTAATGCGGATGCGTCGGCGGCATCATCAGGCCGAGGTGCGACACACTGAGCACACCCACTTCCGGCGCATTGCTGATGACGAGCTCAGTGCCTTCGTCCGCGGAATATGGATACTGCGAATATAGCAGCGTGTGCGACCCAGGATGCGCATTGCGCGCCATGTAGTCGAGTATGGCGTCGGTACCGACCGTGTTGTCCTGCATGCTCGCCACGGTGAAGACGGGCACCTCGCGGCCTTGTGCGGCCAGCTCGGCGTTCGTGGTCTCGATCAGATCCCAGGTTTCGGCGACTGACACGAAGGTAACTGATTCATAGCGATACAGCGCTTCATCCGGCCGTACCTCATACCAGGCCGCCCTGCCGAACACCTTACCGAGCAGCGAGACATAGCCTGCGTATTTCGCCGCCGGCGTGATCGCCAGAGCCGGCGCGAACAGCACAAGCGCATCGACCTCCGGATTGCGCGCCGCTTCGAGCAGCGCCAGCGTGCCACCGGCGGAGTGTCCCGACAGGTAGAGCGCCTCCGCGGCTTGCGCAAGTTGCGTCGTTGCGAAATGCATTGCGGCGGCCCAGTCTTCCCAGCGTGCATCGAGGAGGTCGCCCGGGCGCGTCGCATGGTCCGGCAGCAGCAGGCCGAGTACGTAAAAACATTGTGCGCGCAGCGACTCGCCGAAGGGGCGCATGCTGTACGGCGAATCGAACAGACCATGGATCAGCACGACGCCCTTTTCGAACTTGCCCGATGCGGCGCGTGCGCAGCTGGCATCCGGCTCGAGCACGAAGGGTGCGAGGTTGTCGATTACTGCTTGCGGCACGGGCTCCAGCGTTGCGCCCTGAATCAGCTGCTTCGAGTATGTGATGTAGTCGGCGAAACTGCCGCTGGTGAAGTCGAACTCCACGTGCGCGTAAGGCAGATGCCGCTCACCGAGAACCTTGCCTTGCGACAGCAACACGCCAGCGGCGCCGAACAGCAATGCCGGCACGAGGATCAGTGCCAGCAAAATGTTCCGCAGCGTGTTTGTCGTCACGTGCGGCGCTCCAGCACCATTACGCTGTAGGCATACGGATTGGCGGCGTCGGCAGCGTGGTCTTCGCGCGACACGAGGCGCCACTGGTTGTCCGGAAATTGCGGAAAGAACACATCGCCATCGATGACAGCGTGTATTTCAGTAAGGTAGAGCCGATCCGCAAGCGGCAGTGTCACGTCAAAAATCTGCGCGCCGCCGATAACCATCGCTTCGGCATTGGCATCGTGCTCGGTCAGTTGCTCGGCAAGGTCCAGCGCGTCCTCGACAGAGTTGACCACGCTGACGCCATCGGCGTCGTAGTCATGGTTGCGCGTGACGATGATGTTGGGACGGCCGGGCAGGGGCTTGCCGAGCGAAGCGAAAGTATTGCGTCCCATGATCATGGGCTTGCCAAGCGTCATGCGCTTGAAATACTTCAGCTCGTTGGGCAGATGCCACGGCATCTGGTTCTGTCGCCCGATGACGCGGTTCTGCGACATGGCGACAATCAGCGAAATCTTCATATGGCTACCCTGGCTGCAATGTGTGGATGCGACTGGTAATTGACGATCTCAAAATCCTCGAACCGGTAATCGAATATCGAGGCGGGTTTACGCATGATCCTCAGCTGCGGCAAGGGGTATGGCGCGCGCGCGAGCTGTGTCTGCACCTGCTCAAGATGATTGAGGTACAGATGCGTGTCGCCGCCGGTCCACACGAAGTCGCCGACGCCCAGATCGCACTGCTGCGCCATCATGTGCGTCAGCAGTGCATAGGATGCGATGTTGAATGGAACGCCGAGGAAGGTATCGGCTGAGCGCTGATACAGCTGGCACGAGAGCTTGCCGTTCGCTACGTAGAACTGAAACAGCGAATGACAGGGCGGCAGCGCCATGTCGTCGACATAGGTCGGGTTATACGCAACGACCATGAGCCGGCGCGAATCCGGATTGTTGCGGACGCCATTGAGCACCTTGCTGATCTGGTCGATCGTTTCACCATCCTTGCCGGGCCATGCGCGCCACTGACGGCCGTACACCGGGCCAAGGTCGCCGTTCGCATCGGCCCACTCGTCCCAGATGCTGACGCCGTTATCCTTCAGGTACCTGATATTGGTGTCGCCGGTCAGGAACCACAGCAGCTCGTGGATGATGGAGCGCAGGTGCAGCTTCTTGGTCGTTACCAGCGGGAAACCTTCGGCGAGGTCGAAGCGCATCTGGTGGCCAAATATCGACAGCGTGCCGGTGCCGGTGCGATCTTCCTTGCGGACGCCTTCCGCAAGAATGCGGCGCATGAGATCCAGGTACTGTTTCATGCGAGGCTTCTCCTGTTCATGCGAAGCGTCCACGGTATGCCAACACGAGGATGACAATGCCGCCGACGATCATGGGCAGCGACAGTTGTTGTCCGCGGCTCATCCAGTCGAACATGACAAAGCCGAGGCCTTCGTCAGGCTCGCGAAAAAATTCAACGCCGAAGCGTTGCAGGCCGTAGCCGAGCAGAAAGAGTCCACCGACGGCGAAGCGCGGCCGTGGCTTGCTTGAATACCACCACAGCAGGCCGAACAGAACGACACCTTCGAGTGCGAACTGATACAGCTGCGACGGATGGCGCGGCAAGCGCGCGGGATCGGTCGGGAACACCATCGCCCAGGGCACATCGGTGACGCGCCCCCACAGTTCGGCATTGATGAAATTGCCGATGCGGCCCGCGCCGAGCCCCACCGGCGCCAGCGGCGCGACGAAGTCGAACACATCGGTCACCGACTTGCCCGTGCTGCGCGCGAATAGCGCCGTGGCAATGGCGACGCCGATGAAGCCGCCGTGGAAGGACATGCCGCCTTCCCAGATGCGCACGATCATCAGCGGATTGTCGAGGAAGGCG
Source organism: Pseudomonadota bacterium (assembly GCA_041178065.1). Classification (GTDB taxonomy): domain Bacteria; phylum Pseudomonadota; class Gammaproteobacteria; order Pseudomonadales; family Pseudohongiellaceae; genus CAILUG01. The sequence goes on along the minus strand of JBEGWB010000143.1, from coordinate 35,750 downwards.
CTGAAGTTGTAGAACAGGATGTAGCCGATGCGACCACCGAGGATCGCGCCAAGCATGCCGTTGGTGATCAGGTCAGCGACCTGCTCGTTCGTCCAGCCGGAACCCGGCCGCGCGGCGCGCCGATTACCGAGTAACCACGCGGCGCCGAAGCCGACGATGTAGGTCAGCGCATACCAGCGAATTTTGAGCGGGCCAAGCGCGACGGCAATGGGGTCGATCTGGGGAAAGGTCAGCATGGGTTGATCTTGAACCTGGACGCACCATTTTGCCCGGAACCCGCAGTGATACCAAGCCGGATGGGTGGAGTTGATGGGGTTACGGAGTTAAATGGGGTCAGAGCCCATTTAAATGCAACTTGGGTTCGAGCTGGTTTAAATGGGCTCTGACCCCATTTAACTACCCCATTTAACTCGTGCGCGAAGAACGCAGCAGGCGATCGACGCCTGCGTGCGATAGTTCGAGGTCGATGAGATCCTTCACTTCGTCGGTGGTCTCGAGTTCGAGCACGCGCCGCAGCAGGTCTTTCGCCTGCACGATGGTCAGGTTGCGGATCACCGACTTGACCTTCAGCAGGTTCGTCGCGTTCATCGACAGGATATCGAAGCCCATCGCCGTCAGCAGCACAGCGGCGCCGGGGTTGCCGGCCATCTCGCCACAGATGCTGAGACGCTTGCCCGAGGCGCGCACGTCCTGCGCGATGACGTTCATGACGCGCAGCACGGCAGGATGCAAGTTTGAAAACAGGTTCGCCACGCGCGGATTGTTGCGGTCGACCGCAAGCATGTATTGCGTCAGGTCGTTGCTGCCGACCGATACGAAGTCCGCGCGGCGCGTGATCGCATCCACCTGCCAGGCCATCGCCGGCACTTCGATCATGACACCGATTGGCGGCATGTCGAGCTCGTGGCCTTCGTCCCACAGTTCCTTGTGCGCGCGGCGGATCAGCTCGATCGATTCGTCGATCTCCTCTATCTGGCTGATCATCGGCAACAGGATCTGCAGGTTGTTGAGGCCAACGGCGGCGCGCATCATCGCGCGCACCTGGCCGAGGAACAGTTCCGGGTGGTCCATACTGACGCGAATGCCGCGCCAGCCGAGAAAAGGATTGTCCTCGTGGATCGGGAAGTACGGCAGCGGCTTGTCGCCGCCGATGTCGAGCGTGCGCATCGTCACCATCTTTGGATGGAAGGCGACGAGTTGCTCGCGATAAATTTCGGCCTGTTCCGACTCCGTCGGAAAACTGCTGCGCAGCATGAAAGGCACTTCGGTGCGAAATAAGCCGATTCCTTCGGCGCCGCGCTCGCGCGAACGCAACACGTCCGTCATCAAACCGGTGTTGACCCACAGCTGCACGCGATAGCCGTCGCGCGTCTCGCAAGGCAGGTCCTTGATCATTTCGAGGCCTTCCGTCAGCAGCACTTCTTCGCGCACGATGTCCTGGTAACTCGCACGTAGCTTGTCGGAAGGATTGCTGTACACGCGCCCGTTGTAGCCGTCGATGATCAGCTCTTTGCCGTCGAGCTCGGCAAAGGGCAAGTCGGACACGCCCATCACGGCCGGCAGGCCCATCGCACGGGCGAGAATCGCCACGTGCGAATGCGCCGAACCCCTGGCGGACACAACGCCGACCAGTTTTTCCTTGGGCACTTCGGCGAGCATCGCCGCCGACAGCTCCTCGCTGACGAGGATGCAGCGGTCGGGATACACGTACTTGTGCTTCTGCTCTTCCTGCAGGTACGACAATACGCGGCTGCACAGATCCTTGATGTCGGTAGCGCGCTCGCGCAGGTAGTCGTCGCCGATGCCTTCCATGTTGCTGACATGCTGCAGCGCCACTTGCGCCAGCGCGCCCTGCGCCCAGTTGCCTTCCTTGATCAGGGCAACGACTTCGGCGCCGAGCGCATTGTCGCTGAGCATGTGCAGGTAAGCGTCGAACAGTTCGCGCTCTTCGGGACGCAATTGTCCCTTCACCTTGTTCTTCAGTTCGCTAATGTCGATGCGCACCGCCTCGAGACATTCATTGAAGAAGCGGATTTCAACCGTGATGTCGGCGCAACCGCGCTTGGGGATTACGTAGAGATCGGCCGGCGGAAACACCGTGACAGCGCGCGCGATCGCAACGCCGGGCGCGCCGGGCGCGCCGTCGAAGCTGGAGTCTTCGGTTTTGATGCCGGTCGGACTGAGTCCGCCGACGGCGCCGCGCGCTTCGGCATTGGCGATGACGCCGGCGAGCTGCGCGGACAGTGTGATCAGGAAGGCTTCGTCTTCGGTGCTGAACGTGCGGCTTTCGCTCTGCTGCACGACGAGCACGCCGAGCACGTTGCCATGATGGATCACCGGTACGCCGAGGAAGGATTCGAATTCCTCTTCCCTCGTTTCAGGAATGTAGTGGTAGCGCGGATGCGAGCGCGCCTGGTCGAGGTTGACGGGCTCGGCACGCTGCGCGACGAGGCCGACGAGTCCTTCCTGCGGCGACAGGCTGGCCTTGCCGACAGCCGACGCATCGAGGCCTTTCGTGGCCATCAGCACGTAGCGATTGAGACTCTTGTCGAGCAAGTAGACGGAACATACGCGCGTGCCCATGACGTTCTGCACACGGCGCACGAGAATGTTGAGTGTAGCCGTGAGATCGGCGGCCCCATTCACTTCCTGGATGATGCTGCGCAGCTTGTCCAGCATGGGCCTGCCGTCTTGTTATGGGATATTTTTCAGGTGTCTTGTGAGCTTCTTGTTAGTTGGTCCAGCACCTGGGTGTAGGGCTGGCGCAGTTCCTCAAGCGCCCGGCGGTAAACGTTGCGCTTGAAGGACACCACCTGGTCGGCGGGTTCCCAGTAATCAATCCAGCGAATGTCGTCGAACTCCTGCTTGTCACCGAGATCGAAGCGGATCTGCGCCGCATTTGACAACAGGCGAAGAAGAAACCAGCGTTGCTTCTGCCCGATACACACCGGGAAGGAGCGTTGCCTGATCAGATGCTCCGGTAAGCGGTAGCGCAGCCATTTGGCCGTGCTGGCAACGATCTGGACATCGGAAGCTTCGAGTCCGACTTCTTCTCTAAGTTCCCGTAGCGCCGCAACCTCGGGCTTTTCATGACGCTGGATTCCGCCTTGCGGAAATTGCCATGCATCCTGCCCGAAGCGCTTGGCCCACAGCAACTTGCCTGCATCATTGAAAATGATGAGGCCGACATTGGGCCTGAACCCATCGCTATCTATCACGGCGGAAATCCAACCCGAAAATCGACTTCCCCGCATCATAGGGAAGAGGCGCACGTCACGCAAGGTAAGCGGCCTGCGCGCGGTTTCAGTGAGCTGCGGCGCCCCATTCGTCGCGCCGCGGTGCTGTCAGGAACTGGCGCCGCGCCGGGACTGTTTGACGAGCAGGATCACGGGAATCAGACCGCTGAGCAGCAGGATCAAACCGGGAAGTGCGGCGCGCTCCCACTGGCCTTCGCTCGTCATCTGGAAAATACGCACGGCGAGTGTGTCCCAGCCGAAGGGCCGCAGGATCAGTGTCGCTGGCATTTCCTTCATGACATCGACGAATACGAGCAGCGCGGCCGTGATGAGTCCGGGCCGCAGCAAGGGAATGTAGACCGCGCTCAGCACGCGCGCCGGCGCGGCGCCAAGACTGCGCGCGGCTTCGATAACGGACGGCTTGATGCCCTGCAGGCCCGCATCGATCGGCGCATGGGCAACCGCAAGAAAGCGTACGACATAGGCAAGCACCAGCGCGACCATCCCGCCGACGAGCATCGGCTGCAGTCCGAGGCGCGCGGCCAGTTGCCGATCGATGCCGGTGAACAGCAACATGATGCCGACGGCGAGCACCGAGCCCGGCAGCGCGTAGCCGAGCGTTGCCACGCGCAGGGCAAGCGACTGCCAGCGTTGCGTCCAGGCAGTGCCCGGCAAACGCCGTACCATCGCAAGCACGAGCGCAAGCGCGACGGTCACGCAAGCCGCGCCCGCACCGAGTGCAAGCGAGCGCGCCAGGAATTCGGCAAAGCGCGGATCGATGCCCTCGCGGGTCACGGTGCCGAGCGTCCACAACAGCAACTGCACCAGCGGTAATACAAACGCGAGTCCTAGCACAGCGACGCATAGCAGGCTCGCGGCCGCGGCACGCACACCCGTGAGCGCGTAGCCGGCGACCCGCGCGCGCCCTTCCTGCACATGACGCGCATTGCGACGGCCGTATTGTTCCAGCGTCATCGCCAGCGCTACAAACAGCAAGAGCAATGAGGCCAGCTGCGCGGCGACCTGCAGGTTGAAGAGCCCGTACCAGGCACCGTAGATTGCAGTCGTGAAAGTATCAAAGTTGAACACCGCGACCGCGCCGAAGTCGGCGAGTGTTTCCATCAACGCGAGTGCAACACCCGCCGCGATCGCCGGACGCGCGCCTGGCAATGCCACGCGCAGGAAGGCATTGAAGGGGCGCAGCCCAAGGATGCGCGCCGCATCCATCTGGCTGCGACTCTGCGCAAGAAATGCAGCACGCGCCAGCATGTAGACGTAGGGATACAGCACCAGCGACAGTACGAGCATGACAGCGCCAGGCCCTTGCATGTCAGGAAACCACACGCCATTGCCAAACTGCGCGCGCAGTGCCGTCTGCACCGGCCCGGCAAAATTGAAGGTGCCGAGAAACACGAAGGCCATGACGTAACCGGGTATCGCCAGCGGCAACATCAATGCCCATTCAAACAGGCGACGGCCCGGAAATTCGCACATGCTGCACAGCCACGCGAGCGACACGCCAAGCACCGTGACACCGGCGCCGACGCCGAGCAGCAGGATCAGTGTGTTGCCGGCAAGCCGGTCGAGCTTGGTGTCGAGCAGGTGCTGCCAGATGTCCTGTTCGCCAGAGCCGAGCGCGCCCCACTGCGCGACGATCAGCAGCAAGGGCAGGCTCACGAGCAGCGCGAGCACGAAGCCAAGGCTTTTCCACAGCAGGTAGTCCGGACGCGAGGCCGGTTTCGCGGGGAGCGTCAACGGAAGATCAGCGCTCAAGAGGGCTCAGCGATAGTCGGCGCGATCCATCAGCTTGACCGCATCCGCCTGCAGGCGGCCCGCGATGTCGACATTGATGGTATCTGGCTTGAACTCGCCCCAGCTGCGCACGAGCTCCACGGGTTCAACCGCAGGACTTGCGGGGTATTCGAGATTGAGCTCGGAGAACATCAGCTGGGGTTCGCCAGTCGACAGCCATTCGATCAAACGCAGCGCAGCTTCAGGATTTTTTGCATGCGTCGTGATGCCGGCTCCCGACACGTTGACGTGCACGCCTGCGCCCTGCTGGTTGGCCCAGAACAAGGCCACCGGGACCTCCGGCGTTTGTTGCTGTGCCTGGCCAAGATAGTAGGTGTTGATGATGCCGACATCGCACTGGCCCGCGGCGATCGCATCGATGATGAGCAAGTCGCTGCTGAACACCGGCGCAGCGAGATTCGCGACCCAGCCGCGCACGACTTTCTCCGCTTCCGCGTCGCCGAGCCGGTCGATCAGCGTTGCGACCAGCGACATGTTGTAGACCTTCTTCGAGGTGCGCAGGCAGAGCTTGCCCTTCCACTTGGGATCGGCGAGGTCTTCGTAAGTGGAGAGCTGCGCGGGGTCGACGCGCTCGGTCGAATACGCAATCGTCCTCGCGCGCACCGACAGGCCGAACCAGCGACCCTGCGGATCGCGCAGGTGCGCGGGGATGTTTTGCTCGAGCAGGGCCGACTGTGTCGGCCGCAACAGGCCGCGCTCCGCGGCCATCCACAGGTTGCCGGCGTCGACGGTGTACAGGACATCGGCATAAGTACCCTCGCCTTCGGCCTGCAGGCGCGCGATCAGCGGTCCCTCCTCACCGGTCTGGAACTGGACCTCGATACCGGTTTCCGCCGTGAAGCGATCGAACAGCGGCTTGATGAGGTGTTCCTGGCGCGAGGAGTAGACGATGACGGGGCCGGCCGGCGCCGAAGGCACCGGCGTGGCCAGCCCGCCGGCTTCAGGCTGGCTTGCTGGTTCGGCGCTAGTCGCCGCGGCGGAGGGCGATCCGGCGGACGCAGCCACGGAATTGGCAGGTGGGGTTTCAGCGCCGCAGGCGACGAGCAGGGTCAGCAAGCAAGCGGAAAAGGCCAGGCGCAGGTTCATGGGATACTCCGGAATGGGGCGTAGATGATAATCATTATCATTTGGAGCTACAAGCCCATGGCGCCTTTCATCAAGGCCTGCTTCAGGGGGCTGAGCCGGTCAGCTGCCTTCAGGCCCGCGTTGCGTAACCAGCGCAGGTGGACATCGTCGCTGCCAAAGGCGTGCTTGAAACCGTCCATGGCCAGCAACATGCCGAGGTTGGCGGCCTTGCGTTCACGCTGGTAGCGGCTCAGGACCTGCGCGCTGGCGAAATCTTCGCCGCGCGCGATGGAACGAGCCAGCACCGCCGCAAGGCTTCGCACATCGGCCAGGCCCAGGTTGACGCCCTGCCCGGCCAGCGGATGAATCGTATGCGCCGCATCGCCGATCAGGGCCAGGCCCGGCTGCACGTAGCAACTCGCGTGCTTCTGCCACAGCGGAAACGCGAAGCGCGGGGCGACGGCCTCGACTGCGCCGAGCCGCCTTTCAAATGCAATTTCGAGCCGTCGCGCAAACTGCGCGTCATCGAGCGCGAGCAGTTCATCGGCGAGTTCGGGCACGCAGGACCACACAATCGAGGAATGCGCCTGCACGGCAGCGCCCGGCAAATGCAGTGGCAGGAAGGCGAGCGGACCGCTCTGCATGAAGCGCTGCCACGCGGTGGATTGATGTCCGCGCTCGGTGCGGGCCGTGGTTACGAGCGCGCGATGGCCGGTGTTCGACTCTTTCGTCGCAATGCCGGCGAGCGTGCGCACCTGAGAATTACTCCCGTCGGCCCCGATCAGCAACCTGGCGCGAACATGCTCGCCGCCGGCAAGCGTGACTAGCTGCGTGTCACCCTGCGTACTGTACGAGACCAGGCTTGCGTGCAGGAGTTCTATGCCGGCGTTGGCGCGCACCGCGTCCGCCAGTACTGCGCTGACAAGACTGTTCTCAACGATGTAGCCAAGACAGGGCTGATGCAGCTCGGCCGCTGAAAAATGAATCGACCCGGTGCCATCGGCGTCCCAGACCTGCATGTCGGTATAGGGGCATACGCGCAGTTCCTGCAAGGACTGCCAGACGCCCAGACTGGCGAGCAAGCTGCGGCTCGCCGGCGTCAGCGCGCTGACGCGTGGATCGAAGTCAGCACGACCCATCTCCGGCCGCAGCGTAGCGGCCGCGGGCGGCGCAGGTTGTGGATCGAGCAGCGCAATGCGCAGGCCCGTCGGTGCCAGGGCCAGGGCCATCGCGAGGCCGACCATGCCACCACCGCAGACGATCAGATCATAAGAGCGAAGTTCTTGCATGCCGCCATTATTCCGGGGTCAGAGCCCAATTGAAATATAAAGAGGGTCAGAGCCCTATTCTTATATAAAGAAGGCGTCGAGCCGGTGGCGCTTCAACACTCGACTGGGCGCACGGCGTGCGGGCGCCTTTATATTCGATACTGAGCTCCGCGTTGGCGCGTCGCTATTCAACGACACACTTGAGCGCGGGGTCGAATAAGCGACAGTAACGAAACAATTGGGCTCTGACCCCAATTTCCTTTTCTGTTAAAGTGCAGCCCCTTCCTTTGCAGCCAACGCCGACACCGCAGCCGTGAGCGTAACGATCGTAGCCTCCGCCAAACTTCCTACCCGCTTCGGCGAGTTCGCGCTCAATGTGTTCACGGACGCAGCCTCGAGCAAGGAACATCTGGCGCTCGTCTATGGGCAACTGGACACCAACAAGCCGGTGTTATGCCGCTTGCACTCCGAATGCCTGACAGGCGATGCACTGTTCAGCTTGCGCTGCGACTGCGGTGCACAGCTGAGCGAGTCAATGCGGCGCGTGTCAGAAGAAGGCAGCGGTGTGATTTTTTATTTGCGCCAGGAAGGCCGTAATATCGGCCTCGGCAACAAGATCCGCGCTTATGGTTTGCAGGATCTCGGCGCGGACACGGTGCAAGCCAACCTCGAGCTGGGCTTTGAAGCCGATGCGCGCGATTACGAAATGTGCAAAGTGATGTTCAGCCACTTCGGCATCACGAAGGCGCGCCTGATGACGAACAACCCGAACAAGGTTGCCGCGCTACAAGCGCTGGGCATCGAGGTTGTCGAGCGCGTTCCCTTGTTGACTGGCGAGAATGCGCACAACACCGCTTATCTTGCCACGAAGCGCGACAAGCTCGGGCACATTCGCTGACGAGAGCGTGCTGGTGGGATTAAATGGGGTCAGAGCCCATTTAAACCGGTTTCAAGCTGCGCTGCATTTAAATGGGCTCTGACCCCATTTAATCCAGTCGCTCCAGCAAGCCATTCATGAACTCGCGGACATGCCGCGCGTTGGATCCCATGTCGCTGACGCCGACACGCGACTTGCTGCGCATATCGAACAGGGCCGTGCCCGCAGTACCGGGCGCGATGCGCATGACGATGTCATCCTTGAAGCCGAACCAGCGCGACGTGACTGTCGCTTCGATGCGCCCTTGCGCGGCGTTTGCCTCGACAAGATCCCAGCTGAGTTCGTCCACTAGCTGCAACGCAGCGGGAAACACGACGCCAGGGTCATGCGCAAAGGTCACCGTGCGTATGTCGGGATATGCGCGACGTTGTTCCGCGCCAACCTGGGGTCCGTCATAGCTCAGGGGATTGGGCGCCGCGACGCGCACGCGGGCAATGGCGACGAACGCAGGCGGATTGCTGAAGTCAGTCGTGATGTCGTGAATTGGCGGAAACTGTTGCGACGGGACCAATTGCCGATACGGCATATAGCAAGCCACGATGCCAAGTCCCGCCGACACCGCGACGAGTACGAGCGCGAGCCCCAGCGGCCGCTGCCACATGATGAAAAATATCGCCGCACCCGCGCCGATGATGCCGAGCAAGCCGCCAAACCTCAGCAACTCGATCGCCTGCGCCAGTTCGAAAGCGCCACGCTGTTAGCCAATCCCCGTCGCAAGCAACAACAGGATCGCGGCAAAGCCCGCGAGCATGACAAAGGGATAAAGCGCCTTGTGCATCAGTTTTTCCAAACGCGAACAATGTTTCTTGGACAGGGATGCGTCCGGATCATAACAGCACTGTCGCACTGCGCTACATCGCCGCGCCGGCGATGCGTGATAACAGGAAAAACTCCGTTCATGCTTGGTCACTCCGCAAACTGCGGTTATTCTCGCGCTTTTCTTGCTATGGCCAACCATGCGAATTTCACGGATTTACTGCAAACACGTTCTCGCCTGCGGCGACGACATCGTGCTCGAAGGGCAGACCGCGCACTATCTCGGCAAGGTCTTGCGCCTGCCCGTGGATGCGGCGCTGATACTGTTCAACGGTGATGGCCACGAGTATGCGGCCACTATTGTCAGTGTCGACAAGAAAACCTGCACCGTGCGCATCGCGGCGCGCTCGACACCGCCAACGGAATCACGCTTGTACACGGTGCTCGGCCTCGGCATCTCGCGCGGCGAACGCATGGACTACGCGATCCAGAAAAGCACCGAGCTCGGCGTCAGCGTGATCGCACCGCTATTCACCGAACACTGCGAGGTGAAATTGAACGACGAGCGCCGCGAGAAGCGCCAGGAGCACTGGCAACAGATTGCAATCAGCGCCTGCGAGCAAAGCGGCCGCGTGCGTGTTCCCGAAGTGCTCGCGCCACAGGCGCTGGCCACCTGGGTCAGGTCGAAACCGGCTGAGCTGTGTTTGGTCTTCGATCACGAGCAAGCAGCGGCGCTTACGGGTCAACGGCCGCAGGGCGGAGTCGCACTGCTGATCGGCCCGGAGGGCGGCTTGTCCCCAGCCGAAATTGCGCTTGCGCAGGGCGCGGGTTTCAGCGGCGTGGCACTGGGAAATCGGGTGCTCAGAACGGAAACAGCGCCGGTGGCGGCGCTGTCGGTACTGCAGTATCTGTGGGGCTGAATTTGGAGCGCTGATCTAGATCGCGTCGGGGCCGGATTCGCCGGTCCTGATACGAATGACCTGTTCCAGATTGTGGACAAAGATCTTGCCGTCACCGATCTTGCCGGTGGATGCGGCCTTGATCAGCGTTTCGATGATGCGTTCGACCATGCTGTCTTCGGCGGCGATTTCGAGGCGAATCTTCGGCAGGAAGTCGACGACGTATTCGGCGCCACGATAGAGTTCTGTATGACCTTTCTGACGACCAAAGCCCTTGACCTCGGTAACGGTAATGCCCTGGACGCCGATATTCGACAAGGCTTCGCGGACATCGTCCAGTTTGAAGGGTTTGATTACGGCCGTGATCATTTTCATGTTGTTATTCCTCTATCTGTCGCGTGTCTATCTGTCGCGTGTCGGTCTGTCGCGTGTCGGTCTGGCTATGTATCGCGTGTCTTACTGCCGTGTGGCTTGGCCGCGAGTCTATCCACATATCTATTGGGGCTTATTCGCGTCGATTTCCACGCTTTTATGCGCTTCTATCGCCGACATGAGCGCTTAGATGCGAAGGGACTGCGTCATATGACGCTAGCGGACTGGCCGGGCGAGTATACTGCCCCTAACCGGAATAAAGCCACAGGACCTCCCCATGATCGACAACGACTTCCTGCAGAAACTCAGTTCCCGCGCAGCGGAGTTATTCCCCGGCGCGGGGGCCGCGCGCGAAAAGCTGGAGCGCGAGCTGTACGGCTTGCTGCAAAGCAACCTGGCTAAATTGAACATCGTCACGCGCGAGGAATTTGTCGCCCAGACTCGCTTGCTGGAGCAGGCCCTGGCGCAAATGGCGACGCTCGAAGACAAGATTGCCGCGCTGGAACAGGAGCAGAGACCCGCTCTCGTTCTTCCTCAAGATTGAAGCGCAGCATGGTCTGCACAGCTCCACGTTCGACTGCGCCGGCATTCACGACGCTCGGGTTATAGCGGCGCTGTCGCGGAAGTGCCGACTGGTTCGAGCGGGGTGCCTGCGCCATATCATGCAAGCAATGTGCACATCACGCGAGCGAGGCGTGCATTCCTGGAGAAGTCCGCCCAGGCCGGGGTTGATTGTCCGGGGGCAGGTCGCGAGACGACGAGCGATAGTACCTGCCGCCTCCGTGCGCGGCAGAGACAGAGGCTGCGAGGCATGAATCCCGGCGGATCAAATTACTCTGACCCCTTTGATCCTATCGCTTAGCCTGAATTCACTATAGATTTGGCCACGTCGTGAAATTTTAGAGCAGCCTGACCATGTTTTCGTTATACAAATTCGTTCGTTTTCTATCGCAAAAGCTTTGGGGCGTTTTGAATCCGAACCTCAACCCGATTCGTAACGCGCCGGTCTATATCAAATGGCTAGTGACCACCTTGCTTGCCTGTCTTTGGAGCTTGGCATTCGGGCTGTATACCGCGCAGTTCCTCTATATCGGTCTCAACATGCTTGCGCATATGGCAGTCATAAGCATGGTGTTCGTAACGTGGTCGACATTCCGTTACTTCAAGCGCGCCTATCCTGACCTTGAGCCCAACCTGGGCCCCAACAAGTGCTCAGAACTAGCCGACTCTGAGGCTCAAGCCGTAATCAAGATAGCTGATTGAATGCGGCCCAGATCAAAGGATCAAAGGGGTCGATCAAAGGGGTCAGGAGTCAAAGGGGTCAGAGTAATTTGATTCTCGCGACATGGCCCACCCTCTACTAAGCTAGAACAACAGCCAACTCGGAGAAGGGATTCTCCATGCCACGCACACCCAGATATTTCCTGCCCGGAATTCCCGTTCACCTTATTCAGCGCGGCAACGACAGAGGCGCTTGTTTCTTTTGCGAGCGCGACTTCATTGTCTGAAAATGCATCCTACAATTGCGCCGCCCTTTCAAAGCGCATCACATCTCCTATAGTTGATCGCCTCCAGGACGTGCGATGTTGCGACGGCATCCGCCTTATCCAAGTCCGCGATTGTCCGCGCGATCTTAAGGATGCGGAAAGTAGCGCGCGCGGAAAGACGCAGTTTATTTACTGCCTCTGTCAGCAATTTTCTGTCGCGCGGATCGAGTCCGCAGTGCTGCCGGACTTGCTGTTGTTCGAGCCGAGCATTGCTGCGTCCGGCTCGTGCCAATTGGCGCTCGCGACACGCGACGACCATCGTACGAATGCTGGCACTATCGGGTCCCGTTGCGCGCGCTTGATGTAGCAGAGTATCGCGCTCACTTTCGCTGAGGCGGGGTACATTCACGTGCAGGTCGATGCGGTCGAGCAGCGGGCCCGATACACGTTGTTGATACTGCTTCACTCTTTCCGGCGTACAGCGACACTCGCGCTGCGCATCGCCATGATACCCACAAGGACAAGGATTGCAGGCCGCCACCAGTTGAAAATTCGCCGGCAAGCGCACCTGGTATTTTGCGCGGGCGATTTGCACGTGTCCGGCTTCGAGTGGTTCACGCAGTACTTCCAGCACTTTCATGCTGAACTCCGGCAGCTCGTCGAGGAAGAGTACGCCGTGGTGCGCGAGGCTGATTTCGCCGATGTGCAGGGTGCTGCCGCCGCCGACGAGTGCGATGGCGGAGCTCGTGTGATGCGGTGCGCGGAATGGTGGTTGCAGCCAGGCCTGGGGACTAAAGCCCTTGCCGGATATCGACTGGATCGCCGCGACCTCGAGTGCCTGGTCATAGGTCAGTGGCGGCAGGATCGTGACAAGCCGACTCGCCAGCATGGTCTTGCCGGTGCCGGGTGGACCGCGCAGCAGCAGGTTGTGGCCACCCGCGGCGGCGATGATCAGCGCGCGCTTCGCGCTGTCCTGGCCGACGACGTCGCTGAAGTCGACCCCATGTTGCTCAGGCACGAGTTCGATCGCGGCCGCTTTCGGCAGAGAGCCCTCGTTGCGAAAATGCCGCAGCAGGTCGAGCAAGTGGCCGCACAGCAATATGTTTGCGCTGGGCAAGAGGCCCGCTTCGGCCTGGTTGCCTGCAGGGATGATGCAGAGTCGGCCTTCACGCTGGCCCGCGATCAGCCCCGGCAAGATACCGTTGACGCGGCGCACCGCGCCGGTCAGCGCGAGCTCTCCCATGAATAGGGTTTGCGCCAGCCGCTGCTGCTCGATCTGCCCCGACGCTGCGAGAATGCCTATCGCGATCGCGAGGTCGAAGCGGCCACCTGCTTTTGGCAGATCGGCGGGCGCGAGATTGACGGTGATGCGATGCTGCGGGAACTCGAGCTGCGCATTGAGGATCGCGCTGCGCACGCGCTCGCGGCTTTCCTTCACCACCGTCTCCGGCAGGCCGACGATGTTGAACGAGGGCAGTCCGCCGGACAGGTGCACTTCAACGGTGACAGGCGGCGCTTCGATGCCGAGTGTCGCGCGCGAGTGGACGATGGCGAGTGACATACAGCCCTTTCCGGCACGGTGTAGTCACGGTATAGCCAAGGATGGATATTGCTGCCAGAAAATTTGCGCCGCCGCGCTCAGTTGATGTCGACCGAAAACTCGCCGCTCCCGGTGCCGTTGGTCCAGGTGCCGTTGATGGAGCGCAGGGTCTGGGAACCCAGCTCAGCGATTGAGCCTTCAACGCCGTACCCGCCATCGAGCGTGAAGCTTACCGACCAGTCGCTTGCGTCGAGCTCGACGTTTTGCAGTGCGCTGCGCTTGCCGTTCTCGAGCACGTAACCCGTGATGGTCTGGTCGCGCTGCAGGTCCATCACGAGCAGGATACGCGACGCCTTGCCGTCCACCATGCGGTTACCGCTCCAGCTGCCGGTCAGCGGGTGTCCTTCCTGCGCCAGGCTCTCGCCCCCGAGCAGCGCTGCAAACAACACAGCGAGCGTCTTTCGATAGTTATTCATCTGCCTCAAACCTCAGTATCTGTATCAATCCGGCCGCGACTCGTTGCCCAGCATATGCATGACATCGCGATTATTGTCCTGGCAAAAATATTCGTGGATTTCGCCGGCTTCAGTGCCATCCCAGCTGTTGTAGGTCCAGACAACGTCGAAGCCACCGGACCAGGCGCGCGTATAGGCGCCGGGATCGTCGACCGTCACTTCGTAACGCAAGGTATCGCGATCCGGGCGCGAGAAACGCTCCGTCAGATGCAGGAACCGTGTGTGTGGAAGTCCCCCCTGGGCGAACCAGGTCCTTTCGTTATAACCGTTTGACTCTACGACAAGCGTATCTCCTTCCCAGCGGCCACTCGTGTAGCCCATGTAGACCGGGATGGTGTCCGGGTTGTCGATGTCAGGCAGCGGCCGGCCATCGGTGTATACGACACGCCAGGTGCGCGGGCCGCCGCCGCCGACGAAGTAAACGCGATCGAGTTCCGGCATCTGCAGTATTTCGAAACCATTCACGGTTTCGATCAGGCGCGTCGGTCCTGGAGGCATACAGCGGGCGTGCGGATCGTCCGCCTGATTGTTTGCCTGACGATAGTCGTACAGTGCCTTCGCCCAGGACTGAAACGGAATCTCGCTCTCGAGCAGGTTGGTCTGGTGACTAAGGCGACCGCGATCGTAAATGCTGCCGCTGTTTCCCCAGAAGCCCTTTTCGCCGGGCGGGAGGCCGAGATTGACCATGCCGTTGGCGAGGCGCGGTGCAGCTTTGGCCGGCGCGACATCCTGCGCGAGGCAAGGGAGCGCCAGCAAGGCAAGCAGCGGCAGGGCGATAATGCAGTACTTTATATTTTTCATGCGCGCGCTCCCGGCCTTCACGGCGTCAGGGTTTCGCTTGACCCTGCGCCGAGCGTTTCGCCCGATGCAAGCGTGACAGTGCGAGCGTTCGCCAGGTTACTGCCATCGCGCGCGCCGCGACCTTCCACGTTGATCTGGTCGCCAATGTTCAGCGTCGATCGCGTCCAGCCGAGCGTGCGGGTCAATACAGCAGGCGCTCCCATTTCCAGCGCCCACTGCTCGTAACTGCCGTTAGCGTCGGCCACATCGACGTAGATGTACACGTGCGGGTTCTGCCATTCGATCTTCGTCACCGTGCCGCTAAGCTGAATCACCTTCTCGCCGTCATACTGTGCAGAAAACGAATGATGCGCTACTGCAGGAATGCTCGATAAGACAGTCACCACAAGGGCCATGCTGCGCAATCGTATGTTCATATTCTTCTCCTCGTTGATATCGGTAGTTGTTGCCGCAGCCAGGCTGCCAGCGGCGTACGCTAGTAAGCGAGACTCATGCTGACCTGGTAGCGGCGTCCAAACAGATCGTAGCCCTGCGGTATTGATTGGGCGGACCCGTTGGTCGAGTAGTTGGCAACGATCGGCGGGGGACGGTCGAACACGTTGGTAACGTTCAGCGAGGCCGTCCAGGTTGCACCGCTGCCCCAATCACCGTTGTAGCTCAGCGCCACGTTCGTGTAGTTGCCCGAGGCGACGCTGTTGTCGTCTACGTCCACGCCTTCCACCCACCGGAAGTCACGCGTTGTCGACGCGATATGGCGTTGCTGCAGACGAATGCCGATATCGCCGAAATTGTAGGAGACGGTGGCATTGGCCGTGAAATCGGGTGAGCCAAGGTTGCCGGATACATCTTGCGTGGCTCCGCCGAGCGGCGTATCGGAGCGTTCGCGGATATAACCCGCCAGTAGACGAATGCTGAACGACTCATCCAGATCGCTGAAGAAATCGAGATCGCTGCGGTAGCTGGCTTCGATGTCCGTGCCACGCACCCGGGCCGCGTTGACATTTACGTAGCCATTGCGAATCAGGGCCGGAAAGCCGCTGGCGTCGAAGTCGATCGACGAGCAGAACTGGGTGTTGCCGCGCGTGCACTCGTCGTAAATGCGCTGCGCGCCGAGTGAGCCAACGGCATCCTGGATTTCTACGTCGTACCAGTCAGCCGAGAACTGCAGGCCGGACAGGAAACCCGGCTGGTAGACGAAACCCATCACGGAGGTGTCGCCAATTTCCGGACGCAAATTGGGGTTGCCGTCGCTGCTGGCGGTGATGGTCGCGGACTGGCCGCTGGTCAGGTTGACGTTGGCGCCGCCACCGCCGCGGTTGTTGAAGAGTTCGGTAAAGGTTGGCTCGCGGACATCGCGGGAGCGCGTCGCACGCAGACGCAGGTCGGTGAGCACCTGGAAATCAAGGCCGAGCTTCCAGCTTTCGACCCGCCCCGAACGCGAGTATTCCGACGAACGGTACGCGAGCGTGGAGTCGAGACGTTGCTCACCGCCTTCACGCACCCACAGCGGGACGTTGACCTCGCCGAACGCTTCCCATACGTCCAGTGCACCCTGCGCATTGCGCTGCGACGACAGCCGATGCAGCGAGCCGCTCCCTCCGGTGTAACCAATCGGAATGCCCTGGATACCATACTCCGGCGCGTTCTGTGGTGGTCCAAGAGTGTAGACATCCGACAGCACCCACTGCCGAAAACTCTGGTCGCGCCAGGTGAGGCCGGCCGCGAATGACATCGGGCCGTCCCACAGTTGCAGGAGTTCCCCGCGCAGCAATATCTCGGCAAAGTCCTGTTTCACGTTGCTGAGCTCGATTCGATCCGACTGCGTGTAGTCGACGGCCTGATCACTCATGTTGCCGGCACCCATGACGTTGTAGGGCACGCAGTCGCGAACGGTGTTGTCGAGGCCAATGGGCGATGCCAGCGGGCCGCCTACGATGGAGGTCTTCCCGCGCACGCCGGAAGAGGAGGCAAGTTGCTCCGCGCTCGGATTAAAGAGTTGCACACGACACACGATGGCGCCGGTTTTTGGATCGCGCACGGCATCCATGCCGAGGAACATGCGATCGACCCGGATCTGGCCGTAGAGGCCGGCGCGGTTGTCGGACTGGCCCGATTGCCAGGACGCCCGCAGGTCCCAGTCATTCGGCAGCACGGCGTCGAAACCCGCGCTCCATGAGTAGGTCGTGAACACTTCCTTGCCGTCACCCTCATCGACGTTGTTATCCCCCTTGAAGGCACCGGCCTTGTGAAGCTGGAAGGACGTGATGCGCGCGGCGTCCATTGCGGCCGCAACGGAGGCCGGCAGGAAGGCATTGTCGCGGTAGACCGTGGCATGCCAGGTGTCGCGCATCAGGTACTGGCTACGACGGCCGGGTGAATTGGTTTCAGCCCGGCCGACCATGATTTGCGCGAACGCGGAAATCGAATCGTTGATGTCGTACTTGGCCCCCGTAAACATCGAGCGCGTAATAGTTTCGGCGCCTGTCGGCCCGTTCTCGAAGGCACGATTGGCGATCTCAGCCTCGGGGCCGCCCGACAGCGACTTGGTTGAACTGGCCCGGTTCGGCGCCGCGTAGACATCGCCCGTTACCAGCGGCCTGACGCCGGAACCATCCTCGAGGAATGTCATGCCATTGAGCGCGAAGGGACGCAGGGCTGCAGTGCTGCTTGAGGCGCTGCGCGCCCAGATCACGCCGGTCGGGCTATGCTCACTGGACGCGACCCAGGGCAAGGTGAGGCGCTGCGGAACGTTTGGCGTGGCGGTGGCCGATACCCACGCGGGGTTCGTCACGTAGCCCCAGCGCTTCCACCAATCGCCATCGAGGTCGGTCGGATCGCGCAGGATCTGCTTGATTTGCAGCGCTTCCACCGAGCCGATCAGATGCAGACGCTCGCCGACCTGACGGCCGCCGGCCAGCGACACGTTCCAGCGCTGGCCATCGCCCTCCTCCGTGACACCAGTACCCACCTCCATGCGCGCGCCTTCGAACTCGCGATTCAGTACAAAGTTGACGACGCCGCCGAGCGCATCTGCGCCATAGGCTGCCGACGCGCCGCCGGTGACGACGTCAACCGTGCTCAGCAGCGCGGTAGGAAAGGTGTCGATGCCCACCGAGCCGGTGATGTCGGCGGGAACCACGCGCGAACCATCGAAGAGAACGAGCGTGCGGTTGGCTCCGAGGTCGCGCAGGTTCAGGAAGCTGGAGCCGGACCCGGCATTGAGCGCGCCTGTCGAACTTTGCGCACTGCGGTTGCCAAAAAATTGTGGCAGGCCGCCGAGCTGCTCGGCCACGGTCCCGCCCGGATCGAAGTTTTCCAGTTCCGGCATCGTCACCGCGGTGACTGGCGTTGGCGTGATCATGCCCGAGGTCTGGCGGATGCGCGTGCCAGTGACTGCGATCTCCTCGACGGCACTGCTTTGGGCGACAGCGAGTTCGCTTGCCGCGCTCGTCATCACCAGGGAGACTGCCATGAGTAGTTTGCGCGGAGCGAATAGTCGGTACTGGCGTGTCATCTGCTTGTTCTCCTTATAAACTCGCAGAGATACAGAAGAGCTTCGACATATTCAAGCACTGTACGGTACGGTAAATGTGCGTTCACCCGCTCGCCGGATCTCGTAATCACTGACCAACCCGGTATCATGCGCGCCCTGCTTTCCGGATCCCCATGAAGTCGCTCAACTCGCGCCAGAACGCCGCCGTCCGTTACATCGACAGCCCCCTGTTGGTACTCGCCGGCGCGGGCAGTGGAAAGACGAGCGTCATCACGCAAAAAATCACCTGGCTGATTGCCGAGTGCGGCATGAAGCCGCACAACATCGCGGCGGTGACCTTCACGAACAAGGCCGCGCGCGAAATGCGCGAGCGCGTGAATCTGTTGCTCAAGGGCACGAACGCGCGTGGCCTGACGATTTCGACCTTTCACCAGCTGGGCTTGAAGATCATTCGTAGTGAGTGCGCGCAGCTTGGGCTGAAGTCGACATTCACGATCTTCGACGAAATCGATTGCCTGTCGCTACTGAAGGAGTTGTCGTATCGCGAAGTCGATACCGCCGACGATCAGCTGCGCGCGATGGCCACGCAGATTTCGAACTGGAAGAACGCGTTTCTGACGCCGGCGCAGGCGCAGGCGATCGCAGCCACGCCGGACGAAGTGCTAGCCGCCGCTTTATACGAGGTTTATCAGCGCAACCTTAAGGCGTTCAACGCGGTCGACTTCGACGACCTGATCATGCTGCCGGCGCAACTGTTCCTGACGCAGCCGGAGGTCCTGCAGAAATGGCAGCGCCACATCCGCTACCTGCTGGTCGACGAGTACCAGGACACCAACAACATGCAGTATCACCTCGTGAAATTGCTCGTGGGTGAGCGCAGTTGCCTGACGGTGGTCGGTGACGACGACCAGTCGATCTACTCGTGGCGCGGCGCGCGGCCCGAGAACATGCAGCAGCTGCAGGCGGATTACCCGGACCTGAAGGTCATCAAGCTCGAGCAGAACTATCGCTCGACGAACACGATCCTGACGGCGGCGAACGCGCTGATCGCCAACAACACGCACGTGTTCGAGAAGACGCTGTGGAGCGAATACGGCAAGGGCGATCCGATCCGCGTGCTGATGATGGGCAACGAAGAAGCCGAGGTCGAGCGTATTGCCACCGACATCCTGCTGATGACGGTGCACCGCAAGCTGGCATTCAACGACTTTGCCGTGCTGTATCGCGGCAACCACCAGGCGCGGTTGCTGGAGATCCAGTTGCAGGCACACCAGGTGCCCTATGTGCTGACGGGAGGAACGTCGTTCTTCGCGCGCACCGAGATCAAGGACCTGATGGCCTACATGCGCCTGTTGATCAACCCCGACGACGACAACGCCTTCCTGCGTTGCATCAATACACCGCGGCGCAAGATCGGCCCGGCGATACTCGAAGCGCTGGGCACCTACGCCAATCGCGCCGGTGTCAGCATGGCGACAGCCTGCGGGCACATGGGGCTGGCAGAACACCTGAATGAAGGCCAGGTCGACAAGCTGCATGAGTTCGCGCAGTGGCTCGAGCGCAAGCGCGAGCTGATCGAGCGTGGCGGCGGCGTGCAGCTGATCCACGAACTGATCGACGACATCGGCTACGAAGACTGGCTGCGCCAGCAGAACTCAACGCCGGCTTCCGGCGAGCGCGCGATCGCGAACGTGATGACACTGACGAGCGCCCTCGAAAAGAGCATCGCGAAGGCGAAGACCAACGGCGAGGACGAAGACCTCGAGGCCGCGATCAATAAGCTGATCCTGCGCGATATGCTCGAACAACAGGAACAGGAAGAGGAAACCAATCGCGTGCAGCTGATGACGCTGCATGCGGCGAAGGGTCTGGAGTTTCCCTTCGTGTTCATCATGGGCATGGAAGAGGAAATGCTGCCGCACCGCAACAGTATCGAAAGCGGCGACATCGAGGAAGAGCGGCGTCTCGCCTATGTCGGCATCACGCGCGCGAAGCGGCAACTGACCTTCACGCTCGCGCGGCAGCGCAAGCAGTACGGCGAAATCCTGGAAACGACGCCGAGCCGCTTTATCGACGAGCTGCCGCAAGACTTGCTGGAATGGGAAGGCCGGCCAAGTGACATGACGCCGGAGAAGTCGGAAGAGCGCGGTAAGGAAGCGCTGGCGCGCTTGAAGAGTTTGTTTGACTGATTGATACGTTAAATGGGGTCCGTTAAATGGGGTCCGTTAAATGGGGTCAGAGCCCATTTACGCGCGACTTTGTTAGCGCTGCCGCGTGGCAGCGGCCTGGAAATTAAATGGGGTCAGAGCCCAATTAGACAAGCTGGAAGCCAACCTGCATCTAATTGGGCTCTGACCCCATTTAATTTACCCCATTTAATTTCTGAGCCCGATTAGTTCTCTAATTGGGCTCTGACCCCATTTAAGTGTTACTGGCTGTTCGCGACCATGTGGTCGACGGTCGCCTTGATTTCTTCGTCCGTGCAATTCGCGCACAGACCTTTCACTGGCATGGCGCCATTGTTCAGGCCGTTGACTGCGCTTACGTACAGGACATCAACCCCTTTCGCGATGCGCGGCGCCCACTGTTCGATGTTGCCCATGACCGGTGCGTTATTGGCGCCGGTGGTGTGACAGGCGAAGCAATAGGTCTGGTAGATCTCTTCGGGAGCCTTCGGACCGGCCGCCGCGGAACCGAGATTCAGCCCGGAGGCGCAATCTTCGTCGGACTGGCAGACGCTGCCGTGTTGCTGGATGCGCGCACGGATATCGTCTTCGACGGCAGCGGTCACATAACTGGCCGACAACAGGGTAAGCAGCACAAGTAGGTTCTTGCCAAGGGTCGCGGCTTTCTGGGAAATCACAGGATATACCTCTATGGAATGGCTTGCGGAGCAAGCGGCATTATAGAGGGAAGTCGGGGTGCCGGGACAGACTTGCGCGGGCCGCCCGCATGGACTGCGGGGCGAAAATGACGCGCAACGTGGCAGGTACACCTCAAGGCTGGATCGAGAAGCGAATCGGCGTGCGGCCATACCAGATCTGCTGCGGCGCCGTGTCCAGCGCATAACCGAGATAGACCGACACGGTCTGCCCGGCAATACCCAGGGCGTCGCCGCGCAGGCCATTGATAACGCTCACTTGCTCCTGCGCACCCAGCGTAAGGCTGCGGCGCGCCGGCAGGCGGCTCATGTCACCGTCGAATCGCACAAAGTTACCGCCGCCGTCCTGTGCAAAGCGCCGGCCATCGCTCAGCATGACCAGGGTATACAGGCGCCCCGGCCGTCCGACATGCGCCGGGTCCGGGGCAATCAGGCCAAATATATCGATCGCCTGGGTCGCCGCGAAACTCGCTGGATAGGTCGCGCCGGCATCCGCCGTGGCGCCACCGGTAATGACGGCGCTGGCCGCCGGCGCCGCGCTCGACACATTTGCAATGCTGCCAAGCAGCGGCAGCCCACCACCCGTCAGCGTCAGGCTATAGGCGCCGGTATTGCCGCCACACTTTTGCGGTTGCTCGTAGGTGTTGACGAGGATGCGGTACTCGCCGGCTTGCAGGCGCCGGCGCAGCCGCGCGTCGCAGCTGCCCTGGAAGTCGTCATGGATCTCGAGGCCGCCGAGCTTCGCATCAGTCAGGATCAGCACCGGATCCAGCTCGCTGGAATGCACCAGGATGTCCATGTCCGTGGCCTTATCGAGCTTCAGCCGGTAAATATCGACGAAGCTCGTATCGCTGGAGCCGCCGAAGGCGTCGCGCACGCGGCAGTCGCCGGTGTTGAGGCTGTCGTTGATTGCGCCGCTTGGCGCGAGATCGCGCACCTGGCAGGTCTTCAGCGAGTACATCGCATTGGCACCCGCGATATCGTCGGCCTGCAGCTCGTACAGGTCCGCGAGGGTCGGCGCCATGATCGCCGCCTGGCTGCGCTCATGATCGAGGCCAAGCGCATGCCCCAGCTCATGCAGCGCGACGCGCCGAAAATCGATCTGCGTGCGGCGCGGGCCATCGTATACATCCCAGTTCAGGTTCTGGTTGAACACGATGTCGGTCTGGTCGAGCACCGGAAACCCCAGCTTGCCGGGGAAGGACAGGCTCAAGGTCACGGCGAGCACGCCGGAGCCGAAGCTGTTGCCGCAGACATTGCTGCGAAAATCCATGCCGTTGCGGCCATCGCCGTTGCCGCCCGGATACCCGCTGCCGCCGTTGCCCTGGCGTCCAGCACACGGATCGGCATAGCTCTCGTTCGCAACGAAGGTGAAGTCGGTGCCATCGTTCCAGCGCTGCAGGGTTTCGCGCAATACGGTGGACCAGGCGATACCCGACGGCGCGCTGCCGCTCATGCCGATGTACATCGTCGCCACGGGATCAAGCCAGCGCTGGCCGGCCAGCGAGAAGGCCAGTGCGCCGCTGCCGGCGAATGCCGTCAATAACAGGGCGACTGATTTTTTCGGGAAACGGACCATGTTATTCGCCCTGCTCCGCCGCCAGCGCCGCGATCGCGCGCAGGAAGTCATCGAGCGGATACTGCCGCGCTGCAGGAAAGCGCTGCTGGATCTGTTCCGGCGGAAAATTCAGGTTGCGCATCTTGTCCGCGAGCGGCGCCGCGGGCTGCAGGATGTCGTAGTCGGGATGCGCGCTGAGATCGAGCCACTGCGAGCCGTCGGCGCTGTCGATGAACGCAAAGTAACCCTGCGTCCAGCCTGTCAGCGGGTTGACGAGTTCGCGCGTCGTGTCGTCGACAAACCACACGCCACGCGCGCCGCGCGCGGGAATGAACTGGCCGGCGACTTCAGTCGTCAGTGCGCCAACACTGCCGCCGAGAAAGCGCAAGGCAAGCACTTCGCCCGGGCTCTCGCCCTTGACGATGCTGTCGATGCTGAACTGCACGATGGAATAGACCACGTCGCCTTCGGTGATGACAGACACAGCGTCCACCGTGCCGCTGAACACGAGATCGGATTCGGTGACAAGCTCCTCGAAGCTCAGCGCCGCCAACGTGGTACCGAACGCAAGGCGCGGCGACAGCAGCAAAAGTAACGCAGAGGTAACGAGCAGCGCGATTAGAAGATGTTGCACGTGTTCGCGCGCATTCGTGAACAAGCTCATTGCTTCACATCCTCCAGCAAGGCGGGCAGCAGTGAAAAAAAGCTATCCTGTGCGGCAAAGCCGGTATGCAAGCTGAACTGCGAATCAGCGCGCCAGGTTTCTGTAAAAAGTGCGTTGTAGGTACTCAATGACAGGCTCGTTTTGATCAACGGCGACAGCGCGGTTACGAGGGCTGCGCAGCACCAGAATACGTGACGCGGCAAGATCACCGTTGGCGGCGGCAGCCCTTGCACGCTGCGCACCTGCTGCACGAGCCCGTTCAAGGTGTACTGCGTTCCGTCGGCGAGCTCCCATACCTGGTCTGGCATGTCGGCGGTGTCGAGTGCCGCGATAATAGCGCGACTCGCGTCGCCCACCGAGATCATGCCGAGGCTGTTGTCGCTTCCAACAAACACCGGCAAGGTCGGACGCGACAGCACGCGCAGCAGGCCGCGCAAGTTGCCCTTCATGCCGCGGCCGTAGATCAATGCAGCACGCAGGCAGATGACGTCGAAGCGGCCAGACTCATGCAATTCACGCAAGGCAATTTCCGCGGCGGCCTTGTAACGCGCATACGCCGAGTGCTCGGGATAGCGCGCCTTGCTGCTGCTGAGGAAAATGAACTTGCGCACACCCTGCGCTTTCGCCGCGCTCGCGAGTTCAAGCGTTGCATCGAGGTTGATCGTCTTTAGCAAACCAGCATCCGCATTGACGTGCGCGACGTTGGCGAGATGCACCACGGCATCGATGCCTGCGCACAGCCTGCGGCACAAAGTGGCGTCGGGGAGCGCGCCGTGCACTGGTTCAATGCCGGACACCTTCTGTTCCGCACGGACAAGCGCGCGCACCGAATGCCCTGCCTGCAGCAGCAGCGGTACAAGCTCGGAGCCCAGGTATCCAGCCGCGCCGGTGACAACAACGTGCATGCGCTAAAGCAGCTTCCAGCCGTAATGGTTGTAGAAGCGGAATGCCGAGGCCACGAAGTGCAGCACGTGGCGCAGGCCTTTCTTACCGGCATGCCCGCCGTAGTGCACGATGCGGCTCGCCGGGTAGTACATCAGCTTGCCGAGCTTGCCCAGCTCGAGAGACAGCGAGAAATCCTCGAAGTACAGGAAGAAGCCAGGGTCGAAGCCACCGGCCTGCCGCAACGCCTCCGTTCTGCAGAACATGAAGCAGCCACTGATGAGGTCGACGCGTGCCGGCTGATTGCTGGCGACCAGCGAACGGTTTTCATAAATGCCGAGCCGCTTGCTGAAACGCCGCCGAAGCACGCTCGGTGCAAAGCCACGCAACGCAAGGTCCAGCACGGCCGGATAGCGCTTGCACAGATAGGCCGCGTGTCCCGTGCCATCTTCAGCGTGCGGCGACAGGGCAACGACATCCTCATGCTGTTCCATGAAGGTCACGGCGTTCAGCAAGGTGTCGGGCGCCATCTCGACATCGGGGTTCATGATCAGGTGATACCGCGAGCGAGCCGCTTCGATCGCAAGGTTGTGCGCCTTGCCGTAGCCAAGGTTCTGGCCGGCCTCATGCACTGTCGTGCCTTCGCCAAGGCCGGCCTCGTGCAGCAAGCTACGCAGCAGCGCCGACTGCTTGCTGTTGTCGACGACAGTGATAAGCACATGGCCGGCGTGATGCAGCGCGAGGTGTTCGAGTGCGGCGCGCAAGCAATTCAGCGCACGCGCGAACTCGCTGGCATCGATGCGATAGGTAACGATGGAGATGCTAAGCAGATCGGCGTTCGTCATCAGTGCCGCAACTATTCCCGGACCGGTACCAGCCGATCACCAAAGGGCGTGCGTACGCGCTGCATGCCGGGCGGAATATCAGCGTCGTCGATAAGGGCCGACTGCTCGAACTGCCGCAGGCGTTCGGCGCGCAACTGCTGGCGCGCCATGCGGTCGGCGCGCTCCTGTTCCGAAACCTGCGGCATGACTTCGGCTTCGCCGCTGAAGGGATTGATGAAGACCTGGTCGGGCTGCGGCTCCATGGCGGGATCCACAGGCATCGGACCCATCTGGCCTTCGCTGAAAGGTCCCCCTGGCTGCATCGGGATTGCGGCAACCGTTGGCGGCAGCGGCGCAGCCACAGTCAAGCGCAACTCGGAGCGATCGCCTGTCACGCAGGTAACCCCCGATGTGATTGCGGCGACGCAGGCATCGCCCGGCGGGTGCTGCAATGACAGCGAGGACGGGCCCACGCTCGCGACCGTGAAGCCGCCGGAGTTGAGGATCTGCGGACTCTCGCCTTCCTGCCACGCGAGCTTCGAAATTTCGCCCGCGCGGTTGATGAGGATCGCCTGGTATTGAGCGCCGAAGCGGCTGAGGCTACGCAGCGTGTAGGCAGGCTGGCCGTTGCTGACAAAGCCCGGCTGGTCCGTCATCAGCGGTGCAGACTGTGCATCAGCCTCAAGGTCCATGGGCTCGAAGAGCTGCAGGTCCTGGGCTACCGCAGCTGCGCTGCCCAGAACCGCCAGGGCGCTAAAGGCCAGGCTCAAACAAATAAAAGGCTGTGTCATAGTCATAAGTCCTCGGCCGCGCCGGCCGGTCACCGTTGCCCAGTGTAACACCGGGCACACGTAGGCCCGGGACTTATTGTACTCGCCACCCGCTCAGGTGAGGCAACTGCGCGGGATCCTGCCAGCGACGCCACATAACGTTCGCAATGATTACGCTATTCAAACGAACGCGCGGCCGCATTGGCTGCATCGCGGAGCGTGGATGGGCTCAAGTGCGCATAACGCTCGGTGGTCCTGACGTTACGATGCCCGAGGATTTGCTGGACCTCATATAAGGTACGCCCCGCATTGACGAGCATCGACGCAAAGCTGTGCCGTAAGTCATGCATGCGTATATCGGGCAGGTTTGCGCGCAGCCGGCAGGTATTCCAGGAATAATAAATCGATACGAAGGGCGTCCCCGTATCCGGATTGGCGAATACCCACTCGCTTGATTTGTTGTGGCTAAGGTCATGCAAGAGCTTGGCCGCGGCCTCTGACAAGGGCACATGCCGCGACTTTCCCGACTTGCTAATCGGGATACGCCACAGGCGCCGGTCGAGATCAAAGTCAGACCAACGCGCGTCGAGCACCTCGCGCTTGCGTGCGCCCGTCAGGATAAGCATCGACACGATGAACTGAAGCATCGCATATGGACTGCTGCGCACTTCGTGAATCAGGCTGCGAACCTCGGGAGCGGACAAAAACCGCTCGCGTTTATTATTCTCTTGCAGCAGTGGTATCGCCTTGCAGGGATTGACAGTAAGCCCTGGCACTTCCCAACGCAGAGCCAGGTTAAAAATATAGCGCGTCAGAATCAGGAGCCGATTGGC
Source organism: Pseudomonadota bacterium (assembly GCA_041178065.1). Taxonomy (GTDB): domain Bacteria; phylum Pseudomonadota; class Gammaproteobacteria; order Pseudomonadales; family Pseudohongiellaceae; genus CAILUG01. The sequence goes on along the minus strand of JBEGWB010000143.1, from coordinate 9,157 downwards.
GGAGCTTGGCGCAGCACCGCGTAAGCGAGTCGTGGTGTGCAATAACTGAACGTCAGTGCGCAGGATTGCGTTGAGCTGCTTGTTGCCGAAGGCTGGTAGCAAGTGATTTTTCAGCAAGCTGACGTCGGTGGATCATGAACGCTTATAGGACTGAATGAAGGGCAAGTATTGCGCGTGGACAAACTCATCGAAGGTGGGTACCTGTCGCGCTTCAGCACGCTCATCACAGGGATCATGGCCGAAGGCAAGCTGGGCGGCAGCGGTCTGCGCCAGCTGCCTGGCTTGACTCAACGTGATTACCTGCGCGTCACCCAGGCGATAGAGACGTTGCTTGCCTCTTACATTGGTGTAACGCCAGTACCAGGTTTTACCCCCTTGCTTGCGAATCTCCAACAGCAGACCTTTACAGCCACTATCGGTCATCTCTTGTTTGATGTGCGAACGTGCGCACATCGCGGAATTTACAAGTTGTTGAGTTAAACGCAACTTCGGCATAACAAACCCCTCAAAACAGCACGGAAAAAGACCCGACAATGAAAGCGTATTCCGGATATCTGCAGCTTGTATTGGCTGTCTAAGGAAAAATCACGCCTTTAAAATCAGTCATATACCAGCTTTCTCTGCGGGATATTGTGTAAAAATATTTTGACGAAGCTGGAGCCCCACAGGTTTACATATCCTGACGTTCGCTCGTTGCTAAAAAAGTCTGCTGTGCCGGGCACTTGGAAAAGCGAGCACTTTCACGCTCACTGCGAGTACAGATTTTGGCGCTTTATTTACCGGTGGTTCCGCTAACGACATCTTCAACGCCGACCTGAATGCTGCAGGCAATAATACACTAACGACGCTCGATAATATTGCTGGTGGCGGTGGTATCGATACGTTGAACGCCGTCATCGCAAGCAGCGTCACGCCCGCTGGCATGTCTGGCATCGAAATCGTCAACGTTACTTCTAACGGCGCAACCTCGACATTGGGCCTCGCTAACGCCGCAGCAGTTACGTCTGTGAGCAACAACAGCAGCAGCAACAATTTGGTCGTGACTGGTATCGCTGCTGGCGCATCTTTGGAAGTGAAAAACGTTGCATCTGACACAACAACATTTACGTATGCCACCACAACGGGTGTCGAGTCAGCTGCTTTGACGGTGGATGAAGTGACCGGCGGTGCTGCTGCCGAAATCACCATTGCTGGCGTTGAAACAATCTCTGTAACTGCAGTAAATGCAGCCAGCGTATACGAATTGAGGACGGCAGCTGCCACTACTCTGAACTTCGCCGGTGCAGTAGAGCAAACCGTTACTCTCGATGCGACTACCCTCAGCGTTTCCAAATTCGATGCATCTGCAGCCACAGCTGCTGTTACCCTGACAACAATTGACCAAACGAATGTTGCGGGCGCTACTGATGTAACCGTGCTCGGCGGTGCGGGTAACGATACTTTGACGCTGGTTGAATCGAATGACGTATCGGTCAACGGTGGTGCAGGCGATGACAAGATCGTTATGGCCGGTATTGATACCGCAGACACCGTCGACGGCGGCGCCGGCACAGATATCCTGGAAACTACTTCGGCTCAAGCCAACGTGCTGGATGCTGCAGCGCCTACTACTTATATCATCACCAATGTTGAGACCCTCCAGATTAGCGATACGTTCAACGGCACGCTTACTGCTGCCAACATCGCTACTTCGATCACCAAAGTTGTGTTGAGCAATACTGCTGGCGGCAACCTGGTAACTGGCGGTAACGATACAATCGCTGGTGGCGCTGGCAACTTTGCACTTGATCTGGGTGCTTCTGGTCCCGGCAACACCGATGTATTGGGTGGCGCACTGGTAGTTCGCGATACCGGCACGGCAACTACAGATGCAGTGATTATCAACAACACTGCAGTGGACTCGACCACTGGCATTAACCTGGATGTGTTTAGCGGCACCGACCTCACATCGACAGGCTACGAAAGCGTCTCCATTAACACTGGTTCGCTAGCCGATGGTCCGGAGCAAGACATTGGCACTCTGACGATTACTCCCGATGCAACTACTGCTGCAGTTTCGCTCATCTTGAGCGGTACGAATGCAATCGAAATTGCAACGAGCCTGACAACTACGTCGACTGGATTGATGACAGTTGATGCATCCGGCTTGACTGCTCAGGATGCCGGTACTGCAACACTTACCATTGCATCTACCACGAGCGGTACTGCAGGAACGCAGAGCATCACTGGTTCGGCTGGTGATGACTCGATTGTGACCGGCAACTTTGCAGCTACTATTTCTGGTGGTGCTGGCAACGACACGATTACCGGCGGCACAACGGCAGACAATCTGTCTGGTGATGCTGGCGATGATGTGATCACGGGTACCAGCGGAAACGACACCGTCCTTGGCGGAGCAGGCAATGACACCATTACTGTTGGTGCAGGTTCTGTAAACGTAGATGGTGGTGCTGGCAACGATACGGTCTCCATGGGTGCAACCGCTACTTCGGGCGATACAGTCACTGGTGGTGACGGTACCGACACTTTGGTACTTACCTCCGCTGTGACAACCGGAACCATTGGCACTCGCTTCTCAGGATTTGAGATCCTGAGCACCGCGGCGACCGCACAGGTCCTGTCGAATTTCGTCAACAATAGCTTCACTGAAATCGTGCAGGCAGCAGCTGGCAACGGTACGTTGGCTATTACCAATGCTGGAAGCACGTTCAGCAAGATCACTTCGCTCGAAGCTGATGCGTTAGTAACCTCGTTCGCTCGTTTGGCTGACGGCGCTGCAGACTCGCTCACGATTGTTGCCGGGGATGCGATCATTGCCACCAGCGCCCTGACTGCAAGTGGTGAGGAAACAATCGTAATCGATGCAAGAGATTTCGGTGTTGACCTCGACCTCGTGACCTCCACCAGCTTGAAGTCACTTACGATCACGGGTGACAACGTCACGGACATTGATGCACAGGCAGCAACCGAGCTGGCCACGATAGATGCCTCCGGCTTCTCTGGCGCAGTTGCTCTGACAGTTGACGCATCGGATTCGACCTCCGCCGTGACCTTCACGGGCGGTGTCAACACCGGCACGACAACCCTGACAACTGGCACAGGCGCTGACCTGGTAACTGCAGGTGCTGCCACGGCAGTTCTGAATGTTACGACTGGCCTGGGTAATGACACAGTAATTGGCAACGCTGGTGCCGACATCATCGTCACGGGTTCGGGCGCTGATTCGATTACTGGCGGCAACGGCTCTGACAGCATCACCGCCGGTTCTGGCAGTGACAGTATCAACCTGACAGAGACCATAGCTGCTGTGGACGTCATCGTGCTGACCAGCACTGGTCTCGATTCCGTGACCAAGTTTGCCTACGGCGCATCGGGCGACCAGATCGAGTTCGACATCTCTGACCTGGAAGCTGCGTTCAATATTGACTTCACCAACCTGGACGACGGTGCCTCGACCGCTGACACTGAGGGCTTGATCCAGGAAGTCACTGCTGACGTGGCCGCAACGGCCAACGCCACCTTCTTCATCCTCCGCGGCGCTACCTTCGAGTCCACGTCTGATGTTGAGAATGCATTGGAAACTGGTGACTTCGAGATTTCGCATGCCGGCGGTGCTGCTGGTGATGGCTTCCTCGTGGCATACAGCGATGGCGTTGACGTCTTTGTCGCCCTGGTACGTGATAACGTGGCAACAAGCGCCACTGACTTCACTGCTGGTGAACTGACGGTAACCAACCTCGTCAAACTGATTGGTAATGTGTCGTTGTCGGCGTCCGAGTTCAACATCGCTAACTTCGACTTCATTGCGTAATCTTTTGCGAAGATACCTCATGGTCACTTAGGTGGCGGGGTATCAAGCAGACGGCCTGACGACCCCGCCCCCTCATAAGGGGGGTGGGGTTTTTTTTATCTCGGGAGTTGTAACATCTGGCTCAATGAACGCTCTGTTGTCATGCGCTGATACCGGACATGGCTGTACCGGCTCTGCTCAAATACTATCAACCCAGGCAAGTTGCCGCGGCAGGCAGCTATCGTTCAAGTCGTAGTGTTGCTGTGCAAATTGCCGCGCGTTGCGGCCCAGCCGTGCCTGCTCCTGCGGGTTGTCGAGCAGCATGCACACTTCGTTTGCCAGGCCACTCACATCAAAGAAGTTCACCAGCCTGCCGGTCTCGTTGTGGTGGATCGCCTCGTGCAGCGGCGCGGTGTCGCTCGCGACAATGGCGCAGCCCACGCTCATCGCCTCGAGCAAACTCCAGCTCAGGACAAAGGGATACGTCAGGTACACATGGACCGTTGACACCTGCAGCAGCGGCACAAAATGCTGATACGGGATCTTGCCCAGAAAATGCACGCGCTCCCATTGCGCCTGGCTCAGCTGCGGCCGCACTTGCGCGATGAAAATGTCTTTCCACTTTTCGCCGCCATGATCCTGCAGCGTTGGCCGCGCACCGTAACTGACATCGTCGGCGCCGACGATCAGCACGCGCGCCTTCGGTCGCTGTTTCAAAATCTCCGGCAGCGCCCGCATGAAGATGTGGTAGCCGCGGTACGGCTCGAGGTTGCGGTTGACGAAGGTGATCACCTCGTCCTGCTTGCTCAGCGTCAGCGTGCCGTTGAGCGTGAGCGTGATGCCCGGTTGCGGCGCCAGCGCGCGCGTATCGATGCCGTCATGCACCACGGTGATTCTGGATCGGAAGGGCTCCGGGAAGGTGCTCGCCTGCCAGTGCGTTGGGCTGATGCCGGCATCTGCTATATCGAAGTGCAGCAGGTTGTTGAGATTCTTCAGGCGCAGCCGGCACGCCTCAGCCGCGGGGTCTTTCACCGGGAACTCGGCATCGAAGCCCACGTCCACGCCCTGTGCATGGTAGAAGAACTCGCAATAAATCCCGAGCCTCGTCTGCGGCCACAGCTCCTTGATGAACAGGCTCTCGCCCCAGCCCGGGTGCGCAATGACAATGTCGGGCGTGAAGCCGGCTTGCTTCAGTAACAGCCCCGCGCGGAAACTGGCTTCGGCGCGAATCGTCTTGGTCTCGAAGTCGGCGACCCACGGATGCACGTTCGGCGTCGTCCCGCGCGTGGCGCTGTAGGGCACAAGCTTCACGCCGCGCCATTCTTTGGCTTCGGTTTTCTGCATCGTCATGGCCACCACGTTGTCGCCGCGCTGCACCAGTGCGGGCGCGAGGAACACAAACTGGCCGGGGAAGTTCTGGTGCATAAAGAGGATATTCATGCGCACACCTTAAGCAGTCCCACTTTCATCAACCAGGCCAGGCTGCGGAACACGAAGGGCTTGCGTTCAGCGCTGATGCTGGCGACGAGCTCCGCAGCAACTTTCGGCCCCGATGCCGCAGCCGTCAGCACCTTCTCGATTTCCGCCGCGCTCGGCAGCACCACCCTGGCGAAGTCGATCATCGCCAGCTTTCGATACGCCAGCACGCGCTGCAAGGCCGTAGCGAGATCGGCATCGACGAGGCCGAGCAGCGTCTGCGCCGTCAGCGCTTGCGTCGGGTAGGATGCAAAGGCATGGAAGGGATCCATGCGCGCCGGCCACGGATGCGCGAGCGCTTTCAGGTCCATCGCCTGGGCCGCGCGCAGCGCATTCAGTTGTGCCCACAGCGCTTCGTACTGCGGGATGATTACCGACCAGTCATAAACAGCGCGCGCACGCTCGCAACCCGCCGCGCCCATCTGCTGCCTCAGCTCCGCCGATTCAAACAGTCGAATCAAGGCCTGCGCCGCCGCGTCTACCGACACCGCAACGAGCGAACAGGCATGGCCGCAGTACATATCGTAGGTATCGATTTCCAGCGCATGCCGCAGCGCCAAATCGCCGCCCAGGCCCGCTTGCGGCATGACGGTCGGGATACGGAACCCGTCGATGCCATCGCGCACGGTATCCTTGTAGCCATCCCAGTCCGACACCACCACCGGCAAGCGCGCCGCCATGGCCTCGATGGGCACGATGCCAAAGGTTTCCTGGATGTTGTCCGACAGCGAGCAGAAGACATCCGCTCCAGCCCAGGCGCTTTGCCGATCCTCGGCCTTGCGGCCATCCAGCGTCACCACGCGCACACTGGGGCAAGCGAGGCGGGCAGCCTCAACATAGGCCTGCTCGATGAAGGCGTTGGCAAACCAGCCGCATTCGACCAGCAACACGTCCTTGCCGGTGCGCTGCGCGGCTTGTTCCAGCGCCTGGTACATCGCCAGCGGATGCGCCTTGGCATGAAACGACAGCCGCCCCATGAAGAGAACAACCAGCGTATCGGGCCCAGCGCCGAGCGCCTGGCGCGCCGCCGCTTTCTGCTGCGCGCTGTAGGCGAAATCCCCGGTATGGATGCCGAGCGGGATCACCGGCAATTGCGGTAACACGATGCGGGAAATGCCGAGGCGCTCCTTGAGGTAGTCGACCTGCGCCTGCAGCAGGCGCGTCACGTTGTCCTTCACGGCAACGGAGGTGCAGATGACCGCATCCCAGGCTTGCACCGGCGCCGTGATCAAACCGGCCAGCGCATCCATCGCACCGGCTGATGAAGTGGTGTGCGTAATACCGCACAGGCTCCACGCACCGTGGCCATAAGCCCCTCGCTGGAAGGCGTGCTCGCCAATACCGGGGCCGGGGTAATACACCACGCCAGCCTGCGCCAGCGCCGCAAGGCTATTCTTGTCCACCGCCCGCACCGTTTCCGCGCGGCCCGACCCCGCCACTGTTTCAGCAAAGTGGCGGGCGTGTTCGGTTTTTTGCACCTGGGCCCAGAAGGAGTTGGCCTTGCTGTGCGCCAGAAAACCGCGCAGGAACGACTCCCCCGCCGCATTGCGCCCCATCAGCTTGGGGCCGCTCGTGGTGTAGGCCTCCGGGTGGTAATAGATGGCAGCCGTCATTAATTTGCTCCGTGGCCATCGCCTGGCGATGGCTGTCCCAATAATCCGGGGCGCAAAGATGCTGGATGTTATGGCCGGAGTAAACCGCCGCCACCACACCCTAGGCCATCACAAAGCCCTCAGCCGGCCGCCACGAGCGGCCCCTCCACCAGGGGTTTCGGCCGTACCCCCATCAGGGAGCCGACAGCGTGCGTCGCCGCATTGGATGCATCCACCAGTGTTTGCGGTGCCAGGTGCGCATAACGCTGCGTAGTTTTGATCTGCGTGTGGCCGAGTATTGTCTGCACTTCGTACAGGCTGCGCCCGGCGTTGATCAGCAAGCTGGCAAAGCTGTGGCGCAAGTCATGCACCCGCACCTCGGGCATGCCGGCGCGGATGCGCGCGGTATTCCAGCCCGCATAAATCGATACAAAAGGCTTGCCTGTCGCCGCGTTGCCAAACACATAGCCCAGGCCCGGCAGGCGCGGCACACTGCCGAGCAGGCTCAGCACGCCATCGGAAATCGGCACGTAGCGCGGCTTGCCCAGCTTCGTGGTCGGGATACGCCACACGCGCCGGTCAAGATCAAAGTCTTCCCAGCGCGCATCGAGCACTTCGCGCTTTCGCGCGCCGGTCAAAATCAGCATTGGCACGATGTACTGCAGCATCGGGTTATCGCTTTGGCACACAGCTGCATAAAGCACGCGGGCTTCCTCCAGGCTGAGGTAGCGTTCCCGCTTGTTGTTTTCGGGCATCAAGGGGATGTTCCGCGTGGGGTTCTCCTTGACGCCCGGCACCTCCCAGCGCAACGCGAGATTGAACATAAACCGCAGCATGATCAGCAGGCGATTAGCCGAGCTCGCCGCCGCACCAGCGGCTTTGCGCTCGAGGTGGATTTTGACGATGTCCTGGCGCGTGATCTGATCCAGGTAGCGTTTGCCCAGGCGCGGCAGCAGATGATTGTTCAGCAGGCTTAGGTCCGTCCCCCAGCTACGCTTGTAGGTCTTGATATGGGGCAGGTACTGCTCGTCGATGAACTCGGCGAAGGTAGGAACCTGGCGCGCGGTTTTTCGCAGCTCCAGCGGGTCTTCACCCATGCAGACCTGTTGGCCAATTCTGGACGCCAGCTTGCGCGCCGCACTCAAGGGGAGATCGCGCTGATCGCCCAGCTTTATCTGGCGCAGTCGGCCGCGTATGTCGCGATAGCGGCGGTAATAGGTCTTGCCGCCTGAAGGGCGGACTTCTATCGATAGGGCTTTTGAAAGGGTGTCGAAAAATTCAACTTTTTTTGGTTTGGGGGACAAGTCGAGCGTTTTACGAATTGGTTGGTGAGATAGATTTTTGGCATTTTTGAGCTCCAGGACGACGGGCAGCGGCTCTCTGGAACTACCAGAAGTTCGCAAACCACTTGGGGGGTGGGAAGTCTGCCTAATAAAAGGCATCAAAGCTGTCCGATTCGGCGTGCGTTGCTAATGGCTGTGCACGATTCTTTTCGCGAATAGCCAAACGCGGGCTTATCCAGCGGCAAGCCTCTGTGTGAGATTGGTGGGTATAGGATGGGTCCAAAGCCGAGCGTTGGGCTATGACGATTGAATTAGTAACAGAAACAGTTGGGTAGCTGTAGCGCTAACTAAACCGCTCACTGCAGGTTTGGACAACAAAACCCTCGGTGCGGGCAACGATACCTTCGAATCGGCTAACACCACGACCACCCAGACCCTGAACGCTGGCGACGTCCTCAACGGCGGTACCGCTGGTACCGACAAACTGTCCATTACCGTAGCCAACATTGCCAACATAGGCGGTGGGGTACAAACCACGTCCGTAGAACAGCTCAGCATCAGTGCGGTAACGGTTGCTACCATTGTTGATGCTGCCCAGATGGCTGGTGTTACCGACATCTTCAACAACGCGTCGCAGACGGATATCACCGTCAATAACCTGGCTGCACTCGCCAACGTCCACACGATCAGCTCAAGCGCAAGCACGACCGCAAACTTCGCTGCTGCTGCTGTTGCAGGCACTGCTGACGCGATCGTTGTGGCTCTTACCGGCGCTGCAACCACTACATCGAACACGGTGACCGTGAACGGCGTTGAGACTATCACCGTCAGCGCAACCGGCACCTCCGGTTCGACCTCAGCCGATGGTATTACCACCACGCGCACCACGATCGCCAGTGATGCTCTGAAATCCCTGACTGTTTCCGGTACCGGCACCGCAAAACTCACCGCCACCATGTCCGGCGCACAAACCGGAACCACAGGGGCCGCGGCAACTGTGACCGGCTCTGCTGGCG
>JBEGWB010000142.1:0-23475 GCA_041178065.1 Pseudomonadota bacterium | reverse complement strand
TGGACCTCGCGCAATTGCATGCGGCAGTCAGCGAAACACCCGCAGCGCAGCAGCTCTTGCAACGCTTTGTTGCCCTAACAGAATAGCGATTCTCTTATATATGTTTTCGGTTATACTGCCGGCATAATGATAAATACGCGGTACCAAGACCATCATTTCCTTCAGCAATAAAATCGCATTTATCACCGGCGGCGCCGGCGGTATTGGCCTCGGCATGGCCAAGGCCTTCGTCGAACGCGGCATGAAAATCGTCATCGCCGACCTCGCAGCCGGTCCACTCGAAAAAGCCAGGCAGGAACTCGCAGCGCTCGGCGCCGACGTGCTCGCGCTGCCGCTCGACGTCACTGATCGCAACGCAGTCAAAGCCGCGGCCGCCACTGTAGTGGCCCACTTCGGTGCCGTGCATCTCGTGTGTGCCAACGCGGGTGTCGCGGGCCACATCGGGCCGGTGCAGGAAGCAAGCGAGCAGGACTGGGACTGGATCATCGACGTCAATCTCAAAGGCAGCGTCAACACGATCCAGACCTTCTTGCCTCACCTGATGAAGAACGGCAGCGACAGCCATATCGTGCTGACTAGCTCGATAAGCGGCCTGCGCGTACATCAGCCGAGTCGTGGGCAGGGCACCTACAACACCACGAAGTATGCGCTTGTCGGTTACGGCGAAGCGCTCCGCGTAGACCTCGAACCGCTCGGTATCGGCGTATCCCTGCTCTGTCCTGGCGTCGTCAACACCTCGCTGTCGCACTCCGGCGAGAACCGTCCCGCGCGCTACGGTGGCGCCTTTGCCGCACCGGCCGATTTCGAGCTTGCGAAGGTCGCGAGCCAGGGCACCGATCCACTGCGTTATGGCCGCTGGGTCGCGCGCGCCGTCGAACGCAACCAGTTCTATGTCATCACGCATACCGTAGAGCGGGCCGAAGTCGAAGACCGGCACCGCCGCATCGAGCAGTCCTTCGATTACTGCGCGGAACTTACGCGCTCCTGATCGGGCGCTTCCCGGTTTTGCAGAGGAAATTCCGATGTCCGCAAGCACCGCTTCCCTGAGCCCCAAACTTTCACCCGCCGCTAAACTTGGCTGGATCGCCGTGGCCTTGCTCGGCGCCGGCGCGCTCGGCGGCATCGCGCTGAACCGCGGCGAGTCGGTCAACAGCCTGTGGCTGATCGTCGCCGCGCTGTGCGTGTATGCGCTCGGTTATCGCTTCTACAGCGCTTTTATCGCCGCGCGCGTGCTGATGCTCGATGCCACGCGTGCAACACCGGCGGAACGCAAGGCCGATGGGCGCGACTTCGTGCCCACCAACAAGTGGATCGTGTTCGGCCATCACTTCGCGGCCATTGCCGGTCCGGGTCCACTGGTGGGCCCGACACTTGCCGCGCAGTTCGGCTACCTGCCCGGCACGCTGTGGATCCTCATCGGTGCCGTGCTCGGCGGTTGCGTGCAGGACTTTGTCATCCTGTTCTGCTCGATCCGCCGCGACGGCCGTTCGCTCGGCCAGATTGCGCGCGACGAACTCGGGCCTATCGGCGGCGTCGTCGCCCTGGTCGGCGTGCTCGCGATCATGATCATCCTGATCGCCGTGCTCGGCCTCGTTGTCGTCAACGCGATGCGCTTCAGTCCCTGGGCCACGTCGACGGTCGCCGCGACGATTCCGATCGCGATGCTGATCGGCATCTACATGCGCAACCTGCGCCCCGGCCGCGTGCTCGAAGGCAGCGTGCTCGGCTTCGCCTTGCTGACGCTTGCCGTGTTCGGCGGCGGCTGGGTCGACGACAGCTCGTTCCGCGAGTGGTTCAACTACGACGGCGCGCCGCTGGCGCTGATGATCATCGTGTACGGCTTCGCCGCCGCGGTGCTGCCGGTGTGGCTGCTACTCGCCCCGCGCGACTACCTGTCGACGTTCATGAAGATCGGCACCATCATCGGTCTCGCGCTGGCGATCTTGCTGCTGCGCCCCGATATCCAGATGCCGGCGGTGACGACTTTCGTCGACGGCACGGGTCCGGTGTTCGGCGGCAAGCTGTTTCCCTTCGTGTTCATTACCATCGCCTGCGGTGCGATCTCCGGTTTCCACGCGCTGATTGCATCTGGCACCACGCCGAAGCTGATCGCGAATGAAGCCGATGCGCGCTTCATTGGTTACGGCGCAATGGCAATGGAATCCTTCGTCGCGATCATGGCGATGATCGCCGCGACGATTCTCGAGCCCGGCATCTACTTCGCGATCAACAGCCCGGCCGGAGTCGTCGGCGCCGACCCGGCAGCGGCGGTAGCGATGATTTCGTCGTGGGGCTACCCGGTGACTGTCGAACAAATGAATACGCTGGCCGCGCAGATGGGTGAAGCGACGCTGTTCGCGCGCACCGGCGGCGCGCCTTCGCTTGCGGTTGGCATGGCCAGCATTTTCGCGAGTGCGTTCGGCAACCGGCTACTCGACGTCTGGTACCACTTCGCGATCATGTTCGAAGCGCTGTTCATCCTGACGACAGTCGACGCCGGCACGCGCGTCGCCCGCTTCATGCTGCAGGACATGCTCGGCAATATCTACGCGCCGCTCGGACGCACCTCGTGGTACCCGAGCGTGCTGCTCTGCAGCGCGCTGGTCGTCGCTGGCTGGGGCTACTTCCTGTACATGGGTGTCATCGATCCTTTGGGGGGCATCAACAGCCTGTGGCCGCTGTTCGGCATTGCGAACCAGATGCTCGCAGCGATTGCGCTGTGCGTCGCGACGACGATTATCGTCAAGTCGGGCCGCGCGCGTTATGCCTGGGTCACGGCTGGACCGCTCGTGTGGCTCGTTATCGTGACGACAGCCGCGGCCTGGGCCAAGCTGTTCGATCCCGACCTGCGCGTCGGCTTCCTGTCGCATGCGAACGATCTCGCCGACAAGCTCGCCGCCGGCACCTTGCAGGGCAGCGCTGCAACGCAGGCACCGCAACTGATCTTCAACGATCGGCTCGACGCCGCGCTGACGTTCTTCTTCCTCATCACGTCATGGGTACTGGTCATCGAGACAGCGCGCATCTGCTATGCTTTCCTCAACGGCAAACGCTGCCCGCCGCTGACGGAAACGCCGCATGTCCAGCGCCAGCTGGCCGAAGGTTGAGATGAAGAACCTGCTGAAGAAAAGCTGGGCAGTGCTGCGACGCCTCAGCGGCGACGATGCCTACGAGCGCTACCTCGGGCATCACCGCCTGCATCATGCGGACACGCCGCCGCTCGACCGCGCCGCCTTCTTCAAGAGCGAACAGCAACGCAAGTGGGATGGCGTGCGGCGCTGCTGTTGAAGCCGCCACGGGGCAAACCTTCCGGGGACCGGCTGCATCCTGGCCCTGTCCGCGCCACCCCAGGCTGTCGGTATTTTCCCGGCTTGGGGTAGTATTGCTGCGGCTACACCTGTCGCTTTGCTTCGAGGGGAACCCCAATGACTATTATGAGAACTATCGGAAACACGCCTTTCACGAAGACCGCCTTACTGCTCGCTCTCAGCGCCACGCTCGTTCTCAGCGCCTGTTCCGGCAATGACGACAGCGCCACACCCATCGCCGACACCGCGCCGCCAGCGGCGGCCGCCGCGCCTGCTGTCGTCAGCGGTCCCGACGCGGCCACGCTCGCGAATGGCGCCAACGATGCCAGCGAGTGGCTCAGCTACGGCCGCGACCAGGCCGAAACCCGTTTCAGCCCGCTGACGCAGATCAACAGCAACAACGTCAGCGAACTCGGTGTAGCGTGGACGTACGACACCGGCGAAGTGCGCGGCCATGAAGCCTCGCCGCTCGTGCACGACGGCATCATGTACTTCACCTTGCCGTGGAGCATCGTCGTCGCCGTCGATGCGCGCACGGGCGCGGAAAAGTGGCGCTTTGATCCACGCGTCGACAAGGCGATTGGCTGGAAAGCCTGCTGCGACGTCGTCAACCGCGGCGTCGCGATGTATGAAGGCAAGATTTACGTTGGCACGATCGACGGCCGCCTGATTGCGCTGGACGCGAACACTGGCAACACGATCTGGGACATCGTCACGGTCGACCAGGGCCGCCCCTACACGATCACCGGCGCGCCGCGCATCGCTGACGGCAAGGTCGTCATCGGCAATGGCGGCGCCGAGCTCGGCGCGCGCGGTTATCTCTCCGCCTACGATGCCGAAACCGGTGCGGAAGCCTGGCGCTTCTGGGTCGTGCCCGGCAATCCGGCCGATGGTTTCGAAAATGCCGACGTCGAACGCGCGGCGGCGACCTGGTCCGGCAACTGGTGGGAAGTCGGCGGAGGCGGCACGCCGTGGGATTCGATCATCTATGACCCGGAAGCACGCCTCGTGTACGTCGGCACCGGCAACGGGTCGCCGTGGGCGCACGAACTGCGGAGCAACGGCGAAGGCGACAATCTGTACCTGTCGTCGATCGTGGCGCTGAACGTGGATGACGGCACCGTTGCCTGGTACTACCAGACCACGCCGGCCGACAACTGGGACTACACCGCGGTGCAGCCGCTGATGCTCGTCGACCTGCCAATCAACGGCGTACCGCGCAAGCTGATCATGCAGGCGCCGAAGAACGGCTTCTTCTACGTGCTCGATCGCATCACCGGCGAGTTGATCTCGGCCGATCCCTACGCCGAAGTGACCTGGGCCTCGGGCATCGACCTCGAAAGCGGCCGTCCGATTGAAACCCCGCAGGCGCGCTACACGACCGAGATCAGCATGATCATGCCCGGCCCGAGCGGTGCGCATAACTGGCATCCGATGTCCTACAACCCGGCGACGGGGCTCGTCTACCTGCCGACACTGCAGGGCACGAGCTTCCCCTACGCGCTGGACGCAGGCTTCCGGCATCGCGCGGGCGCCTGGAACCTCGGCGTCGTCAACGGCACGATGGCCGGCATTGCGGCGCGCGCTGACAGCGAATACACCGAAGGCACCGGGCCCGAAACCCGTTCGCCCGGCGCTCTCGTCGCCTGGGATCCGATCGCGCGCGAACCACGCTGGGTCGTCGACTATCCCTTCCAGGTCAACGGCGGCACGCTGACGACCGCGGGCAACCTCGTGTTCCAGGGCGGCGCCGACGGTTTCCTGCGTGCCTTTACCGCCGACGCGGGCCAGCAACTGTGGGAAGTCGACCTCGGCGTCGGCATCATCGCGCCGCCGGTGAGCTTTGAACTCGACGGCACGCAGTATCTCTCGGTGCTCGTCGGCTGGGGCGGTTCCGCGGGCCTGATCGGGCCCAACGACTCCGGCACCTACAAAGGCGAAGGTCGCCTGTGGACCTTCAGGATCGGCGGCGACAAAAACATCGTGCCTGTCGCTGGCGAGCCGCTGCCCGAGCTCACGGCGATCCCCTTCAACGACGACGCCGCCCTGCTCGCCGAAGGCGAAAACCTCTACGTCGGCAACTGCATGCTGTGCCACGGCGCCGGCGGCGCAAGCGGCGGCTCCATCGCCGACCTGCGTTACGCGGCAGCCTCAACCTACGACAACATCCAGTCGATTGTGCGCCAGGGTGCGTACACGAGCCTCGGCATGCCGAACCTCGGCGAGTTCGTCACGGAAGAACAGGTGGAATCCGTGAAGAACTGGTTGCTGTCGCGACGCGCGGCGCTGATGGCGGAGCAGAGCCCGGCGCAGTAGCTGCGATACTTCATACAGCAAAGGGCTGGGCAGGATGCCTGGCCCTTTTGCGTTTGGGGCCGGAATTTTGGTTTCATCGGGTCGTATATCGAAGGCCGCACGAAGCACGCCGGACTGAACACCCCCTCGTATCGAATGCTTGCGCCAGCGCAAGGCCGGACGCGCTCGCAGGCCTTAACATGGCGTAAACACATCCGCGGACCTGCGCATGCCTTTACTGTTCATTGTGTCCGCCCTGCTGACACTGTTGTATGCAACACCCGCGCTGGCCCACGTCAAATGGTTCGTACCGCTGGGCGACCACCATGGCGCCGACGCCGCGGCCTTCAGCCTGGCGGACCCGGCGGTGCAGGCCTGGGCCCTGATCGCGGTCGCGCTGGTTTCTGCCTCGGTGTACCTGGATAGCCGCCTGCCTTCGCTGCCGCTGGTGGACAGCAAGGTGCGGCACCTGCTCGTCGATCTGTTGCGCACGCTGACCGGGCTTTCGCTGGTACTGAGCGCGTGGAGTGGTTCGCTCATCGCGCCGCACTATCAATGGGAGGGCGCCGATGTCGGGTTCCTGCTCGCGCTTGAAGCCCTGGTCGGACTCATGCTGCTGTTCCGGCCGCTGGTATTCGCGGCTTCACTCCTATTACTGGTGCTATATGGGGCGCTGGCGCTGCGCGTTGGCGGGCTCGAAGTCCTCTAATACCTGAACATTCCCGGCGTGGCCTGTTATCTCGCCATGCTGAATTTCCCTAACGCAGAGCGACGCGAGCAGCTCAAGCCCTACTCGGTGCCCGTGCTGCGCATACTGACGGGGATTGCGCTGGTAACGCTGGGCTTCGGTGAAAAATTGCTGCGACCGGATTACGCCCAGGCCTTTCTGGACACCTACATGTGGAATTTCATGCAGAACATGGGCGTCGAAAGTTACACCGACCGCCTGTTCGTACTTTCGGCCGGCACGATGGAAGTGGTATTCGGCATCATCCTCATCCTCGGCACCACGACACGGCTCAACATCCTCGTGGTGTCGGCGTTCATGTTCACCTCCAACATCACCTTCTTCGTCGAAGGCAACCTGCGCGAGGCGCAGGCGGAAATCATCGGCCACCTGCCGATCATCGCCATCGCGATCATCTGCGTATTTCTTGGCGCGGGGCAGAAACTCAAAGTCAACGCGCTGTTTGGTAAATAAGCGGTGCAGGGCAGCATTGCAGCAGCAACACCGCGTACAGGCCTTTATCCGGATGAATTCGGGAGATCTGGCTTTGGGATACGGAGGAACTGGTACTGCACGGCCACTGCAAGGCTCCTAGACTCCTGGCTCGACGACGCGCACTACCGGTTTATTTTTCCTCTCCACCGAGCAGCTCATCAGAGCCCCCAATGGCCAAGGCATTCGAGAATCCTGGTCCTCCCGCGTTTGACGCAGCCGCGGCAATCGCAACCATAGACGACAGCGGCCGCAGTCTGTCCTACCTCGACCTTGAACGACTCGGCGCCATGCTGCTGGCCGACATCGGTGACTCACGCGCATTGATCGCTATCGAAGCGGTGAACACATCCGCCTTCGTCGCCGTCTATCTGGCCGCCATGCGCAGCGAGCACGTCGTGTTGTTGCTACCGCGCGGGGAAGCAAGGCCTGATAGCAGGATCTGCGCAGCGTTTCAGCCGAACTGGTTCATTTCCGCGCACCCGGATGGATGCTGCGTGGCACAAGGAGCAGTGTCCCGCAGCGACGATCTCAATGCCGAGCTCAAACTGCTTCTGCCAACGTCCGGTTCGACCGGCAGCCCGAAGCTCGTCAAGCTTTCCGCAGCCAACGTCAGCGCAAATGCGCGCTCGATCGCGCAATATCTCGCGCTTACCCAGCGCGACGTTGCTATCACGACCTTGCCACTTTCCTATTCCTACGGCCTATCGGTGCTCAATAGCCACTTGCTCGTCGGCGCCCGGATCGCGCTTACTGAAGCAAGCGTTTCGACCGATGCATTCTGGAGTTTCTTTGCGCAAGTTGGCGCCAGCAGCTTTGCAGGCGTTCCACATACCTATGACATGCTGGAAAAGCGTGGCTTCCTTGACGAGTTCCATCCGAGCCTGCGCTATTTCACGCAAGCCGGCGGGCGCCTCCCGCCGGAACGGGTCATGCGCTTCGCAAAATATGCGCAAGAACATGCATGCCGCTTCTTCGTTATGTACGGCCAGACGGAAGCCACGGCGCGCATCGCCTACATGCCGCCAGAGGACCTCAGCCGCTATCCCGACTTCATTGGCCGCCCCATTCCGGGCGGCGCGCTCCAGCTGAAGGGCGCCGCCGAGCCCGGCGCCATCGGCGAGCTGGTCTACTCGGGACCTAACGTAATGATGGGCTATGCACAGCAGCGCGCCGACCTGCTGTCCGGCTCCGGCATTGGCGAGTTGGCGACGGGGGACCTGGCAGTACAGGACGTGGCGACCGGGTACTTCAAAATCGTCGGCCGTTCGTCGCGCTTCATAAAGCCATTCGGGTTGCGCATCAGTCTTGACGACGTCGAGGCACGCCTCGCCGCAGCAGGGATTGCAGCGATTGCCACAGGCGACGACTCCCTGCTGGTCGTGGCGACACAGCAGCAGGTGTCTGCGCGCGCTTCGGCAGGACTCGCCGCCGATCTCAAAATTCCCATCGCAGCGCTGGCGTTCATCTACCTTCCCGAACCGCCGCGCCTCGACAACGGCAAGGTCGATTATGCCTCGATAATCCGCCTCGGCCGTCACGCCCGCGAAAACCAGCCGGCATGCCAGCCCCTTCATCAGCAGGTCGCGTCCGCGATGGGCACCAGGCTGGTGGCGACCCCACAGGATAGTTTCACGTCGCTGGCCGGCGATTCGCTGACTTACGTACAAGTCATGCTGCTGCTCGAACAGCGCATCGGACAATTGCCGCGCAGCTGGCCGACAATGGCCTTTGCGGAACTGGAGCAACTTGCGCCGCGAACGAAGGGCTTGTTCGACGCAGTGGAAATCGATGTCTTCCTGCGCGCGCTCGCCATCATGCTGGTCGTCATTCACCACGTCACCGCGTGGCACATGGGCGGAGCGGCGATGGCGCTAATTCTCGTCGCCGGCTACAACTTTTCCCGATTCCAGGTTCCGCAGCTGACGCGCGGATTGATCAGGGAAACGCTGGCTACCAGCCTGGGGCGGATAATCCCCGTGTACTTCCTGGTGCTGACCTTATTTTTTACTGCGATGGGTTCTTTCGACCTGTCCCACTATCTGTTCGTCAGCAATTTCAATCTCGCCTACGTCGGTCCCGACGGCAACACCCGGCTGGACACATTCTGGTTCGTGGAGTTCTTCGTGTTCACGCTCGTTGCGGTGTCATGTGTGTTCCTGAGTCCGCGCATTCGCAACGCCGCGGCGGCCAATCCCTGGCAGGTTCCGCTGCGACTGCTGACCTTCTTCCTCGCTTGCCGTATCGCGCAAACACTCTGGCCAGACCCGCTGGTGCCATATTCCAAGACGACCTTCCTGCTTGGCTATGTGTTCATCATCGGTTGGCTCGTGCATCTCGCCAAAAGCGCCACGCATCCAGTAAAAGCAGCGGCTGTGGGCAGCGGCCTTGCCGTGCTCGCGCTGCTGCCACCGGAGAACGGCTGGGAAGACTGGCCAGTCCATCTGGGTGCCTTCCTTGCATTGAGTCTATGCGACCGCGTTTCGGTGCCGGCACGACTGCGTCACATCATCGCGACCACCGCCGCGGCCTCGTTCTACATCTACATGACGCACGGCATGGTCATGTTCATATTCAGAGCCACGTTCGGCCGCGCCTTGCCTGAATGGGCATTGGCGCCCGCCGTGATCGCCTGCGTTGTCACCGGCATGCTGGCCTGGCGGGCCAGCGTGTGGATGGCTTCGTCCGGAATCGCGGAGCGCGTCCTGCGCCGCCCGAAATACTCGACATAAACAAATGGGGTCAGAGCCCATTTGTTTTATTAAGACTCCTGGCTCAAATGGGGTCAGAGCCCATTTGTTATCAGGACCGACCTGGCAGGGAGCAGGCAGCATAAAAGGTCTTGTTCGAAGGCCCTGCTCTTAACAAATCAAATGGGCTCTGACCCTATTTAACGTAGGTCATCCTGCTCCGCCGCCACAAACTCCTTGCAAACCGTTCTGGAACGGGCTTATGCTCGCAGTTAATTAATCGATTAATTAATTACTTCTCCATGCCCGAAATTGCCCGCCCCGGCCGCCCTGCATTGCAGAATGCCCAGGACGCCTGCGAAAACATCGTCAGGTCGGCCTGCCTGCATTTTGCGCAGCACGGCATCAAGGGCAGTAGCAATCGGCAGATTGCCGCCGATGCGAAGGTGACGGCGGCGATGGTGCATTACTACTTCAAGCGCAAGGACGACCTGCATCTTGCGGTGCTGCATAGTACCTTCGATCCGCTCGTCTCCGCGGTGGCCGCAGCCACGGAGCTCGAGGACTGGGTCATGGCCTTCCACGCGCATGTCAGCGCGCGGCTCTGGATGCCGCACCTGATGATCCGCGAAGTGCTCGCCCAAAACGGGCAGTTGCGCGCGCTCTTCATGAAGCATTTCGCACCGAAGCTGTTCGGTTCCATCCGCGAGCTGGTCGAGCAGGAGGTGAAGACACGGAAGGCATCGAAGCAGCTCGACGTCGACCGCCACGTCGTACTGTTGATGGGCATGCTGGTGTATCCCTTCCTCGGCCTCGAGATCGCACAGAACCTCACCGGCCGCAAGTTCGACAGGAAGATGCTCGACGGATTCCGCGATGACGCGCTGCGGCTGTTCCGGCGCGGCATTGCCGCGCAAGCAGGAAACTCGCGTAAGCAGGAGAGTCGCGTAAGCGGGAGCATCGCATAAGCACAATCGCCCTTGAAAAAGGCTCCGGACGCGTCTACGCGCCCAATGCATCAAAGGAGGCACAAGATGCCACTGCTACACCGCACATCGCTCGCAACGCTAGTCCTGCTGCTCGCCGGCTGCAGCGAAACCGAAACCAATGTCGCGCTCGGCACGCTCGAGCGCGACCGCATCACCTTGAGCGCTACCGCGCCAGAGATCATCGTCGCCGAGCCGGTGGCCGAAGGCACGCGCGTGGAAGCCGGCACCCTGCTCGTGCAGCTCGATACCACGCTGCAAGAGGCGGCCGTTGCGCGCGTCGAAGCGGAACATGCGCAGCTGCAGGCAAATCTCGACAAACTGCAGAGCGGCTTCCGCTCCGAAGATATTGCTGCTGCACGCGCCCGCGTCGAGTCCGCGCAATCGGTACTGCTTGAAAGCGAGCATGAGCTCGAGCGCATCGAAGGGCTCATCGAGCGCAAGCTGGTGGCGCAGGCGGAACTCGATCGCGCGCAGACCCGGCGCGATGCTAACGCAGCGCGCCTGCGCGACTCCGAAGCGCAACTGGACTTACTGCAATCGGGCGCACGCAACGAGGACGTTCGGCAGGCCGAAGCGCAGCTACAGGCAAGCGCGGCAGCGCTGAGTGCTGAACGCCACAGGCTCGCCAACCTCTCCGTCGTCGCGACGCGCGCCGGCACCGTCGACAGCCTTCCCTGGCATGTCGGCGAGCGCGTCAGCAACGGCCAGCAGCTGGCAGTGCTGCTTGCCGACGGCGCGCCTTATGCGCGCATATACATTCCGGAAACCTCACGCGCGGCGCTCGCTGTCGGCACGCGCATGACGGTGCACGTCGACGGCATTGTCACGCCTTTTGCCGGTACGCTGCGCTGGATTGCACTCGAACCGGCATTCACGCCCTACTACGCACTGAGCAGCTCCGAGCGCAGTCGCCTTGTGTATCTCGCGGAAGTGCAATTGCCCGACAGTGCGCTGGACCTGCCTGCCGGCCTGCCTGCGCAGGTCGAACTGCCGTGAGCGCGCTTCCGAGCAGCCGTCCCGACGCAGACATCGCCATCGACGCGCGCGGCCTCACGCGCCGCTTCGGCAGCTACACGGCCGTCGATCGTCTCGACTTGCGGATTCCAAAAGGCACGATCTACGGCTTTCTCGGACCGAACGGTTCTGGCAAGTCCACGTCGATCCGCCTGCTTACCGGTTTGCTGACTCCCGACGAAGGCAGCGTCAGCGTGCTCGGCATGGAACTGCCACGCCATGCGGAAAAGCTGCGCACGCGTATTGGTTACATGACCCAGAAGTTTTCGCTGTTCGGCGACCTGACCACGCAGGAGAACCTGTTCTTCATTGCGCGTATCTATGGCCTGCCGCAGCGCGCGGCGAAGGCGCGCATCGAAGAGTTGCTGTCGACCTACGCGCTCGCCGACAAGCGCAAGGTGTTAGCCGACGCGCTCAGCGGCGGCCAGAAACAGCGCCTTGCGCTGGCCGCCGCGACGATCCACAAGCCGGAGCTATTGTTCCTCGATGAACCGACGTCGGCGGTGGATCCGGAGAACCGCCGTGACTTCTGGGAAAAGCTGTTCGATCTCAGCGACGGCGGCACGACAATCCTCGTGTCGACGCATTACATGGACGAAGCCGAACGCTGCCACTACCTGGCAATCCTCGAAACTGGCATCAAGCGCGCCGACGACACGCCGCAGAACCTGATGAGCGCGATGCGTGCAAATGTCGTCGAAATCAGCGGACCACAGCTGCGGCAGGCGAAGCAGGAGCTGTTGCAGACGCCGCAGGTATTTTCCGCTGCGCAGCAAGGTATACAGCTGCGGGTGCTGGTCGACAAGCGCGTCGCCGATCCGATCACATGGCTGCGCGAGCGCTGTGCTTTTCCGCTTGCGCAACACCAGATGGCGACGGTCAGGCCCTCGCTGGAAGACGTGTTCGTGATGTCGACCGGAGGCAGATCGTGAGAATTTCCTGCATTGCGGCGACAACCAGCGCGCGAGCAGTGCGCGTTGTGCATCCCCCGGGGCAACGGCAGACTGCGCATGAGTAGCCTCTCCCGCATCGCGGCAATTACTTTCAAGGAGTTTCGCCAGCTGTCGCGCGACCGGCTAACCTTCGGCATGGTCGTCATGATCCCGCTGATCCAGCTCTTACTGTTTGGCTTCGCGATCAACACCAACATCCGCAACATCGAGGTGGGTTTGCTGGATGAAGCCGCCTCGTCAGCATCACGCTTCATCGTTGATGCGGTACGTGCGACGCAGGTTGTCAACTTCACGGAGGCCTATCACTCGCCGCAGGAAGCCGAAGCCGCGATCACGGCCGGGCGCGTGCGCGCGGTGCTGGTGTTGCCGCGTGACCTCGAGCAGCGCGCGGCGAATCCGGCGAGCCGCTTGCCGCTGGGTCAGTGGATCGTCGATGCTTCGGACAACATCGTGTCGTCGGCGCTGCTCGGCCTGCGCAACATGCCGCTCGATTTCAAGGCGCAAGGTTCGGCGCGTTTACCGGCGCCGACCTTCGAGGTGGCGCTGTATTTCAATCCCGAGCGCCGCACGCCGGTCAATATCGTGCCAGGCCTGCTGGCCGTGATCCTGACGATGACGATGATCCTGTTCACGTCGACCGCGATCGTGCGCGAGAAGGAACGCGGCAACCTCGAGCTGCTGATCACGACGCCGCTGCGCTCCTTCGAGCTGATGCTCGGCAAGATCGTGCCCTACATCCTCATCGGCCTGGTGCAGATGACGATCATCCTGACGCTCGGCCATGTCGTGTTCGCCGTGCCGATCAACGGCGCGCCGCTGCAGATCGTCGGCGCCACGCTGCTGTTCATCGCCGCGAGCCTGACGCTCGGCCTTATCATCTCGACGATCGCGAAGGCGCAGTTGCAGGCAATGCAGATGACGGTGTTCGTGTTGCTGCCATCGATATTGCTGTCCGGCTTCCTGTTCCCCTACGAAGGCATGCCGCGCGGCGCGCAGTGGATCGCCGAAGCGCTGCCAGCGACGCATTTCGTGCGAATGATCCGCGGCGTCGTGCTGCGCGATGCGAGCCTGGGCGACGTACCGGAAGATACGCTGTTCCTCATCGGCTTCACGCTGATAGGGCTGCTAATAGCGACGCTGAAATTCCGCAAATCGCTGGACTGACTAAATGGGACTAAATGGGGTCAGAGCCCATTTGGTGGAAAATCTTTATTTACCAAATGGGCTCTGACCCCATTTGTTTCCAAGCAGCATGCCCGCGAGCGAGGCGCCGATGCCCATGAACAGGGGCGGCACCGGGAAGCCAGCGACGAGGTACTCGCTCAGCACGTAGGCCAGCAGGCCCAGCGTCATTGCAAGCACGGCGCCGAATGCAGTGGGCTTTCGGCCGAACAGCGCGTACAGCATCGGCACCAGTATCGACACCGCGCCGAGCACCGAAGATTCGGCGACGAGGCCATAAATGCTGTCGCTGAAGAATGTTAGCGTCGTCGCGACGATGGCCATCAGCGCAACCGCGATACGCGAAGCCAGCAGCAGGACCCGGTCGTCGGGCTCGCGCATGAACAGGGGCTTGAAGAAGTTCTCCGCGAGGATAGACGAGGGTGCCAGCAGCGCACCGCTGCAGGTGCTGAATACCGCGGAGAGCAGCGCGCCGTAGAAGCCGACCTGCAGCCACACTGGCGCGTGCAGACCAACCATTTCCAGCAGCGCGTATTGTGGATCGCCATCCAGCAGCGCTGGCTCCAGCATGATGACCATCATGCCGAGATACAGCGGCAGCATCGCGAACACGAGGTACAGGACGGCGCCGAACAGGGTCGAGTAAACCGCGACTTTCTCGCTGCGTGCGGAGTTCGCGCGCTGGAAGATGTCCTGCGAGGCCAGCGAGCCGAGGCCCAGCGTCAGCCACGCGGCGAGCCAGTCGAACCAGCTGACGCCGTTGTCCGGCGAGGGCAGGAAGTCCATGAAGTCGTCACGCGGCGGTGATATGCCAATGCCGAAGAAACTCGTGCTGGGCGCCTCGACCTGTCCACTGAGATAAAAGCAGAGGTACGAAAGTCCAAAGATGATCACGAGACTTTGCACGAAATCCGTCACCGAGATCGCCCACATGCCGCCCGCGGCAGTGTACGCGGTGACGATCAGCGCGCTCAGCAGACGGCCCGTCGTCGCGTCGATGCCAAACACGATCTCGAACAGGATGCCGAGCGCGATCAGCTGCGCGGCGATGTAGCCGACGAAAGTCAGGATCATGAAGAACGACGACACGAGTTCAACGCGCGGACCGTAGGCTTCGCGGAACAGGTCGCCAAGTGTCACCAGGTTGCGCCGGTACAGCGGCCGCACGAGGAAGAGCCCGAACAGCATCAGGCACAGAAAGGCGCCGAAGGGATCCTCGATGACGCCGATCAATCCGTTCTGCATGAACTCGGCGCTGGCGCCAAACACCGTTTCGGAGCCGTACCACAGCGCGAACAGCGCCATCGAGCTCAGCACGAAGGGCAAGCGCCGGTTTGCGAGCAGGAAGTCGCGCGCGCCGCGGATCATGAAGGCAGCGCCGATGCCCATCGCGAGCGTCATGAGAAGGTAGAGGATTACGTAAAAGCCAAGAGACATGCAGGGATTATCGCTGGATTCGCGCTTGCGCGGGAACGAGGCCTGGGTTTCACGAGTACACGGGTTCAGCCAGCAAATGGCCTCGGTGTACGCAGGGGCTCAGCAAGTAAATGGGGTCAGAGCCCAATTAGCCAAGTTTAGCTACCAGGACACGCTAGCTACCGCTAATTGGGCTCTGACCCCATTTACTACCCCATTTACTCAAAAATTTCCTGCCAGTTGATAATGCGGTCGTTGCCGCGGAAGGTGCCGAATTCGATCAATGCGCGCGGGTTGTCCGGCGCGCTGAAGTCCAGCGGGTCGGCTTTGACATCCGAGTAGAGGTCTTCGCCAGTACCGCTGCCATCGCGCCAGTCGAACTTGAGGAAGCGCAGCGCCGGGGTATCGAGATTCAGTTCGATGACCAGCTGGCCCTCCTTTCCTTCGCCCGGAGCGCCGAGGTACAGCGGCGTCTCGCTCTGCAAGGGCACTTCCTGCGTCACGCCCAGGTTGACCTTGCCGTTGATGGCGGTGATCGTCGGATCCGTGATCCCCAGGCCGTCGCCGGTATCCGGATCCAGCAGCGCCAGGTTCGCGCTGTCATAAGGCGTGGCGATATCCAGCGCATTCGTGACGAACTCGGCACCATCGAAGTATTCGGCAACCACGCGGACCATGAGGTCGCGCCCGAACAGGATCTCCGGCGTGGCATCGTTGTTGTCGTCATCGTAGAAGTCGGCGATCTCGGAGCTGTAACCATTCTCCAGGCGCAGGCGTCCATAGCGGAATTCGTGTTCGGCGAGCAGGTTATAAGTGCTGTCGGTAACATCATCGCTACTGTCGTCGAGCTGCACTGGCGTGGCGTTGAGGAAGTCGAGCACGCCATCGCTGTCTTCGACATCGACGCCGATCTGCACGCTGCGTGGCGCTTCCGGCACCTCGCCGATCTGCCGACCGAGGATCAGCCTGCCACTGTAGTTCACCACACCCTCTTCGAAGCCGACCGGGCCATCGTTCCAGTCAACCGTGAAGTCGAATGGAGTCGCGGCGGTCTGGCACAGGCGCTGCGTGCTGCCCGGGGTTGTGCAGAGCGTCGAACTTGCCGCGTACGAGGTGTAGTTGCCATCGGCGGCACCGGTAAAGTCTTCCACCGCGAAAAAGCTGAGCGGATTCGTCGTGCTGCGCAACCTGGCGAAATCACCGACATAGTTTTGCGTGGTCACGCCGGCCGCGTTGCGCGCCGTCAGCGTGAAGCTCAGCGCGAACTCCTCGCCGAGGTAGGTGAATGCAGCGGCAGCGGGTGAACGCGCTGGGCGTGCCGTCAATACCGGGACGCTGAGCAGGAAATTCTTCGGCTTGAAGCGGCCCACGTTGCGCACGTGCCCGGTCACGCCCTGGCCGCCGCCGAGATAGGCGCCATTGAGGTCGGCCAGCAGGTCGATGATGCCGACTTCGCTGTAGCTCAGCGCAAGCGTTTGTTCGCCGTCAGCGTCATCCATGTTCGTATCGGCAAAGTCGGTGAAGCTGCCGCCGCTGAGGACGCCCGCGTTGCTGCCCATCGGCATCGCCGTCGCGAGCACGTGCGTGACCGCGACATCGTCTGCCGTCGCTGGCGTTTCCTTGCCGAAGTTCGGCGTCGTGCGGTTGCCGGCGCTGACGGTGTCCCACGACAAGTCCGCGCTCGCCGCGGGCACGCCGTCGAAGCTTCCTCCCGTCGGCGAATTGCAGTCGGTCGCGGCGGGATCGTCGTCGAGGCATTCCCACAGCACGGCACGCACGGTTGCATTGAAGTTGTCGCCGGCTGCGATGAATGCCGGCATTTCCGCCGGCGTGGCCGCCCACGATGCAGCGCTGCTGTCGTTGCCATTGATGCCGCGATCCGACGCGAAGTCGATGTCAAAGGCGAAAGGCCGCACGACGAAGGTATCACCGGCGCCTTCCATGAAATCGCCCGAGGCCAGGTCGCGCTCGGCATCCTGATCGCCACCTTCGACGAGAATGTTGTGCCGCGCGTGGATCTGCAGCGCGCCCGCGTCGAGGTAGTTCAACCTGATCTCGGCGCGGCTATTGGTGCCGGTGAACTGCAGCGGCATCGACACGAAGCCACCAAGGTTGACCGTCGCCGCATTGCCGTCGTCATCCTGCGGTTCAACGTTATAGGTCGTGCCGGCATTGTTGGTCACCATGACGGGATTCACGGTGGCGGAACAGTCCGATGGATTTGCGCACTCGAAGGCCAGTTCAACATCGACCGTAGCATTGGTGTCGAAATACGCTTCGCACACGGTCGGATCGGTTTCGCTCGTCTTGACTGCCTGCACGACCAGGGTCTTCGCCGGGAAGAAGTCCGAGCGTGCGCCGGCAACCAGTGTCGGGAACTCGGTGGTGTTGTCGGTCTCGTTGAAGAAGCGCAAGCCGGCGCGCGATACGGCAATGGTCGAGTTTTCAGACGCGCTCTTTGTTGGCACGTTGCTGTCGCTGACGATGAAGGACACCGATTCGCTGTTCGGCGTGCCATCGTTGGCCAGCTCGGTGTAGTAGAAGGGGAAGGTCAGTGCGTCTTCGCCAATCTGGTAGACATAGGTCGCCTGGCCATTGCCGACGCCGGCGTTGAAGGCGCCAGTGCCGTTCGTCGGCGGGCCCCAGAAGCCTTTGCCCGTCGTCGTATTCAGCGTGAGCGTGACACCCGCACCCGGCTCGGTGGCTAGATCCGTGAGCGTATGCGGCGTGATCGTCACCTGCGCCGCGAGACAGGACACCAGCGTGCCCGGCGCCGACACCGCGTAGTGATCCACCGAGTCGCCCGCGCCACAGTCATAGGTTTCCGTTGCCACCTGCACGTTGTCGATGAAGATGAACTCGCTGGCATTGGCGCTGTAGCCACTCGCTACGCGGAAACGGATCTGCGTGGTATCGGTCAGCGTCACGCCCGTCAGCGGCAGTATGCCGGAGGTACCGGAGCCCGACGAGGCCGAGGTCGTCCACAGCTGCGTCCATGTGGCATCGACGTCGCTGTCGCGCGCTTCGGCCACGAAGGTTCCGCTCGGGCTACCGGATATTGTGTAGTCAAAGGACAGTTTAGGCACCACGTCGACCGTGTAGCCGGAGAAGTCTATCTGCCGCGCGAGCGCGGGCTGGCCGCCGCCGAGGTTGTTGAAGCGCAACTGGCCGCTGGTAATGCGCACCTTGCCGGTGGCGGCGGCACTATCGTCGTTGGCTTCGATCCACGCACTGTCGAAGCCAGCGTTGCCATCGTTGTTGGTGTACGTGACAGCGCCGAAGTTGTCGGCATAGCTGATTGCGGTGACGAGGTTGCTGATGACGATGTTCGGATCCTCGGTCGGCGCGTTCTCGCGCGTGACCGTTTCCACGCCGGTGACATTGGTGCGGATGTTGACGTTGAAGTTGTTGGCGGCGTCAGTGCCGGTGACGAACAGGATCACCTCGCCGGCGTCGGCGGCGGCGAAGGTGTAGCGCGCCACGCCGCCGCCAAGGTCGGTGAGCGTGCCGTTCGCGGTGACGTCCTTGGCCCACACGCCCTGCCCGAGGTTGTTGCTGACAATGATCGAGCCGCGGTACCAGGTTTCGGTCGTATGCGTGAGGCCGGCGTGCTTGCGAATCGTAATCGTTGTCGCACTGCAGGTGTCGCCGCCGGCGCTCGTGACCGCGAAGTGGCCGAAGTAACCGCTCTCGATGATGTGCGCGGCGTCGAGCCGGCGTGTCGCGCTAGCCGGCGTGAAGATCGGGATTGGCGCCGCGCCCACGCAAGGGATGACGTTGTCGCAGAACAGCGGATCGGTCACCGGAGCGTTCGGCGTGGTCAGGTCGATTTCAATAAGCTCGCCATTTTCGAAACTCAGCTGCTCGCCCGAGCTCGCAATCGTGGCGCTGGCATCGCTCGTAGACAGGATGTACTTGTTGACGTCGTTGTAGCGCAGGTACAGGGCGCTGATGTCGCCAGTCGCCCCATTGAAGAGATCGTCGTCGCTGCCGTCTTCGAGCAAGCTCGCCACGGCACCGCTCATGTCGTAGGACACGATATCGTTGTCCTGGAAGGTAAGCGCGCCGATCGTCGCGGTATTGCTGGTCGACAGGATGATGTCCCAATCGACCGGGTTGTAGCTGTTGTTGTAGAGCACGTGCACCGAGTCGATGTCGGCGTTATCCGCGCTGAAGATCGTCGAGCCGTCGAAGATCAGCGTCGCTACCTGGGTCAGCGGATCGTACAGCACGAGATCCTCGGCGTTGAACGCAACCCCGTTGATCGAGGCGCCGTCGGTCGTCGTCGACAGGATTACCTGGCCGTTCGGCAACAGGTGCACGGCGTCGATGTCCTGCAGCAGGTCGCCGCCGGGAATCGCACTTGCATCGAGGAACATCGTCGCCGTGCCGGCGACCGGATCGTAGAGCACGAGGTCACCGTCGTCGAACAGCAGGCCGCCGAGCGTGCTGCCGTCTTCGGTCACCGAGATCAGGAACTTCTCGGTGGCGGCCGCGAGCGGTCCGGTGACTTCGGTGAGTTCGGTGTCCGAGTTGTTGGCCGGTACCGTGTCGAAGTTGAAGGTGCCGGCGCTGACGGTCGCGGTGTTCGACACGAAGGTGCCTTCTACCGCCGGCGCGACAATCGCGGCAGTGGTAATGGTGATCACCGGCGCGCTGCCACCGCTGGTGATCGGGAATGCGTTCGTGCGCGTGCAGCTGACGAGCTGGCCGGCGATGTTGCAGGTCCAGTTGGTGCCGACGGCCGACAGCGGCACGAGGCCGGCTGGCAGGGTATCGGTGACAGTCACCGTCTTCGTCGTCGCATCGGGGCCTGCATTCGACACAGTCAACTGGTAGATCGCCGGTTCGTTGGCTTCCATGATGCCCGACAGCGCCTTGTTCATGCTGAGGTTGGTCTGGATGCCGAATACGTTGCGGGTGTTGGAATGCACGTTGTTGTTGGTGCCGCTTTTTTCGTCGAGATCGTCGATGTCGACGAGATACTTGTTCAGGTCGTTGACGTTGTCGAACTGCGGCGCCTTGCTGCAGCCGCTCGCGGGGTTCGGGCTGGGCTGCACGCCGGCGGCGGCGTTCTGGCCCTGGCAGGCCAGCGCGTAATAGTTGCCAACATGCGCAAGCCGCGCGACTGTCGAGATTTCGTTTTCGAGCAAGGTGAAAGTCGCGTCGGTGCCGATGTCGACCGTGACGACGACGTTCGGCAGGAACTCACCCATGTCCAGTTTGGCGTCGGTGACCGACCCGGTGTTGGCCGTGGCGATCTCGAAGATGCAGGTGAACGCGGTCGAGGTCGCCAGCGCGCAGTCCCAGCCGGGGGCGCTGATGTTGTCGATCGTGATGCCAGCCGGCATGTTGCCGGTCAGGATCACGTCGCCATTGGCAAAGTCACCACTCGCGGCGCCGTTGCCATTGTTCTTGACGCTGTAGGTGTAGCTCGCCGTGGCGTTGGAATTGACTTTCCACGTGCCGCCGTCGGTAACGAAGACCTCGAGGTCGGCAATCGGCGCATTCGTCACCGAGATAAATTCGCCGACAACCAACACGTAGTCGCCGGAGGTGGAGTAGCGCGACGCGATCTGCTCGGCTTCGAGCGCGCCGAAGGGATACACCAGGTCGCCAGCGGTATCGCCTTCGACAAAATAGGTGTCGACATCGGTGCCATAGCTGTTCGCTGACGAAGCATAGGAGCCGGTCCACTCGAGGTTGATGTCGTAGGTCGGGAACGACACCGAGCTGTTGTACTGGTCGTTGGCCGGGTTGGCCGGGTTCGTCAGGTTCGTGAAGGTCAGTGCGTTCGGATCGTTCTGCAGGCCAATGACTTCATCCGCGCCGGAGATTCCGGCATCACCCTCGAAGGTGACATGCGTGACCTGCGCATGTGGCGTCATGTCGCCATCCGGCGTGGCCATGCGGAAGTTTCGCGGCACCAGCGTGAAGTTGGAGAAATAGAAGGACTGGAAGCCATGGAACAGGTTGATGACGTTCAGCGGTTCAGCGGCATTTTCGTAGACGACGACGAGGGCCCAGCCGCCGAGGCAGGTGGAATACAGCTGCCAGGGATTGTCCTGGCGTACCGACAGATTGCTGAACCGGTAGGTGGTGCTCGTGCCGGTGGCGATCAGGCCGGTGACGTCCTTGTACGCGGCAAAGAAACCTTCCGGCACCGCGGGGGCATTGGGCGCGATGATGAAGACTTCATCGGCGCTGATGGCGTTGGGGGAACCATCGACGCCAAAGGTCACGTCGGCATCGGCGTTGGCTTCGAAGCCCGACCCGGCCCAGTACACGTAGGCCGCCATGACGGTCGAACCCGCCGGCAGCGATAGTGTGGCCGTGGAGCCGGTACCGAGCGGCAACATCGCGCAGGCGTCGCCGCTATTCGCCTCGGCCCTCAGGGTATTGCCGACCGTTCGGTAGTTGATGTTGCCGGAAAAGGTTTCGTACAGCATTACCGGCACATAGCCGGTGACGGCGGGCGGGCCAGTGACAAAGGGGCCGACCGCGAGTGCGATCTGCACCTGGCGATTGGGCGTGATGCTGGCGTCAGACTGCACGCTGATGCTGCCGGCCGTGAGCTGATAACCGTGGAAGCCAGCCCAGTCGGCGCCCACCGGATCCGTGGGTCCGGCCTGCCACAGTCCGGTTGCGAGGTTCGACGAATAGGTGGTGCCGCCCTGGCTGTTAAGGGCTACGCCGATGATGATCGAGTTGTTCTCGTCGGTGGTGAGTGCAGTCAGGATCGGATCGGTCGTGGCCTGGCTGGTGCCGTTCAACTGCCCATCGGCGGCGGGCGTCGCTTCGAGCGGGAACTGCTGCGCGACGCCCTCGAGCGCGACGATGCACATCGCCGGACTGTTCGCCGACCCGGTGAAGGCGGCGTCGTAGTCACCCGCCGCGGCGGGCAGGTTGGCATCGAGGATTGCGTAGACCTGCAGGCGCGTGCCGGCGCCGGATACTTGCGACTGGGTCCGCAGCAAGGTCATCGGCACGCCTTCGATCGTTGCCGCGGTGGCGCTGGTGTTCGAGGTACTGCCGACATACATCAGCACCATGCGCGAGCCCTGCGTGGCCGCGCTCGCCGGTAGTGAGATCGCATTGGCCTGGTTCTGGTTTACATAACAGGCATCGTCGAATACTACCGGCAGGCATCCGGTGACATTGAGGTCGGGATCGTAGTCCGGATCGGTGCCGGCATCGGGACCGTCGAAGGTGTCGACCGTGATCGCGCCGCTGTTTGCCACGGCGTTGAAGTTGAGGTGTTCGATGTCGTCGCTGGTGAACACGAGCTCGACATCGCCGTTGTCGGCCGTATCGAAGGTATACGTGCCGGTGCCATTGCCGGGCGTGGTGTCGAGCAGCGTGCCGAAGCCGACGCGCGACAGCCAGGTGCCATGACTCGTGCTCGTCGACAGCGTCACTTCGCCGGTGTAGTCCACCGCCAACGTGCCGCCGCTGTTGTAGACGCCGAGCGTGACCGTGGTGGTGCTGCAGGTCGTGGTACTCGCGCTCGCCAGCGTGAAGCGGATCGTGCAGGCGGCGACGACCAGTGCCGGATCGTAGGCCGCATCTTCCTGGAAACTGCCGGAGTTCAGCGCAATGTCGACACCGGCGCTGGTCGCGTGGTGCGCGAGATAGAGAACAGCGACACCGTTGTCGTCGTCGTGGAAGGCATAACTGGCGGCGCCGGACCCGGTGTTGTTGAGCGTGCCCAGTGCCGTGGTTTTGGACCAGTCGCCAGTCGCGGTCGACGTCGTCAGGTTCATCGTGCCGACATACCCGGTCTGCGTCACGCCAGTGCCGTTGACGACGGTAACGGTGATCGCCTCGGGTGTGCAGACATCGCCGGCGGTGTCGTGTGCGATGCGGAACAGGCAACTGGTCAGCACGAGGTTGGCGTCGTAGCCCGCATCGACGCTGATGCCGGCCGCAGTGGCATTGAAGTTGACGCTGCTCGCCGTGGTCTTGCTGAAGGTAAAGGTAACCTGTCCGAGATCGCCCGCGACGAAGCTGTACGTCGCCGCGCCATCGTTCGCGGTGCCGTTGTTGAAGGTGCCGCCGACGGCGTCGCCCTGCCCCCAGTCGCCATTGCCGGGCGTGACGGCGCCGGCGCTCAGCGAAACCGCGCCAGCATAGCCCGTCACCAGGTTGCCAGCCGGATCATAGACACTGAGCGTGACGCTGTTCGGCTGGCAAGTACTGCCGTTGGCGCTGGCGTGCGTGATGCGGAACAGGCAACTGCCAAGATTCATGTTCGGGTCGAAGAAGGCAGACTCGGTGATGCTGCCGGCCGTAACGCCGAAGTTCTTCGCGGTGTCGGCAAGATTGTCCTCGTACTGGAGCGTGGCGACACCGTTATCCAGCGCGTTGAACAGATAGGTTGCAACACCGTCGTCGGCCGTGCCATTGGCC
>JBEGWB010000141.1:0-10960 GCA_041178065.1 Pseudomonadota bacterium | reverse complement strand
TGCAGGAAGACAGCGGCAAGATCTCGACCTTCGCCGCGGGCTTCACAGTGCTCGCGACAGGCGGCGCAAGCAAGGCATATCTTTATACATCGAACCCGGATGGCGCGAGCGGCGACGGCATCGCCATGGCCTGGCGCGCGGGCTGCCGCGTCGCAAACATGGAATTCAACCAGTTCCACCCCACCTGTCTTTATCACCCGCAGGATCGCACTTTCCTGATCACCGAGGCACTACGCGGTGAAGGCGCCCTGCTACGCTTGCCTGACGGCTATCGCTTCATGCCCGATTACGACCCGCGTGCCGAACTCGCGCCGCGCGACATCGTGGCGCGTGCGATCGATGCCGAGATGAAAAAAGCCGGCCATGACTGTGTATTCCTCGATATCACGCACAAGCCGAAGGAATTCATCCTGCAGCACTTCCCGACAATCTATGAGCGCTGCCTCGCGCTTGGTATCGACATCAGCACGCAATTGATCCCGGTCGTCCCTGCGGCGCACTACAGCTGCGGAGGCGTCATGGTCGATCGTAACGGGCAGACCGACATTCCGAATCTGTACGCGATAGGAGAAACCAGTTTCACAGGACTGCACGGGGCAAACCGCATGGCGAGCAACTCCCTGCTCGAATGTTTCGTATTTGCCTTTTCGGCTGCGGAACACATCGCAGGCAATCTGGACAAGACGACAATCGCGACCGGATTGCCGCTGTGGGACGACAGCCAGGTAACCGACTCGGATGAAGACGTGGTCATCGCACACAACTGGGACGAGATCAGGCGCTTCATGTGGGATTATGTCGGTATCGTCCGAACCGACAAGCGCCTGCAACGCGCGAAGCACAGAATCGAATTATTGCGCAGCGAGATCCACGAGTACTACCGCAACTACCGCGTCAGTACGCCTCTGCTTGAACTGCGCAACCTCGCTGGCGTGGCCGAATTGATCATCCATTCGGCTATCAGCCGCAAGGAAAGCCGCGGGCTGCATTACAGCCTGGACTACCCAGAGCCGGCAGCCGTCGCGAAGGATACTGTGCTGGCGCCGCCGAACTATCAGCCACGCTCCTGAGCCTTCGCCTGCAGGATTTTTTCAATGATTTGCTGCAGGCGTGGCGATGGCGCATCACATCTGCGCGCGAGCCACATGAAAAGATCCTGATCTTCTTCGCGCAACAATTCGCGATACATCTCCAGTTCGTCGGCGCTCAGCCCCGACAGGCAGTTTTCGGCGAAAGGCACCAGTAATAAATCGAGCTCCAGCATTCCACGTCTGCTGTGCCAGTAGAGGCGCTTCAGGTCCTCCGGTGAAAACGAGCTTTTGGTATCACTCACGGGCTGGTCCTATAATTCAGTTAAACAACGCGCAGTTTATCCGTACGGACTCCTTATCCATGCACACTTTTTATCTGCCTCCAGATAATCTTGACCTCATCACTGTCAGCGGCCCCGATGCGGTCAAACTGCTGCAAGGGCAAGTCACCTGCGACGTCGATGCCATAACGGACCCGGGCTACGCCCGCGGAGCCCTGTGCAACAACAAGGGGCGCGTCCTCGCAACTTTCGTGCTCGTGCGCCACAGCGCCGTGTTCTATCTTGTGATGAACAAGGGTCTTGGCGCTGTTCTGGCCGCGACGCTGAAAAAGTACCTTCCTTTCTACAAATGCGAATTTCGCCAGTTTGCACCGGACGACTCTGTATGCGTGGGCATCGTAGGCGATGCTGCAGCACGTACACTTTCCGAACATGCCTTGCTACCAAATGACGGAGAATGCGCGAGCCTCCCTTCAGGCTGGATCTGCACGCTGAGCCAGAAGCATCAGCAGTATCTGATTTACGGCCACGAGCCCCGAGCAGGTGCGGCAAACCCTACCGCTGGCACTCCCGAGGACTGGATTTTTACCAGCCTGTTGTCAGGGATCTACCCCTTTGTTCCCGATGACGTGGAAAAATATACTCCCCAGGAACTGCATCTAGACCGGCACGGGTTCATCAGCTTCACGAAAGGTTGTTATACCGGACAGGAAATCGTCGCGCGAATGCACTATCGCGGCAAACAGAAAAAGTTGCTGTTCCTGCTCGAAGCTCCACTGACGCATACCCCTGTATCGACCGACGCATTCGAAATATTCGACGATGAAGGGCATAAGCTGACTTCGACGCTCAAGGTCCTGCGCGACGATAAGTCAATTTATGCGCTGGTAGCGCTACCTGCGGAAATGGAACAAGTGATACGACCAACAGTGAAAACCATGACCGGGACGCAATTCAGCATGCGGCTCTTTTGACGTTGCAAACTTGTTAAAGGACTGAGTTGATGTAGTTGGCATTATCAAAGGGAAAAACTCCTGAAGCTGCCAATTCTGATTATAATCGTGCAGTCCAGAAGTCGTGCGAGCACTCAATGTCGCATCTTCTCTGATGCCACGACTAACAAAAACAGCGATTGCTTATGCGTAGACCAGCTGCTTTTCTTGTTGTGGACGCACTCCCTCTCCTCCTTGTTGCACCCCTGCTAGTGGCGGGACTTGCTGGAATGAGCCTGCCAGTGCTGGCCTAGACGGGAACACCAGTCGGCAAAATCATATCGGTCAAAGATCACGTCGAAGCACGCGATGCAAATAGAACGTTGCGCGTCCTGACGCGCAAATCCGATGTCTTTGAAGCGGACACCATCATCGTTAGTGCTGATGCTTACGCAAAAATCAAAATGGTCGACTCAGCGATGCTGGCGTTGCAGGCCAACACGGAATTCGCTTTCAATACCTATGAGTTCGATGGCAATCCGGAAACGCCGGACGCGGCTATCATGTCGATGATTCGTGGTAGTTTTCGAACCATCTCCGGAACAATCGGCGACGAGGATGCCGACGACTACCGGATACATACCCCCTACGCGAGCATCGGCATACGCGGCACCGGTCAAGCGCGGTAATCGAAAACGGTGTGCTATTCACTGGTGTATATGAAGGCGGTACGACGATCAGCAACAACGAAGGCAGCATCGACGCGGGCGTTGGCGCTGACTATGATTTCACCGCAACGCGTGCTGGCAGCGCGCCGCTAGGACTAGTCGAAGCGCCACCTGTTCTGGCACAGCTAAATCTCGCAACTCTTGCAGGCGAGGAGGAAGCAGCCACAGCCGCCACCCAGACTGATTCAGCTACCGCGGCAGGCCCTCCAGCAAGCGCCACTAATGCACCATCTGGAAACTCGCAGGAGCCGCCCCCCGCCTTCGCAGCGCTCGGTGCCACCAGTAACGCTGCGCCAGGCCGTGGCGATCGATCCCCAACTGCCACCATTGCGACCCTGGGCACAGCCGGTAATCTCGCCAATGCCAATGGACTCAGCCGCGACACCGCCAGCGTCGCGGCTAACAGGCCGGAGGCTGACGTAAACCCGGCACTGTTTTCCCGAAGCACTGCGGAGCTCGCCACAAGCAACATCAATGGCGGAAATCCGGGTGTTTCTGATAACCCGAGCACCAGGGGTAATTTGTCCACCGCCACTACAGGCAACGCACGCGGTGACGCTACGATCGATAGTGGTAACGCCAACATGAGCAACTCTGCGAGCACAGACCGCGGCAACTCCGCCAGCAGTAAGGGAAGCGCAGGGGCCAGTTCAACGACCACCGATCGTGGAAATTCCGGCAGCACGAGCACGGCTAGCGCAAACTCCGGGGCAAGCAATGGAAACGGCTCCTCCACTTCCACAACAGATCGGGGTAATACGGCAACTGCTGATGGCGTGAATGGAACCCCTCCTACCGACCGCAGAAACTCCAGCTCGGGCAATAGCAATTCCTCGACGACTAGCGATCGCGTAAATTCCGGGACAAATAGCGGCACTGTTAGTTCAAGCAGCAGCACTGCAGATCACGGCAGCTCAACGACCGGCACATCGAATGGGAATACCAGCAATACAACGACTGACCGCGAGAATTCCAGCTCCAGCACTAGTAATGGCAATTCCAGCGACGTCACCACTGGCCGCGGTAGCTCTTCGACCACCACCGGAAATAATAATACTGCTAGTACCAGTACCGATCGCGCTAATTCCGGCTCCACCGGCAATTCGAATGGCAGGAGTGCGCGCGGGATTGCGCCAAGTAGCGCCAAGACCGAGACGGCAAGCACTCAAGCGTCCAGCGCTCTGCTGATTGGCTGGGGCGTATGGGATTCCTCAATCCTCGTCGCACTGGAAAACTATCGCGCGCTGATACCGGGCGTTTCTGGCAATGAGGACGATAAGGTGGGCTTCAGGCAAGCCAGCATCGCGCACCTAGCCGGCACCGTGACCTATCAAAATGCGCAGTTTGTGGGCTTCGACGAAAGTGGCGCTGCGCTGCTCGACGTTGACATGGCCTTTGACGTCGATCTGCGCGGCGGCCAGGGGGCAGTCAGCAATGGGCGCTTGCTGGTCGTCGATGCCGGCCGTGAGATATGGCGCGCCGCATTCGAGGGAGAGGTCACAGCTACCTCCGCTGTCATGAGCGATGTCACTGGCAGAGTCGGCAGTGCGTCGCTGTCAGGCTCAGTGCAGGGTATATTCACTGGCACCGGCGCAGTGCCAGACTTCTTTTCGAGCTTCATTCTCGAATCGGGTGACAGTTTTGTGAAGGGCCTGACCTTACTGAATCCTACCTGCGGGACCTGCGAATAAGGCGCAGGGTTCTGGCCACATCGATTGCGGGTAATACCGTAGGTGTTACATGGCTTGAGGCCTGACTAGCAACGTATAATACGGCGCC
This sequence comes from Pseudomonadota bacterium, assembly GCA_041178065.1. Classification (GTDB taxonomy): domain Bacteria; phylum Pseudomonadota; class Gammaproteobacteria; order Pseudomonadales; family Pseudohongiellaceae; genus CAILUG01. The sequence continues at coordinate 6,209 of JBEGWB010000141.1, read as the reverse complement.
TCAATCGCAGACACCCTGCATTGAAGAACAAAGGAGATAGGCAATGACAAAACCCAAACTATTAACCCGTTCAGTGCTCGCCTTAACCGTAGGCACGCTTGTCTGCATGCATACTTCTGTCCAAGCTCAGGAGTATGACACCAGACCCAACCTGTACACTGGCGCGATCTACCAGTTCATCGATAGCGAAGTGAACCAGGATGACGACTTCGGCTGGTTGTTCGGTGGTGAAATCCCCGTTTCCGAGCGCTGGGGAGTCGCACTGGAGCACTGGAATGTCGAAACCGACAATGAACCGGGGCCGGGTGATGCTGATCTCAAATACACGCGTCTCGGCGCGAACTACCACCTGACGCCAAGTGGTCAGTGGCAGCCGTATATCGGCTTTGGCCTTGGCTACTACCGTCTGAAAGAATCCATGCCGACCGCCATGGGTGTCGATGAGCCGGCATTCGACTTTGGCGTAGGCTTCAAGCGTTTCATTGGCGACAACTTCTTCCTGCGTGGCGATGCAAAACTTATCCGCGTGCAGGAAGTACAGACCTGGGATCAAACGGTCAGCCTGAGCATTGGCTACGCCTTCGGTCCAAAATCCCGCGCCGTAGCACCGGTTTCAGCTGCGCCCGCCCCTGCTCCAGCTCCTGCGGTTGCTGCAGATCCAGACAGTGATGGCGATGGCGTTTCCGATTCCCGTGACCGTTGCGCCAACACGCCGCGAAACCTGGCGGTCGATGCCAATGGCTGCCCAATCCTCGAAGAAGCGCAGAGACGTCAGGATCTGCTCGTTAACTTCGATTTCGACCAGTCGGTCGTCAAGCCCGAGTTCTATGACGAAATCGAAACCTTCGCCGAATTCATGGAAACCTACAGCAATACCAGCGTTGTAATCGAAGGCCATACCGACAGCGATGGTACGAACGAATACAACCAGGGCCTGTCCGAACGTCGCGCCAATGCTGTACGTGATCGCCTGGTTAACGAGCACGATATCCCGGCCTCGCGTCTCACCGCCGTCGGCTTCGGCGAAGAGCGCCCAGTCGTCGAAAATGATTCGCCAGCGAACAAGGCGCGTAACCGCCGCATTGAAGCAGATGTAAGCGTGACGATTGAAACCCAGCGTCAGCGCTAATCGTAAACTAAGTAATAAAAAACCCGCCATCTGGCGGGTTTTTTATGCCTGACATGAAGGCCCAATTTTCTACACGCACAAAAAAAGCCCTGCAAGGAACGACTTTTTCGGGGATATGGTCGGACCGGCGGGATTTGAACCCACGATCACTTGCCTCCAGGGATTATTGAACAAAAACACATCCTTTTTTTAAAACGATTTGAACAACGGCTATCTGTCATTGAGACATTTGGCGGCTTTTGTTGAATTACGTCCTCAGCCCTTCGATAAGATAGTTTCCTAGGCAAGCTCAGCCAAGGATAAATGGAGGGCACGTGAAACAGGAGCTGGAGCCTTACTTGGTCACAGCTCCGGTCACTAGCAGCGTCCCTCGCCGCCGCCAGTAGGCGCATGGCTTGACGCCAGCTATATGCTAGCGAAGCCGCACACACAGTTTGGTCATGGGCGCGGCCAGCAGCTCGGTAAGGCCTACGCCGAGCGGTAGCTAGGATTGTGCATCAGCTCAATCGCGCACGTGTTGATCCGTGGATTTGCTGTATTGCTGCTTGAGTTCAGTTGAATGGATCAATGCCTCCACGAACTCCTTATGCTCTGCTGCGACGTTTCGCATCGCCTCTTGAAACGCCTTTCGCTGAAACGAAATCTGAGCTTCCATCGGTATACCGCTAAGGGGAAGCGACGCTGTAAATGGCGCGAGCGCACCATTCGCCATTCCATAAGGAGCCAGCCAATCACGGTAGGTATCGAGGAGTTCCTGACCATGAACAGCCATGGCATCACGCTCGAACGCTGGCTGGCAAATTTGGATAGCTAAGCGACTACCTATGGCGGCCTGTTCGTCGCCGGTAATTTCGAATCTTTTCTCCTCGCCTGAAATCCCTCCAGTTCCAGGCTGCGTGACTTGCGCGGTGACAGGAAATGAAGCGCAAAATAGAAAAAGGGCCGCCGCGCGTATTGTCATGGCATTCACCGAAATATTTGGAGTGCTTGACGCACCCGAGCTCGCGTTTGCGAGTCTTTTCTTTATATCCTGCAAGTTGTGATAGAAAATGCCAGCACCGCCGATTAAGGCGACGAGCGTAAGGATTTGAAGCGAGATGAACCAGGAATTGAGCGAAATCAGTTTCTTTAGTGCCTCTTCCATAAGGACCTCTGTTTTGGTGGGAGTTAATTCAAATTCTATTTCGTTTGTTTGATGGCACAATAATAGCAAATAAATTAAATACCGTTCGTGAACGATTGGTCGAACACTAAAGTAGCGCCTTTCCTGCAGCCAACATCCTTTTTAAAACTATTTCTATTCGCAGAAAATGCGCACCCGTAATAACGACCCGCGACAACAAGCACGCAATCGACGAATACTCAAGATCGCTGAATGCTTTGGATGGATGACCCGCAAACGAACTACGCCGAAACCGCTACTGGCACTGGTACTGACTCAGGCTCAGGCGTGAAGACCAAGGAAAACCAAAAAGCCACCGATGTCGAAGGATCTTTCCAGGTTGATTAAGGCCGATCGACGACGCCGGCGGCGAGCAGCGATTCCGGAGGAACAGATTGGCGAGTTGCACGCGCTCTAAGAGATACAACGAGGCATGGATGCGTGGGACAAGTTGGCTCTGGGATTCGCCTTCTCAGTTCTGGTGCCGAAGATGCCGGAGACGTTGCACGAAATCGAACGTCATTTCCGCGGTCGACTCACCCGGTGCCGCGACGCGCCTTCGAATAGGCAGTAGTTGCCAGCACGACCTGATTGCATTTGTATCGTGGGCGCAGGGGTTTTTGTTCGGGTTTTGTTCAATCAATAGGCACTATCCGTGTGCCCTTGTAGATTGGTCGGAGTGGCGGGATTTGAACCCACGACCACTTGCCCCCCAGGCAAGTGCGCTACCAAGCTGCGCTACACTCCGATGAAACTTGACTGGCGGATCAAGCCAGATAGCCCAGGGCCTCTTCGACTTCCTCGATCAATTCCCTGATCACGTTGAGATTGACAGAGGGCTTTGCTGCCGTGTCGACTACCAGCTCAGGAACATTCTGGCCGGCCATGCGCTGACGAGCACCGCCGATAGTAAAACCTTGCTCGTATAACAGGGTCCGGATCTGACGGATCAGAATCACGTCCTGCCGCTGGTAATAGCGGCGATTTCCGCGACGCTTGACTGGTTTGAGCTGGGTGAACTCTTGCTCCCAGTAGCGCAATACATGCGGCTTTACTTCGCACAACTCACTCACTTCACCAATAGTGAAATAGCGTTTGGCAGGAATCTCGGGCAACTCAGCGTTATGACTTGGTTCCAGCATAGCTTTCTACCTTAGCTTTCAGTTTCTGACCCGGTCTGAATGTAACCACCCTGCGGGCCTGAATCGGAATTTCTTCACCGGTTTTGGGGTTGCGGCCGGGACGCTGGCGTTTGTCACGCAGATCGAAGTTTCCAAAACCGGAAAGCTTTACCTGCTCGTTGGCTTCCAGTGCCTTCCTGACTTCCTCGAAAAACTGTTCTACCAGCTCCTTGGCTTCGCGTTTGTTGAGACCCATCTCCTCGAAAAGCCGCTCTGCCATCTCAGCTTTCGTCAACGCGCCATTCGTCATATCCGCATCCTTCACTAGCTTGCTTCCCGGCCTCGGGGCCTTATCAGAACCTTCACAGGACGCCCTGGGGAGGCGCAATTAACGGGATTCGTGGTGCGAACGCTATCTTAATTCAGCATTAAATTTAGCTTGTAGAGCCTTGATACATCTATCAATTATGGGATTAATATCGGCATCCATAAGAGTGCGCGAAGGATGCTGGAAGGTCAAGCCCAAAGCAAGACTTTTTTTACCTTTTTGGATGTTCTCTCCCTGATACAAATCAAAGAGTTGCAAGTCCTGAAGACCATTTCCGGCGGCTTCTTCGAGGGTTACGCGCACGGCCTCCGCACTAACGGCAGAATCGATCAATATAGCGAGATCCCGGCGCACGGAGGGGAAGCGTGAGAGTTCGGCTACTGCCGGGACCATGGCTTCCTTGAGGATCGCATAGTCAATTTCGAGAACGAAAACTTTTCCAACTATATCAAGTGCCTGCAGCAATCTTGGAGAAAGTGCGCCCAGCCAGCCGACGGGCTCCGTACCACGAAGGATCTGGGCGGTCTGCCCTTTCTGGAGCGCCGCGTGTTCCGCAGTCACAAAGCGAAAGGCCTGTGGTTGATGACAGAGGTTGAGCAAGGCCTCGGCATCGCCTTTCAAATCAAAAAAGTCTGTAGCTCTGGCATTAGCGCCCCATTGCTCCGGCATTGCCCCGCCCGAAATGAGACAAGCCACTTTAATTGTCTGCTCTATCTTACTGTTTATTTTATTAAAAACCATGCCTGACTCAAACAGGCGTCCGCGCGCCTGCTGACGATTCTGGTTATGTACGAGGGTCTTCACGAGCCCAGGCCAGAGGCTTGTTCGCATGACCGACATATCCTGCGAAATGGGGTTCGCCAGTACCACTGGCTGCCCCACACCTGCGCTGAGTGCTTGCTCGAGCTCGGGTGCAACGAAGCTATAGGTGACGACTTCCTGATAACCGAGCGCCACCAGTGTATGGCGCAGCGTTCTGAGGGGGACGACGCCTTCAGGATCGGGCCGCAGATGCAAACGCGCCTCGGGCACATGCACTGGCAAATTGTCGTAGCCGTGGACGCGGGCCAGCTCTTCGATCAAGTCCGCTTCGATGCTGATATCGAAGCGCCACGAGGGCACATTGAACGTCGAGGATTCAGGGTCTTGACCACTCTTCTGAAGGCCCAGCCGGCCAAGGATATCGATTACTTCGGCCTCTGGCAGTTCCATGCCGAGGAGGCTCACGATACGTTTGCGGCGCAAGGTAATCGGTTTAGCCTGCGGCAACTCCTTGCTGCTCTCCACTACTGGACCGGGCTGGCCGCCGACGATGCCAAGTAACAGTGCTGTCGCACGCTCCATCGCCACGGGAGCGAGATTGAAATCCACACCGCGCTCATAGCGATGGGCAGCATCGGTGTGCATACCGTAGCTGCGCGCGCGGCCGGCGATCGCGAGCGGAGCGAAGAACGCGCTTTCGAGAAAGATGTCAGTCGTCTTCGGACCCACAGCGCTGTGCTTACCACCCATAACGCCAGCCATTGCAACCAGCTTCTCCTGGTCGGCAATCACGAGCGTATCAGTGTTCAGTTCGACGTCCTTGCCATCGAGTAACACGAGCGTCTCACCATGGCGCGCATTGCGCACGACGATGCCACCTTTCAGCTTGCTATGGTCAAACGCGTGCATGGGTTGGCCGAGTTCCAGGAGCACATAGTTGGTAACGTCGACGACCGGGTCAATACAACGCAATCCACCGCGGCGCAGCTTTTCCTGCATCCACAGCGGCGTCTCTACATCGGGGTTGATGTTGCGAATCACACGCCCGAGGTAACGTGGGCAGGAAGCAGGGTTTTCGATAGCAACGGAAAATTTATCGGTAACTTGATCGGGAACGCTGTCAATCTGCAATTTGGTGACGGCTGTGCGTGTCAACACACCCACTTCGCGCGCAAGACCGGCGATGCTGAGACAGTCGCCGCGATTCGGCGTCAGATCAACGTCGATCAAGGTATCGTCGAGTTGCAGGTACGCGTTGATATCTGCGCCAACCGGTGCGTCGGCAGGCAATTCCAGCAGCCCTTCGGACTCTTCAGCCATGCCGAGCTCACTTGCAGAGCACAGCATTCCGCTGGATTCAACGCCGCGCAGCTTGGCCTTCTTGATTTTGAATTCGGGACTCAGCGCGGCGCCAATCTTGGCGAATGGCACCTTTAGTCCAGCACGTACGTTGCTTGCGCCACACACCACCTGAAACTCTTCCGTGCCGTCGCTGACGTTGCAGACGCGCAGTTTGTCTGCGTCGGGATGTGCACTGACGTTCAACACCTTACCCACGACCACGCCAGACACAACCGCAGCGGCGCGTTCCTTACCGTCGACTTCGAGTCCCGCCATCGAAAGACGGCGCACAAGCTCATCAGTATCGATCGCGGGATTCACCCATTCACGCAGCCAGCGTTCACTGATCTTCATCGCATTACCTCA
>JBEGWB010000140.1:0-5722 GCA_041178065.1 Pseudomonadota bacterium | reverse complement strand
ATAGCAGGCTATGAAACATGAAATGTTCGGACTGCTGCATCGCATCCTGGTAGTCGCCGAATGCGGCGAGCTGCCCGCCGATAAAGGCGTCGAGCGCAACCAGAGCCTGCGCGCGTGTCGTGGGCCAGTTGAAAACGTGGAGCGTGCCCGGATGCGTGCCGAAGCAACGCTCGACCAGCGCCAGAACCTCGCGGTCGATGTCATCGCGCTCGAATACCGGTCTCGATGGCAGCGGCGGCTCGCCGCGATAGGCCTTGCGATTGTCGCTGTCGAAATTCCACTGGCCACCCGCCGGCTCTGCCTGCTCCATCAGCAAACGACTTTTACGCCGCATGTCGCGGTAGAAGTATTCCATGCGCAGTTGCTTGCGCCCCTCGGCCCACTGCGCAAACTCCGCTTTGCTACAGAAGAAGCGCGCGTCGCTCAACACCAGTAAGGGAATACCGAGCCGCTGCTGCCACTGCTCCGTCATCTGGACGTGAAGCCGCGATTCGCCACACTCGGTGACGACGAGCTGCGCGGGCCTGTACTGCGCGGTGCAGGCGCAGGCCACGTCGAGCAGCGTCTCTGTGGGGCGGTTCTCGTCGTAGTAGTGGTAGTGCACCTGCCAGCCCGCGTCGCGCAAGGCTTCGGCGAAGTGCCGCATCGCACTGAAGATCAGCGCAATCTTCTGCTTATGGTGCGCAACGTAGGTTGCCTCCTGGCCCACTTCGGCCATCAGCACGACGTCGCTGTCCTTGTTAAGGTGCTGCAGGCTGGAAATCGACAGGCTGAGCTGGTCTCCAAGAATCAGGGCGAGCTTCATTATTCGAGTACTGCCTTGCTGCGCGAGAACCTGACCGTGCTGAGGATTGCGTTCGTCAGGCGTGGCAGGTCGACGGGCTTCGTCAGATGTTCCTGGAAGCCGGCGGCCAGGGCACGCACGCGATCTTCTTCACGCGCGAACGCGGTCAGCGAGATTGCCGGTGTATCGCCACCACTGTCGGCGGACAATTTCCGAATCCGGCGGATCAGCGTATATCCGTCCTCGTCTGGCATGCCAATGTCGATCAGCAGCAGGTCGGGCCGTTTGCGCCGCAACACTTCCTCGATCGTGGTGCCGGCGTCGAGCACGACGACATCGGCGCCGATTTGCACCAGAAGCCTGGCGACCGTCGCGCGTACGTCTTCTTCGTCGTCGATGACGACAATGTTCATTCCGACGAGGTGCTTGCGCATCGTCAGTTCCAGCGGCTGCGGCTCGACATAGACTGGCGCCTGTGGCGCAGTCGCGGCGGTGGTGAGCGGCATTCTGACGGTGAATCTGGCGCCCCTGCCGGGCCCGGCGCTGTAGGCGCTGATGCTGCCGCCATGCAAGCGCACGAGGTCGGCGCCGATCGACAGGCCGAGGCCGAGGCCACCGTGCTTGCGCCGGTTGCTGCTGTCCTGTTGCTGGAAGCGTTCGAACAGGTGCGGGAGGAAATCGGCGCTAATGCCTTCGCCGGTATCGCTGACGTCAAGTTCTGCCTGCCCCTGCACCGCGCGAATCGTCAGTGCGATGGCGCCGCCCTTCGGCGTGAACTTCACGGCGTTGACCAGAAGATTCGACACCAGGTGCTGAAGGCGCGCGCTATCGCCACTGACTGTAGCGCTTTGCTCGCAGTGCAACTGTACCGTAAGCCCCCTTGCCTCGGCTTGCGGACGTATGTCTTCCATCGCGGCGCGTACCGGCTGCTCCAGCGGCAGCGGCACGAGCTCCAGGTGCAGCGTGCCGGCGCGAATGCGGGTGACATCGAGCATGTCGTCGACGAGACGCGTCTGGATGCGCGCATTACGCTCGATAGTTTGCAGACCACGCTCGAGATCAGCCTCGTTGCCCTTCGACTTTTCAAGAATGGTGCACCACCCGAGGATCACGGCCAGTGGTGTGCGCAGTTCGTGTGACAGGGTGGCGAGGAACTCGTCCTTCAGGCGGTTGGCGCGCTCGGCCTCGCTGCGCGCGGTGCGCTCGCTTGTCAGCAGGTTGTCGCGTTCCGCTTCCACCCGCGCACGCCGTCCCACTTCGCGGCCGAACAGGAACATCGCGCCGAGCGTGCACGACGAACCCCAGATCGCGATGGCGGGGTTGAAGTAAGCCGGAGCATCGATTTCCAGCGCCACGACTGTGCGCCACGCGAGCATCGACAGCATTGCGCCGAGCAGGAACAACCAGGCACCCTCGGCCCCGTTGCGGCGATACAGCAGCACCAGTCCATAGCTAACAGCCACGGCCTGCAGCACTGCAGCAAAAATCAGGAGGGCCTGGATCAAGGGAGGGAGACCTTTTTGTGGTTCAGGTAACTACGAAGCGAACGAATTCGGCACGGCACAGCGGATGTCTAGTGGCACGATGCTAGCCCAGAGCGTCCTGCCTAACAACCGCGGTCGCAAATGCCTGTGAACAGGAACGCGGAAATCTGACTGGTTGCTCACGGTTATAGTCATTGGCCCTGCTCACCAGTCGTCGTCATGGGCCCCGGTCCTCATCAGTTGCGGCGATCCGCCGGTAAAAAGCCACATAAAACCTGACCTTCCCCTGCGCCTGCACATGATGCTTCATGCTAGGCACGACAACCCCCGGACTTGCTTCCGACAGCATATAGCTGCGCTCTTCCGGGTAGCTGACGCTGTACAGAAGCGTCCCCTCCTCCACCTGGATCAAGCCCCACACGCCTGCCTTCGTCGTGTGATCGCGCAGCAAGCCAGGCGGAATCGTCGTTTCCGTGAAGAGTGGCGTGCGCTTGTATTCCTGCAGGCCCTCGGGAAATTCGAGCTTGTCGCAACGCAGGCGATCGAGTTGCGTGCCGAGCATGGCCGCGCGTCCAGTTTCGGTTTGTGTCCAGGGTCGATTGAAAAAGGGCGGCTTATGGCGCGCGTGCTGGTTGTGGTAACAGTCAAGCTCGGCGACCCAGTCGTGATGCTCGTCCTGGTGAAAACCGGTGATTGTGCGTTCCATGACAAAGACTAAATTGCGGGTTGAAAATGATTATGCCCGAAGTACCGCCCTGGTCGGCAGGTGACGGCACCGGCACGCTTACAGCAAGCTCAACTGCTTCAGTGCGCGCGGCTTGCGCAGATCCAGCGCCAGCGCGCGCAGCCGCGCTGCATCGCCGCCGAGATCCTCGAAGGCAAATGGATTGAGGAAGGCACGTCCCCACAGCAAGGCCCGATCGGTCGCACTGAGCCCGACTTCCTCGCATAGCTCGCGCCAATGTTCAGCAATCACCTGCAGCTGCCGCTCGATGATTGCGAGCGCTTCGGTTTCCGCCAGCAAAAAGTGATGTGCCGCCTTCAGGCACGTGGACAGCCGACTCAGGTTGTCATTACCGGTAATCAGCATTGCCTGTGAGGCCGCGTTGGCGCTGCGCGCTTGCGGGCATATGTCGTAGGCCGGCGTCAGCGCCAGCATCGTGCCGTCCCAGAATGCGGAGTGGTTGCGCGCGTGGTCGGCGGTGTTGCCGCACAGGATGTTGAATACCAGGCGTGCAAACAGTTCGCGCAGCGTCGCGACGGCGTCGGTGAAGCGGTGGCGCACGAGTTCGGCGAAATCCTCGTAACTGGCGTAACGCGCCTGCAGGTCATTGAGTTCGAACAGCGTCATTGCCGAGACCACTGCGCGGCGTTGCCAGCCGTCGCCTGACTTGATGCGATCGAACCGCTCGACCAGCAATACGTCCTTGCCGGCCGCGTGCGCGAGACGTACCGGTGCAACCTGCAGGCCGGCCAGTGTGGCGAGCCGCATCGCGATGAATTCGGCTTTGACGACACTATAAAGGTCGCTGTTGCCGGGGAACTTGGCGATCAGTTTCGCGCTGGCCTCCGGCGTGTCGAACAGGGCCTTCGGCCGGGCGCCACCAATCGAACTGCCATAGCGCAGCGCGTAGTCGAGATCGGGGCTCAGCGGTACGCCGCGTTCAACACGCTCGGCTGAAGCGAGGAGTTCGTCGAGCGTCGCGGCGCCGACGAGACGCGGCACGTACTCGGTTGGCGAGGCCTGGAAATCCAGCGCACCGATGCGGTCGGAGCCGGACTCGAGGAAGTAGCCGAGCTCAGGCAGTTCGAGGGCGGCAGTCGGTGCGCCTTTCAGACCCAGCTTGCGGTTGATCAATACGCGGCGGCCCCAGTCCTGCGGCGCGGCGTCGCGCAGGCAGCCAGGCATCGTCAGGTCCTTCAGTAGCGGCAGGCGGCCGGCACGCAGAGGCAACTCCGGTGCATACAGCGCAGTGGCTTGCGGCCGTTCCAGGTAGCGCTGGCCATAGTTGAACTGCAGGGGCCCACCGTAGTACGCGAAGCGGCCCGCTGCCACCGGCGCAGTCGCTCCGGGCGGCCAGAACCACACATAGCTTTCCCGGTACCCGGGCTCAGAAGTCATCCTTCACCTCGTAACGCTTCGGACGAATGGACTTCGGCAACAAGGCCAGCTTGTCCTCGACGCGGGCACGTTCACGCAGCATGGGCGCAGTGCTTTGATCATCGAAAAACAGGGGCACGCCAACCAGCGCGGCGACTTCGAACACGAGCCCGATCGCGGAACCCGCGTCGCCATTTTCGATGTGCTGCAGCGTGTCCCGGGCAATACCGGCGCGCATCGCCAGCTCCTGGGCACTCCATTTGCGTTCCTTGCGCGCGACCTTTATCTGCTTGCCCAACAGGGACAAAGCCTCGCGGGTGTAGCGGGAATAGCTGCGTATTCGTGGCATCAGCGGGATCGACGGGTGACTGCTTGATTCGACATTAAAGCATTTGGTGACAGCTATTTCAGTCGTTAAAACCACGGGGAGCCAGCGGGGTTCGGAGAAGCTGCTCCATAGGCCGGGGGATCGATGCCAGCCAACTGACGCGCGTTCGTACCTCGGCCTGAGGCGCGCGGCTCACGAGGCCAGAATGACTGGTATTCCAGTCATTTAAGGCTTCAATGCTGGTTTAAACCGTCATACAGCGTAAGTGAGTCCAATCGGCGTGCATGTCGCTCTGCCCCGGCTCTGTGCCTGGCCCTGGCTCTCGGGTCCGCTTCTTGCAGCTCATTCAGCTCCCTGACCCCTGGAGGAAGCGCCGTGCCACATTCCCGATACCTCGCCTGCATCGAAGCCTGTTATGCCTGCGCCGCCGCCTGTGATCACTGTGCGGCTTCCTGCCTCAACGAAAGCCATGTTGCACATATGGTCGACTGCATCCGCATCGACCTCGACTGTGCGGCGCTGTGTCGCCTGGCCGCCCAAATAATGTCGCGCGGCAGCGAGTTTGCCGCGCAGCTGTGCAAGCTCTGCGCCGATGTCTGCGAGCGCTGCGCTGCCATCTGCGCGCAGTACGACGACGAGCACTGCCAGCAATGCGCACGCGCCTGCCGCCAGTGTGCCGAGGAGTGTCGGCGGATGAGCTGAAGGCCAGCTGCAGGCGCAGCGTGGCGAGGCCTGGGAGCAGGCGTGAAGAAAGAGTGAAAGAGTGAAAGGGTGAAAGAGTGAAGAGTGGAAGCGTGACGAGTGAACGGTCGACAGAGTTAAGCGAGATCAGGTGTCGGGTTTAGTGGCTCGACTGCGTAAAACTTGCAATGGCCCCGGTAGCTTTTTTCACGACCGGGGCCCCGGCTTACTTGCGTTGCCACTGCCCCGAGGCCGTCTGGACGTATTCGCCGCTCTTCGCATTCGCGTGCAGCTTCTCGGCGGACAGGATGCCGACCTCTTCAACGGTGATGTTGTTGCGCTTC